>NZ_JADFUE010000110.1:0-13400 GCF_054967145.1 Bradyrhizobium sp. UFLA06-24
GGGTCGCAAAGGGACCTCATATTCGATGCAATGCATCAAAATCGGGACATTGGGAGGGACATTGAACTGACCAGCGTGGTCGCGAATTTTATCTGCTGGGATGAGACCGGTGGCCATGGCGGGATTCTCCGGGGCGGCAAGGCGGCGTTGCCCGATATTCTTTTGACAGAAAACTTTCACTCCAACCTCTTGAGAAAGGATGCTGCACGACTACTCGGCAGAGCGATAAGGCCCAACTATAGCGACAGGACGAAGCAGTACCTGCATTCTCTCTATGCCGGATTGTCATCGAAAGACCCCCTGGTTCGTTGCGCCTACATGGTCGCCTTTGAGCTCCATGCTGCAGACATGATCCAGTCGCTGTGGACCACTCTGGTCAAAACCTTCAAGGCGCGGCCGGACGATCTTGAGTATTTTCGCGGCCATGTCGGCGGAGAAGATCCCGCGGAGAAGTACCACGGAGAAATGACAGGCCGGCTGATTGGTGAACTTGTGCAGCCTGGCCTTAATGATCGCTTTTTGAATGAATTCGGCCGAGCCTATCGGCTCAGCGTCCAGTGGTGTCGCGATCTGCTCGGAACGGCGGCGCGTACGGGAGATGATCACTCCGAGATGCAACATCATGGCCGTTGTCATTGCGGCGCTATCAAATTCTACGTCAATGCACCTCGAGAGCTCTCTGCAGTTCGATGCAATTGCTCAATTTGTCAAATGTCTGGATTTGTCCACTTGCTCGTACCTGGCGATAAGCTGCGCATCGAGTGCGGCGAAGAGTTCCTCACGACATACCAGTTCAACAAGAATATTGCGCGGCACACGTTTTGCCGGCTTTGTGGCGTAAAGCCATTCTATAGGCCGAGGTCGAATCCCTCCGGGTACAGCGTAAATATCCGATGTCTGGATAGAAAGACCATCGAGCACTTAAGAATATCTGAGTTCGATGGCGCGCATTGGGAGCAAGCATTCCTGTCAATGCAGCAGGACCCGGAGTCATGCTTCGAAGATCAAAGGAGTGAGCTCGAATGGCGCGCGCAATGAAAGATAAATCCTGTCTTCTTTCAGAAGAAGTCCTGACAAAGTACCGGATTGAGCTGCTAGTAAAGGGGTCCGTCGTAATCGCCCCGCAAATGTTATTCACTCAAGACGACATAGCCAGGATCGATCAGCTGCAGGCTGAGATTCCGGAAGAAGAAGTGCGGGAGGGAGATGCGGGCGACTTGCACAGCGTCTTTGTCCAGCGCGTGAGGGTAGACCCGCCCGGCCACGCGCCTAGCAACGTGAGTGGTACTGCTTCGGGTCAGATCATGGAGCTGCTCGAAAGTAGAGATCGCAGCTTCGCGCTAAGAAAGATCTTCGGAGCATCCGCAGATTACGTGGTTCGCCGATGCCAGATGCATCGTATGCCGCCGGGGTCCTTTATCGGCATTCATTTGGATGCGGCGAGTGATCCGGATTTCGAGTACTCGGTGATTGTGCAGCTAGCGAGAGACTTCGACGGCGGTGAATTCGTGGTATATCCAACCGGGTACGAACAACACGTATTCCGGCCGCCATTTGGCGCTGTGCTTGTCACAACCTGTAAGGTCCGGCATGAGGTAAAGCCGGTATCAAGCGGGGAGCGCCGATCCCTCGTATACTTCTGTTCAAAACGCAGCGGCGTGAACCGCCGGATCATCGAGGGTTCTAACGCTCGGCCCTAGCGTGCCGCGCCTGGTATGGGTCTCTGCAAATCGTGGGCTGAGCGAGCTCTCCGGGGAATTGATGGCTTTCCCATCTTGCGGGTCCTTCGTGAGGTCCGACACGAGTCTGGTCGCAAGCGATGGCTTACATTGATCGTACGCGTCCGGTGACGGCCCCTAGTTGGGCGTCTTGAGCGGATGGCCGACCTCGCTCATGGGGCATGAGCGACGTTCTGAGGTTACCAATTCCGGGCGTGAGTTCGTGGACGCGCTTGGCGAGATGATCCAGCAGGCAGGCCAGCACAAGCCTGTGGATCTAGGGCTTGGCTGTGGCGATGAAGTGATCGCTTTGGTCGTGTCATTGTTACTCCAAGCTCTGCGCCCCGATCCGGGCCTTTTCCTCGCCCGTCCATCGTCGGCGACGATCCCAGTGATCACCTCGACGCGACGATCACCTTGCTACTGGCTCGAGCATGGTATTTGCCATCGTTCCTCCTCCACGGATCCGCTCATGCCGAGCTGTATCGCGGGCGCCGAAAGGGGAGCGGTTGGGGCCTCACGCCGTTACAATGGGCCGAATATTTCCACCACAATCACCACAATCACGAGGAGAGTGGTCGCAAAGGCCATGATGACCATTCCGCTGCCCGCAGGTAGGAGGCTGAGAGGCGAGGCGATAGGATTGCAGATCGACGGCATCACACGGGGCGGGAGATTGAGCCTCTCAGTGCTATCGAAGATATAGCTAGTCGGGCGTCGGGACTCACGGACCACACATCCAAAGCTGGGTTGCATCCCCGCGGAATTGTCAGCCAGCTGGTCCCGACCGGGGTTGTCCGGCGGCTGCCCGGGAACGAGCGGCGTTTGGCTGTAGTAGGGACCACCATGCTTGGAGCTCGGTGCCACCTCGCGCAGAGCAGTCTGCCTGACAAATGCGGAACTTGCGCCAGCGGCCACATTCATGGCTTTTGCAACTCCAGATGCAAGCAGAATCAAAGCCAAGTCGAACAAGATCAATCGGATCAGCCTCATTGGGGCTCCGAAGATAGCTGCTGCGGCCGCGTTCTTTGCGGCAACTCCTGCTCCTATGCAGCAATTTACGTGCCGGCAAAGTGCGGTCTTTTGGGGCCGCTTATTTCATAGTGAAACTCGCATAAACCCAAGCCAGCGAGTGCAATCGCCCATCGTATTGTCGAGTTTCAACGTAGGCGTCGCAAATCGGCCAAGCAGGACGTGCAATGCGATTAGCTTTTGGGGTCGGCAACTGCGCTGGCAGCCTTACGCCATGACGCTCGTCGCTGTACAAGCTTCGGCGCACCGCTGGTCTCGTCCGGGACGAACAAGAGCACTCTCATAGGGCCACCATTCATCGTCCGACCAAAGCTTGCTCGGTGATTGGGGCACCTTCGTCGCCACGTGAAGGAAGGGAGGCGCGCGTTCCCGGTGCGCGATGGTGTATCCCAGGCTTCGAAGCGATGAATTGAGCGGCTGACGATGTTTGCTACGACTTCAATAGTCGGTGTTGCTGATCGTGGGCCGCGGGCCTGTTCGGCGCAATCACAACGCACTCCACAGTGCCAGCCTTTTCATCGGCAGCAAGCGGGATCACGCCCTCCTTACGTGTGTGGTCGAATATAAGTCCATCCTTGACGAGACGATCATGCGCCGCCCGGAAGGATGCTGATCGCACATTTCTCACAGATAAAATAACGTTACAGCCGAAATAGTCGACGCCTAGCAGCCGGACGGCAATGTTGTGTAACACCGAGCCGCCACCCCAGCGGCCGTTCGCTTCATTGAACAGCAACCGCCCGTCTTGTGCGAAAATGGCGTCGATGTTGATCATTCCGCGATACCCCAGGTCTCGCGCGAGTGCCACAAAACGGTAGGCATGGGCCTGGGCAGCTAACAATTGCTCTTCCTCCAAGTCGCTTGGAAGCTCAAGTCCCGTCCGGATCAGAGCTCTTTCGGATCGGTCTGCGCTTTTACGCAGACGTATGCTTCCACTATTGACAAAAGCGATTGATGCATCATCCTGGATTGTATACTCGAGATAGAATAAAGATCGGGCCAAGTGGTACGATTCCACGACCAGCGTCTTACACGAGGCTGTTGTCATCTCAGACCACAATGCTTCGGGATCAAACGACGGCCACGAAACCCACCGAGTATCTCTGGCTCCAGGTAGCGGATCGCTCTTATTGCTGGTCAGGATGACGTTTCCAACTCCACCAGCTCCATTATCCAACTTTACAATGACCGTGCCGGTCTCGGATTTGAGGGAGGTGACGGCTTTGAACAGTCCATTTGGGTCTGTCGCGACTGATCCATGGGGGAGCGGAAGTGCAACGCTTGTTGCCAATTGACGGAAGTGGCTCTTGCGATTCAACAGATCAGGCCCGCGCTGCAAAGCGAAGTCGTCACCGGTCTTCGGTATGCCTAGAATGGCCGCCAAGCGTGCGACGCCTTCAGTAGAGTAGCAGGGATACAATTGCCAGTCTGATTTCTGGCGAATATGTCTTTTGAGCCGCTCGACAACAGTTTTGGACAGTAACGTACAATCATCGAGGATTGTCGATTGGCGGCTCGCAGGTACAAGCAGGCGAAGAGCCGATGAATGGAAATTGAGCGTTCCGCCAATGAAGGATAACAGATCGGCCGGGATCACTACCGGAGAGACTATCAGGTCGCCCTCCTGAGCAAACCACGCTGAACGAAATGCCGAGTTGGCGGCCAGCGAAAGTTGAGCTTTTGTTAGGTGGGCGCCCGACATCTGAGGCGTACCGGCATTCATAATCAGGATTCGCGGCATTCTCGACCTCCGGACATCTGGTCGTGATCAGGATGGGATCGTCATGGCAACCACGAAGTCGTTGCCATGCCGTGGCAAGGCTCTGGGAGAGGGGAGAATTTGCGCCATCTCGATGTCACCTGCGATGCAGCGGGAGAGAACGGCCCGCCTCGAATCTGCCGATCTCAATTTATGGCTCGGCCGCGTATGAAATGATCTCGCAGAGCCCGATAAACGGGCTCTGACCAAACATGGGCGATCAGCGCTTGCGCCTCGATCCGGCAGTCGCCGCCGCTTGGTCACATAAGCGGCGGGTGCGTCTTCCCATCGAGCAACGGCTCGACCGACCAGCATTCGGCTACATTTGGATGTTCCGTAAGCACTCGCTCTATTCTTGCTGGAAAGATATTCTCGCTTGAAATAATCGAGAGTTGTTTTGCCGCGGTGAAGCGGAATAGATCCATCGGCCTCGCAGTGTCCATTGTCGCCGGCGAGGCTGGGGATCTCGAGTCGGGCTCCTCTCAGGGCACCAAACTGGCTCTCCAAGGCGCGAGCGATCCGCTCAATGTATCGATTGAGGATGACATAGCTGGACGGCTTCCGTTCGAAATGAATCGCGGTCTTGTCAAAGGTATAGGTAGCGCTTCCCTCGGCCGGGGTGGAAAAATTCAGCTTGCTATTCATGCGTGTCAGGTCCGCGCATTCTGTTTGCGCCACCCGCAACGGCCCCCCAAATCCTGACGAGGCCCCGGTCATATGCTTCGGCTGGCGCTTGTACAGGCTGTGCTCACACGGTCTTGGCGGAAGCCTTCTTTTAATGGCTGTCATGGGGTGCGAACGATGGATATCGCTCGAGGGAAATCTGCCGATCGATCGATCACTCCGCTCTGCTCAGCTGCGGTGTGCATCTTCCGGTAATGATCGGCACACCACGAAGAGGTCTTCTTGCCGCGTTTTTGATATACAGGCTCGCCGCACATATAGGCCGCTCTCATATCTCCATCTTTGAAACCGATGATGCAACGGCACTGGCCTTCAACATGATGAACTAACAGGACCTTCTTAAGGCCATCGCGGTCTTTCAACTTGCTGCTCCAGCCTGCCAAACAATTTCTTCCGATGCCGCGCTGGTCACGCGGAGTCGCCCGCGCGGGCCACTCGTCGAAACCCGCGCGGGCTCACCATCTGCCAAACCTTGCACGGTCGAAACGCCTTGCCAGGTGCGGAAAGGAGCTTGAAGGTGGCGGGTTCGGCGAACTGAGTTTTGTGCGTTGCTGCGCGAGACGAGCAGCTTCAGGAAGCGGGCGCCACCTAAGCGCTTCCGATAGACTTCCACGTCGATCAATTCTGACCTTATCGGCTCCCGTGGCGAAGTGGCCGCCGGCGGCCATATTGTCAGGATCAGAAATGCCGAACCATTTAGAGCTACGTGCGAGCTCTGGCGCCGCGATCGGAACTCGCTGCACAGCCCTCCCGAGCGAGGGACTATAGACAATGAGGAGCATGACCGGCCATCGGTCAGCGGATATGACCAGCTGAGGCATTCGCAGTCCCTCACACGATAGGTGCCACGCCCGAGAGCGTACGATTTAACGTTACGTCAGATTCAAGCCCCTTTTTTGCGGCCTATGAAAACGTGACCAAGGTAATGCTGGCCCAAGCAGTCCCCCAAGGGGCTATCGCGAACATGTAGCGCCGCCGTGAGGGGGGCGAGCCCCAGTTAATGAGGGCCATTGAGGAGAGATCCAGCGAACGCGTCGGCGGCGTACCCAACGCACGTCGCCGCTCGCTTCCGGCGAAATTTGGAGTTGCTCAGGGGGCGTATGCGGGAATCACCATCGGCGGTCAGTCTGAGAAGGCGAGATATCGAAGCCAAGCTTGGCAAGTGTTTTTGGCGTTTGCGTAAAGCGCCACGCTGGCCTGCCAGTCTCTCGGCATGTAGGCGGCAACGGCGCACCTAATGCGCTCTCAGCAGAACACGTCGTTTTGCCTCGAAAAGATGCTCATCCAGGGTATCGTGCAGCGCACGCCGCAGCTCTGGCGGGATGGAGCTATCTGTATCGATCAATTCCCGAAACTTCCGGATGATGTGTTCTATTGTTGCGATCGTTCCCAGTGTTTCCATCCTCTGCCAGGGCATCATCCATTGTCTCCTTTGGCGCGTAACGCACGTTGCGCCGCGGGTCCTCACCTCAGCAACCGGGCCGAGAACAGCCTCTAGTCGGCAAAGGGGTGGCTGTCGGACACCTGCTCAGCGCGAGTTGTTTCGTCAGCGGCGCTCACTCAAATTCCGCAGAAGTGGCGCGCATTTGCAGCTGCAATATTCTTGCGCACGTAAGCTGCACTCTTGATCGCATTAGTCGAGCCTCAGCCAGCTCAGCTTTAGGCGTTTGAAACCGCAATCAAGCGAGTCAGCCGGGCGGCTGCAGCGCCGTGATCAAGTGATTCTTGGCCAAGTGCCACGCCTTGCTGTAGGTTCGAGGCACGACCGGCCACCACCAGTGCCGCCGCCGCGTTCAAAAGTGCGGCATCACGAAAAGGGCCTGGGAGGCCGTCGAGCACTTTCTCTAACGCAATGGCATGAGACTCGCAATCACAGCTCTCCAGCGCATCGGCGCGGTAGCGGGGGAGCCCGGCTTCTTCCGGCGTCACTTCGAACGTGCGGACTGTACCGGCCTCGACCGCAGCAACAAAGCTTGTCCCGGCGAGGGATATTTCATCGAGCCCGTCCGAGCCATGAACAACCCATACCGAATCGGCACCCAGGTTCTTCAAGACGTACGCCAATGGCTGCACCCATTTGCGAGCGAAAACTCCAAGGATCTGCCGCTTGACGCCGGCCGGATTAGACAAAGCCTCGATTAGATTGAACATTGTGTGGGTTCCAAGCACGCTTCGGATCTGGCTGATGCGCTGCATCGCAGGATAGCCGGCTGACGCAAACATGAAGCCAATGCCGGCTTCGTGCACACAACGTGCGATCGCATCAGGCTTGAGATCGACCTTTACGCCTAGACTCGCCAACACGTCTGCGGTGCTTGAACGCAAAGTCGCAGCGCGGTTAACATACTTGGCGACAGGAACGCCGGCCCCGGCGACGATGAAGGAAGCGCACGTCGATACGTTGAGCGGACGCATCGCCCCGTCGCTCGCACCAGTGATATCGATGGGGTCGCATTGCATTTCCACCTTGGGCATTAAATTCCGCATTGCGGACGCGGCGCCGGTGACTTCTTCGACTGTTTCGCCGCGGACTCTCATCCCAATCAACAAGCCACCGATCTGCGAGGGAGTTGCGTCACCCGACATCATGCTGTCGAACGCTGACGCAGCCTCCTCGCGCGTCAGTATGGCGCCCGTGGCAACTTTCGCGATGATCGACTTGAGCGGTTCCATCGAACTGTGCACGTCCCTTGTCCAATCTGAGCTGCGACCGTTCAGCCAGACGTCTTTGCAGCCGAGTGCCTTGTTGCAGCTGCCTGTCTATTCGCACTCGCTATGCCGCACTTGTCCAACAGGCGGCCGACAGATGAAACGTGAGCATCTGTGGCGACGCTACAACCTGACGCTACGTGAGGGTCAAGCCCTCTCCATTCGATGGTGCCCTAGATAGGACGCCGGCGGCTGGTCAGAGGACTGCAGTCGCTTGATACCAGAACAATAGCGTCGTCTCGAGCCTGCTTGCCGGCGATATTAGGAGGGTCACAAGGCTTTTGGCTTCCGGCGCCGCCGTGGCGGGGGCCGCCGGTTAACCTTCGTGCGATGTGCTGCACGTGAGCTGGGACGACTTCTGGTAAGGAGCCGGGCGGACAAGTCGTAGCACCTTCACTTCGATCTGCTGCTCTGATTGCCGATGTCCCGCCCGGAGATCACGTATCGGCATTGCTGACTGAGGCGATCTTGCTTGGATCTGAGGCAGACAGTGATAGCAAAGCGATCTGGTATGTGACTACTACAAAGGCGTAACACGTCTTCCATACAGGCCTCTTTCTCCTCTGCGGTCGGCGCTTGATCAAGCGCGTTGGCTGGCGCGAGCATGACCGTTGTCATTGCCAGGCCAAGAGCGATGGCGCCGTAGCGAAGTCCGAGGTCCGAAGCCAACTTAGTTCGTTGTTTCTGAATCATAACATTCCTTCAATTCGGGTGGGGTGACGTTTTGTTCTTGCTGTGTGCGGAGCGCATCATCTGCCAACCGGAAAGCTGCGGATCTGCTTAGCTGGCTGTCGGCAAGCTCGTTATTCTACTTTGCGGTTCTCATTGTACGGAGCCCGTCATCCGCCGGGAATGACATTCGATGAATCGGGGGTAGGCCTGCACCGGATGGTGTTAGGCTCTCTATTTCGTCGTCCTGGGCTAGCGTACATATTTGAAGCATTCGCAAATGTCGTGATGTCAGGAATCCCCTGGCTCTCAGTGGTGATCCCCACTTGTCCCAACTCGTACAATCTAACGATGCATGCGATTCAAAGTCTCTTCATAAGACCGATGGTCTAAAGCTGTCGGGGGCTGTGGACTAGGGATCGACCGCTTCGGCAGCCGAGCCACGAGCGTCGCTCCTACGTGATGATACGGAGCGTAGGTGTCGCAATTGTTTGATCTACGAATTGCATGCTCTCGGCATGAATCCGAAAAGCAAACTCTACCAACCCGATCACTGGCGAGGCCGCGCGCAAGCAACGCGAAAGAAGGCGGCAGCGCTCGTTGACGGGAAAGCAAAAGACAGGTTGCTTAAGATTGCCTTCGAATACGACAAGTTAGCGCAGCGCGCCCTCGTGTGGCGGATGCGCAAAAATGAGGACGATACGTGGCCTGAGCAAGAGCTGTAAGCGCTGCTACGGCCAATCAAGGCTTCAGCCTTTTGAACTATACCCAACCCAAGGGCGAGGCTGATATCGCTCAACAAGCAAGTCAATCCCGCCTGCTCCGAGCGTTGCGGGAGCGAGGAGCGAGGCGGCCGGGCCGTCCTATGCCATAGGACGTGAGGGCGGAGCCGGCCGCTTGCCCAACGTTCCTTCAGGTCTCTTTGCTTCGTCAGCTTCTCGAAAGCTAGCTTTCACATAACGGTAATGCGGAGTACCAGTTCTCACTTGCAGTCAATCCGTTGCGCCTAACGAGGAAGCCCGGATGCCACCTGCGCGGTACGTCGAGCTGCTACTGGTCATTTTTGGCACTTAGCCGCGGCCGCAACGGCATATCAGTGTCTTTCATTTCAGACATCTGGGTTATGCGTCGGAATTCCTGTTGCGGTCGCCGGAGCAGCGCACTCTAAATCCAGGTCGCAGCGCGAATTGCGCGCCGGCATCAGGTTATTCGCAGCCGTGGCGGCTGCAGCATGCGATAGGCCCTAGAAGCCTCGCGCGGTCGCCATGCACGGGAGGCTGTCAGAAGAAGGCTGTGATGACCAAGTAGATTCCAGCCCAAAGCACCGCATTTATGAGAAGTGCGACGAGGAGCTCCCAGTTCCACCTTCTCTGCGGTTGCAAGGAGGGACGATCGGCGCCGAAATGCTTGATCATTGGGGGCTTTGTTACGCGCGAATGTACGTCTCATTGCGCTGAGCGCCGGCCAACAGAAATATGCCAAGCTTTGCATGCCTCCTATCACTCATAAGCTAGCAGTCCTCTCTTCATAGGGCGGTAGGAGAACGATGTTCGTTGCGTCGCGACCACTCGGCCGATTGATTGCTCGTGTATCTTCGGAACGGCAAGGTCGCGTTCGGCCCACGCAGCAAGCTACATGCCAGAAGGTAGAACTGTCGGCAGCGCCTTTCATTTGATGGGTTGGTCAAACGGAGCCGCTGCGCGACGTCGGAGTCGCGACATTCCTGTCGGAAACAAAACCCGCATTACCGTGTGCAACGAACACCGGCGGCGACGCCGGTGATGCTGTGTTGAAGATGGGAGTTTGGCCTCCCGGAGCCGGCCTTCAGGGGCAGGCTTCAAACCACCTCATGCTGCCGCGTTCAAAAGGCGCGGTGGTGAGCGATGAGGAAAAAGGCGGTGAATGAAACCGTCAGGTAAGTGACAAGAAGATGAGTGCAAGCGAACCGCCGATGACGTATCGAAATGGGTTCAAGATGCTGTCAAGACGGGCGTGGGGTAGTAGCGCTCGGAGGAGTGTGGGCGGAGCCTGTTTACGGCCCACGCGGCAGCCGGTGCATAGGCGGCATGATCTCGTCACAGGCTTCAACACGGAACGTCGGAACCTGACGCAATGCGTCAGGGGCGGAGCAACCCGTAATAGTGAGGAAGCGGCTGTAATGGCCGTGGAGCAAAGGGGTTGCGTTATCCTGCCGGCGTCACTGCGCCAACCGGGAAGACCGGGAGGAGCACGGTGAACTCCGGCAAACCGTTGCCCATCACCAAGCGGATGGTGTGGGAAGCCTATAAGCTTGTGAAGAAGGGAAAGGCGGCGGGCGTCGATGGCCAGAGTCTCGAAGACTTTGCCGGCGATCTTGAGAACCACCGCTACCGGCTGTGGAATCGGTTGGTGTCAGGAAGTTACTTCCCGCCACCAGTGCGGCGGGTCGAGATTCCTAAGGCCGGCGGTGGGATTCGTCCTCTTGGCATACCGACGGTCGCGGACCGTATCGCCCAGATGGTGGTCAAACGGTGTCTGGAGCCGGTGTTGGATGGAGAATTTGATCCGGACTCCTACGGCTACAGGCCCGGAAAATCGGCCCATCAGGCCATAGAGCAGGCGCGTAAGCGGTGCTGGCAGCACGACTGGGTCGTAGATCTCGACATCAAGAGCTTTTTCGACACGATCGATCATGAACTCTTGATGCGCGCGGTCTATCGACACACGAAAGCTGACTGGATCCGGCTCTACATTGAGCGGTGGCTTAAGGCTCCGGTCGAGATGCCCGATGGATCGGTTCGGGCGAGGACGACAGGCAGGTCTCAAGGGGGTGTGGTCAGTCCAATCCTGGCAAACTTGTTCCTGCACTACGTGTTCGATGTTTGGATGAAGGGGTCTTATCCCCACATTCCGTTCGAACGCTACGCCGACGACATCATCTGCCATTGCCGCACGCGGCAGGAAGCGGAGGAACTCAAATCGGCGCTGGAACGACGGTTTGCTGACTGCCATTTATTGCTGCATCCGGAGAAGACTAAAGTGGTCTACTGCGCTGACAGCAATCGACGGCGGTCCTACCCGCAGATCCATTTTGACTTCCTGGGCTTTAGCTTCCGCCCCCGTATGGCGAAGAACCGGTGGGGCAGGATCTTCACCTGCTTCCTTCCGGGCGTGAGTCCGAACTCTCTCAAGGAGATGAGGGCTCGCATTCGAGGATGGCGCTTGCCTCAGCACTCGCCGCTTCCGCTTGAAGACATCGCGCGTAGTCTCAGCCCCGTCCTTCGGGGCTGGGATCAATACTACGGGCGATTCTACCCGACGGAACTGCGTAGGCTCTATGAGTACTTCGATGAGCGCCTCGGCGCGTGGCTTCGGTGCAAGTACAAGCAACTGAAGGGCCATCGGGGACGGTCGTTGCGGAAACTCAACGAGATGGCGAAGCAAAATCCAAAGCTCTTTGTCCATTGGCAAAAGCTTGGACGGGCTACGGTTGGATAACAGGAGCCGGATGATGCGAGAGTATCACGTCCGGATCTGTGAGCGGCCGAGGGTGAAACTCCCTCGGCCTACTCGACAGCAAAAGGTGAGCGCCTCGCGAGCGTCATGCCGTATGACCTTGCCCCGTGGACTTAATCCAGATTGAAGTTCGCTCTGGCCGATATGAGGACCAGAGCATGAAGCGCAGCCGCTTTACGGAAGAGCAGATCATCGGGATTTTGAAGGAGCACGAAGCTGGCGTGTCGGTTGCCGATCTGTGCCGGAAGCACGGCGTCAGCGATGCCAGCATCTACAAATGGAAAGCCAAGTTTGGCGGGATGGAGGTCTCGGAGGCCAAGCGGCTGAGGACGCTGGAGGATGAGAACACGCGGCTGAAGCGGCTTTTGGCCGATCGTGGACGCCCACGGGATGAGCGAACGGCGGGCGTGTAAAGCCATCGGCTGTTGCCGCATGACCATCAGATATCGGACGACCCGGGCGGACGACGCGGCCCTACGCCAACGCATGAGAGCGATTGCCGAGGTGCGCCGTCGCTTCGGCTATCGGCGCCTGCATGTTCTGCTCAGGCGGGAGGGCTATCTGGTCAACCACAAGAAACTGTTCCGGCTCTACCGGGAAGAGAGGCTCGCGGTCCGTCGCCGTGGTGGCCGCAAGCGGGCGCTCGGGACCAGGGCGCCGATGGTGGTGCCGATAGCGCCGAATGACCGCTGGTCGCTCGACTTCGTCTCGGACCAGCTCACCGATGGCCGCCGCTTCCGCATCCTGACCGTGGTCGACGAGTGCACGCGCGAATGCCTGGCGTTGGTGGCCGACACCTCACTGTCGGGCTCCCGGGTGGCGCGGGAGCTGGACCGGCTGATGATTGAGCGCGGCAAGCCCAAAATGGTGGTCAGCGACAACGGCATCGAATTGACCAGCAACGCCATCCTGACATGGGCCGACCAGAGCCGTGTCGACTGGCATTACATCGCGCCCCGCAAGCCGACGCAGAATGCCTTCATCGAAAGCTTCAATGGCTGTCTCCGAGACGAATTGTTGAACGAGACGCTGTTCACGTCGCTGGCCCAGGCCCGCGTCGAACTCGGACATTGGCGGGCCGACTACAACGATACGCGACCTCACTCGCAACTCGGATGGAAAACACCATCGGAGTTTGCCTTCACCTGCAACCCGCGACGGGATCTGGCGCTGCGCTATGCCGATGGCTCCGCGCCAGCTCCCGCCGCTGCCACCGCCCAACCGAGCAAATCCAACAGCCGGGGCGAACTCAGGACCGGATAAAACTTGATGTGGTGGAACGGCCCGCTCCAACAGCATCAAAGTGCTAGAACGTGGTCGTTGTTCGAACGCCA
>NZ_JADFUE010000111.1:0-12304 GCF_054967145.1 Bradyrhizobium sp. UFLA06-24
TTGGGATCCTCTCGACCGACTACCGTTCTCTCGGCTCTCGCACCCGCGCAGCGGGCTGGAGCGCAGCGACTTTGTGCTCTGGCCCATCGCCGAAATAGATCGCTATCCGCTGTTCGTCCGCTCTTCGACGCAGAGCGGACGGGCGGATTGATGAGTACATCCCCTCATTGTCTTCGCCCATCTGGACACACGGAAATGGCCCCGCGAGGGGCCATTTCCAGTTTGCGTTGCGCATTAGTCCCAGTGGCGATGGCGCTTGATCACCACGACGCGGTCGTGATGGTGCCAGCCGCGATGCCAGCCATGGTCGCGATGCTCGCGGAATTCGGCGCGGGCTCCGTACGGCCCGTGATGGCCGTGCTTGACGATCACGGTCTCCGCACTTGCCAGCGTCGGCGCCGCAACCGCGAGCGCACCCAGAGCGGCAACGACATAACCAAGCTTCTTCATGATGTCCTCCTCCAATCGAATGCAGATTTAAACCGCGCATTCGCATGAACGTTCCGCGGGGAACGGGAAGAGAATTCTGAATGGATATTCAGGCTCGAGGCGATGGCTGATAGCAGCGTTGCTGCGGAGGTGTCGGTGCGCCGGTTTTCACGTTCTTGCCGTCCTTGATCGTGTAAGCGCCGCGCTCGTCGCGATTGTAGATCGCGCGCAGGCTGCCGTTCTCGGTCAGCATCAGTCCGAATTCGCGTGTCTGCCGGAGTGACGGGAAGTAGACCATCACGTTGAGCAGGCCTTCCGCGTTGACGGTGGCGGACACCACCTCGTTCTCGTCTTTGATCTCGCCGAAATCGCGCCGGTACATCACCCTTCCGTCCTTCCGGATTTCGTAAGTGAGCAGGGCTCCCTTGTCGCGGTCGGGCCTGATGGCGCAATCGACCGCCCAGGAGCCGAGCAGGCCCCACTGCTCGATCGTGTCCGCGAGCGTCTCGGCACGCGCCAGGGACGTGAACGCAATCCAAAGCACCGCCGCCACGGTCCAGCGGCTCAAACAACCTGTCATGTTTCAAAAGGCCCCGCCTCGAGGAATTGCAAGTGTAGCATCCCCGTCGCGGTCGTCCACGGCAGCTGCCAATCGCGCGGGAATTTGATCCGCGTCAATGAGGCCAGGCGCCTCGGGGGTAAGATGGCGCTCCCGAAGGCGAACGTGGTGAGAGCGATGCTGAATCAAGTGATGGATTTCGCGGGCGAGGTGCTGCCGGGGAGCTGTGCCGTGCCGCCTTATTCCGAGACCGTGTTTCTGGCCGAGCTGGGCGAGCGGTTGAGATCGTCGCGCGCCCGCTGCGAGCTGTCGCGCCGGGAGCTGGCCCGCCGTTCCGGGATTTCAGAGCGCTACATCGCCCAGATCGAAGCCGGCAAGGGCAACGTTTCGGTCGTGCTGCTGCTGCGGCTCGCCTCCGCGATCCACGGCAGCCAGCCCCAGGCCGCCTAGGCTCGCTTTTCCACATTGGCGCTACGCGAGGGCACGCCGAACTCCTTGCGGCAGACCTCCGCCAGGACGGCGACGCCCTCGCGGATCTGCTGATGCGAAGGGCTCGCAAAACACAGCCGCAGGCGCGAGCCTGAATAACCCTTGTTGGTGGACCATTCCGGCCCGGGATTGATCGAGACACCGGCGGCAAGCGCGGCCTGATAGAGCTTCAGCGTATCGACCTGGTCGGGCAGCTTCACCCACAGGAAGATGCCGCCTTGAGGCTCTCTAAACTCGGCCGCGGTGCCGAACTGCTCGTCGAGAGCTTCCATCAGCGTGTCGAGCTTGGTGCGCAGCGCCTTGGTCAGCGCTGGCACGTGGCTTGCGAAATGCTGATGGCAATAGCTGGCGAGCACCATCTGCTCCAGGGCGCCGGAGCCGGCGTCCGTCTTCAGCGCCAGCATCCGCGACATCACATCCCAGGGCGCGACGATGAAGCCGACGCGCAGCGCCGGCGCGATCGACTTCGAGAACGAGCCGATATGGATGACGCCGCCATTGTGGCTCATGGCGTAGATCGCCGGCGGCCGGTGTCCCGACCAGACCAGGTCCGCATAGCAATCGTCCTCGAAGATGGGCACACCATATTCGGCTGACAGCCGCAGCAACTCCGCGCGGCGGCTCTCCGGCATGATGCTGCCCGTCGGGTTCTGCACGGTCGGAATGGTGTAGATGTATTTCGGCCGGATGCCGCGGCCCTTGAGGTCGGCGAGCGTGGAGGCCAGCGCATCCATGCGCATGCCGTCGTCGTCGAGCGGAATGCCGACGGCGTTGACGCCCAGCCGCGTCAGCCGCTGCAGAGCTCCCTGATAGGTCTCCTGCTCGACGATCACGGTGTCGCCGCGAGCCAGCAGCGTGTTGTTGACGAGGTCGAGCGCCTGGAGCGAGCCGGAGACGATCAGGAGATCGTCCACCGTGCAGTCGATACCGGCATCGCGCTTCAGTTTCGTCACCAGGAATTCGCGCACCGGCAGATAACCCTGCGGGCCGTGCGCCAGCCCGTAGGTGGCGAGCGAACGTCCCTCGCGTCGCAGGACCTGGTTGGCCGCCTCGATCAGCTCATCGAGCGGCACCTGCTCGGAATCGTTGTTGCCGCCGACGAAGCTGTATTTGGCGAGGCCCGTCCAGCGCGCGGAGGGGGCCGGCAGCCCTGCGGGAAACAGGGGCGCGAAATCGAAGCTGGACGTCATGGGTGTTCCTCGTTGTTTTTATTTGGCGGCGGGCAGGGCGCCACGATTTTTCGATGATGCCATCATGCCAGTGTTTTGCCCGACGCGTCAAACAAAATTCGTAAAATCCGCATCAACGTCGCGTGCGGCCGATATGCCAATGATCTTGCCGATCCGCCTACTGTGCATGGGGTTGTTTTCGTGTTTTCGGTCCGGGCCGCGTCACTTCCCGCCCACCGTCCGGGTCGGGCGTCCCTGGCTGATGAAAGCGTAATGTGCATTGGCGACGCCGCCAACCATCAGGGCCTCGACGACAGGCTCGGCGATCTCGCTCGCCGCGGCCCAGTCGACGATGAAATTGGCGCCGGTACCGCCGCGCACGTCGTCGGTCGCAATGAAGACCGAGATGGAGGCGAGCGGCTTCAGCGCGACCGGATTTTTCAGATAGCTCTCGACCTGCTTGCCCGCGGTGTTGAAATAGGCGAGGCGCCTGATCACCAGCGGTTGCGTCTCCGAGGCGTTGTGGATACTCAGCGTCACCGAAAAGTCGACCCGCAGCTTGCCCTGGCTCATCGCAACGCTGGAATAGGCCGGCACGTAGAAGCCGCCGGAGACAGCGAGCTCCTCCTTCGGCACGGCCTGAAGCGAATCGGCGAAGGTCTGCTCGAGGCTCGCTTTGGGCTGTGCGGCCGCCGAGCCGGCGAAGGCGAGGGGGCATAGCAGCAATGCAGCGGCGAGCTTCGCCCGCATGTGACGAATTGCTCGCTTGCCGCGCTGCACTCGGTCTCTAGGGTGCGGCAAAACGGACCGATGTTCCATGCACGAGCTCATTAGCGACATCACTCTCTGTATTCTGTTTGCCTGGATGCTGGGCTTGCTCGCCCATTTTTCCCGGCAACCGCTGATCCTGGCCTACCTTATCGCCGGCTTCTGCATAGGTCCATTCGGCGCCGGCTGGGTCAAGTCGCAGGACTCGATCAGCGTCATCTCCGAGCTCGGCCTGATCTTCATGCTGTTCATGATCGGGCTCGAGATCGACCTGAAGAAGATTGTGCGGGCCGGCAAGGTGATCCTGTTCGCGGCCGGCGGCCAGCTGCTCGGCGGCTGCCTGCTCGGCATCGTGTTCTTCGCAGGGCTCGGTCTGTCGCTCGGCGGCGGCCATTTCGATGCGCTCTATCTCTGCGTTGCCTGTGCGCTGTCATCGACCGTTATCATCGTCAAGGTGCTCTACGAGAAGCGCGAGCTCGATACCTTGCCCGGCCGCATCACGCTCGGCGTGCTGGTGCTCCAGGACATTTTCGCCATCCTGTTCCTGGCGGTGCAGCCGAGCCTCGCCAATTTGCAGTTGAGTGTCATCCTGCTCTCGATCGGCCGCGTCGCGGTGCTGGTGGCGGCTGCGCTGCTGGTGAGCCGCTACCTGCTGCCGCGCCTGTTCCACCAGATCGCCCGCCGCCCCGAATTGATCCTGCTGGGCGCGCTCGCCTGGTGCTTCCTGGTCGCCGAGACTGCCGAGCAGCTCTCGCTGTCGCGCGAGATGGGCGCGCTGATTGCCGGCGTCTCGCTCTCGACCTTTCCTTACGCGCTCGACGTCACGGCCAAGGTGACGACGCTGCGCGACTTCTTCATCACGCTGTTCTTCGTGGCGCTGGGGATGACCATTCCCGTCCCCGGACTTTCCGTGATCGGGCTGGCGCTGATGATCGCCGCCTTCACGGTGGTGAGCCGCCTCGTCACCACTTTCATGCCGCTCTACCTCATGAAGCAGGGCCTGCGTGCGAGCCTGTTACCCGCCATCAACCTGGCGCAGATCTCCGAGTTCTCGCTGGTGGTGATCCAGACCGGCGTCACCGATACTCATATCGCGCCGGAGACGGCGAATGCGGCTTCCTTCGCCTTCGTGGTGCTGGCCGTGCTTTCGACCTTCGTCATGACCCGGAGCGACGAGATCACCCGCTGGGCCATCGGCCCGCTCAAGCGGATCGGCCTGCGCGATCTCGACCACGGCAACGGCCACGCCGAGGAGGGGCAGGAGGGCGGCCACCGCGAGGCGCGCCGCATCGTCATCCTCGGCTTTTTCCGTGCGGCGAGCGCGCTGCTGGCCGAGATCGAACGGCAGACCCCGGTGCTGCTGGAGCAGATCACGGTGATCGACTTCAACCCCGTCGTGTACCAGACCCTGCTCTCGCGCGGCCTGCACGTGATCTATGGCGACATCAGCAACGTCGACACGCTGCTCCATGCCGGGATCGGCAAGTCCGAGATGATCATCCTCAGCGTGCCGGACGCGCTGCTGAAAGGCGCCAGCAACGAGAAGCTGGTCCGCCACGTCCGCACCCTCAACCCGAAGGCCATGATCGTGGCGACCGCCGATCTGCTCTCGGACGTCGGCGAGCTCTATGCGGCCGGCGCCAGCTACGTCACCGTGACCCGGCTCAGCGACGCCAATGAATTGTTTACGGTGATCGAGGCCGCCCAGGCCGGCCTGTTGGCCGACAAGCGTGCCGAACTCGACCAGCGGCTGAGCGAGCGCCGCGAAGTGCTGCCCTGAACGACGTGCAGCCGCCTTCCGTCCAGGCGAGGCGCGCCTATATCGCCGGTATCTTCGGTGCAAGCCTCAAAGCTCGCCTGGAGGCGGCCTCTGGGCATATGCGGTTGCATCCAGGACACTAGCGCTTGGGCTCAAGTCCGGCTAAGGCGTCCGGCGAAGCCTCCGGCCCATAACCGATAGAGATTGGGACATGCCCGATACCGTCCAGGAAGTCTTGCAGGCCTTTGCCCGGGGCGAGCTCGTCGTGGTGACCGACGACGAGGATCGCGAGGGCGAGGGCGACCTGATCGTCGCCGCCTCATTCTGCACGGCGGAAAAGATGGCCTTCATCATCCGCCACACCTCCGGCATCGTCTGCGCGCCGATCACCACCGAGGATGCGCGCCGGCTGCGGCTCGATCCGATGGTTGCGCACAACGATTCCGCCCACACCACCGCGTTCACGGTCTCGATCGACTACAAGCCGGATGGCGGCACCGGCATCTCGGCCGAAGAGCGCGCCTCCTGCTGCCGGGCGTTGTCCAATCCCAATGCGGGCGCCAACGACTTCGCGCGGCCCGGCCACATCTTCCCGCTGATCGCCAAGGACGGCGGCGTGCTGCTGCGCTCCGGCCATACCGAGGCCGCGGTCGATCTCTGCAAGCTTTCCGGCCTGCCGCCGGTCGGCGTCATCAGCGAACTGATGAACGACGACGGCAGCGTGATGAAGGGCGAGCAGGTGTCCCAATTCGCCGCCAGACACAAGCTGAAGCACGTCACCATCGCCGACATGATCGCCTACCGGCAGGCCCGCGAAAAGCTGATCGAGCGGGTTTCGACCTTCACGACCGACAGCCCGATCGGCCCGCTGCAGGGCTATGCCTATCGCTCGCCGTTCGATTCCATCGCCCACGTCGCCTTCGTCTACAACGGCGTCGGCGACGGCAAGAACGTGTTGACCCGTTTCCACAAGCCCAACATCGTCAAGGACACCTTTACGGGCCACAAGCGCATGGCGGCGGTGCTCGAACACTTCAAGAAGTCCGGCCGCGGCGTGCTGGTGTACTTGCGCGACGGCGCGGCCGGCGTTCCCGTGTCGCCGCTGCCGGACGAGACGGCGACGGAAGCGGACCGCAACCGCCAGTGGCGCGAGGTCGGTGTCGGCGCGCAGATCTTGCGCGATCTCGGCGTCACCTCGATCCGCCATCTCACCTCGTCGGTGCACGACTACAAGGGCCTGTCGGGCTTCGGCATCGAGATCGTCGCCAACGAGCAGCTCGAAAGCTAGCGCCAACGTAATTGCACTTGTTGCCGCGGCGCTTTAGTTTGTCGGGCAATTCTTCGACGGAACCAGACCCGAAAGGACGTTTCATGAGCGTGCGCCCTCAGACCAAGGACAAGCCGGCTGCGGCATCCTTCCAGTGGGACGATCCGTTCCTGCTCGACGAGCAGCTGACCGAAGACGAGCGCATGGTGCGCGACACGGCGCGCGCCTACGCCCAGGACAAGCTGCTGCCGCGCGTCACCAAGGCCTATCTCGAAGAGAAGACCGACCGCGAGATCTTCAACGAGATGGGCGAGCTTGGCCTGATCGGCATCACGCTGCCGGAGGAATATGGCTGCGCCAATGCGAGCTACGTGGCCTATGGTCTCGTCGCGCGCGAGATCGAGCGGGTCGATTCCGGCTATCGTTCCATGAACTCGGTGCAGTCCTCGCTGGTGATGTACCCGATCTACGCCTATGGCGACGAGAACCAGCGCAAGAAATATCTGCCGAAGCTTGCCAGCGGCGAGTGGGTCGGCTGCTTCGGCCTGACCGAGCCCGACGCCGGCTCCGATCCGGCCGGCATGAAGACCCGCGCGGAAAAGGTCTCGGACGGCTATCGCCTGACCGGCAGCAAGATGTGGATCTCGAACGCGCCGATCGCCGACGTGTTCGTGGTCTGGGCCAAGTCGGCCGAGCACGACAACCAGATCCGCGGCTTCGTGCTGGAGAAGGGCATGAAGGGCCTCTCCGCGCCGAAGATCGGCGGCAAGCTCTCGCTTCGCGCCTCGATCACCGGCGAGGTCGTGATGGACGGCGTCGTGGTGCCCGAAAGCGCATTGCTGCCCAACGTCTCCGGGCTCAAGGGCCCTTTCGGCTGCCTCAACCGCGCCCGCTACGGCATCTCCTGGGGCGCGCTAGGAGCTGCCGAGGACTGCATGCACCGCGCCCGCCAGTACACGCTCGATCGCAAGCAGTTCGGCAAGCCGCTCGCGGCGACCCAGCTGGTGCAGAAGAAGCTCGCCGACATGGAGACCGAGATCGCGCTCGGCCTGCAGGGCTCGCTTCGCGTCGGCCGCCTGATGGACGAAGGCAAGTTCGCCCCCGAGATGATCTCGATCATGAAGCGCAACAATTGCGGCAAGGCGCTCGACATCGCCCGCACCGCGCGCGACATGCACGGCGGCAACGGCATATCGATCGAGTACCACGTGATGCGCCACGTCCATAACCTCGAGACGGTCAACACCTACGAGGGCACTCACGACGTCCACGCCCTGATCCTGGGCCGCGCGATCACGGGCATTCAGGCGTTTTTCTAGTCGTGGCCTTCTTAGCTGTGGCAAGTTTGCTCCGCTGTCATCGCCCGCGAAAGCGAGCGATCCAGTACTCCAGAGATATCGCCTTCGTCACCGGCGCCGCGGCGTACGGGATACCCCGCCTTCGCGGGGTATGACAGCAGAGAGTGCGGCTACAGGAAACGCCATGTCCGACAACGACGACGTCCCGTTCAACCGCAACTTTCCGCTGAAGGCCGGCGTCGTCGAGGAAGTCCGTCCCGGCGTGCGGCGCGTGCTCTGCAACAACCCCAGCCCGTTCACCTTCACGGGCACGGTCAGCTACATCGTCGGCACGGGCAATGTCGCGATCATCGATCCCGGTCCGGACGACGCGGCGCACGCTACGGCGCTGCTGGATGCTGTGCGCGGCGAGACGGTGAGCCATATCTTCGTCACCCACACCCACCGCGATCACTCGCCCAACACGGCGCGCATCAAGCAGGCGACCGGCGCGCCTGTGTACGCCGAGGGGCCGCACCGTGCCTCCCGGCCGCGCTTCGAGAGCGAGAAGCATAATCCGGAATCGGGCTCTGATCGTGACTTCGTGCCCGACATCAGGATCGCTCATGGCGATGTCGTCGAAGGCGCAGGCTGGCGGCTCGAGGCCGTGGCCACGCCCGGCCACACCGCCAACCACCTTGCCTTTGCCTGGCCCGAGCGAAAGTTCAACTTCGTCGGCGACCATGTGATGGGCTGGTCGACCTCGATCGTGGCGCCGCCCGACGGCTCGATGATCGACTACATGGATTCGCTCGACCGGCTCGCCGCACGCGAGGAGGATGTGTATTTCTCCGGCCACGGCCCGGAAATCCCCGAAGGACAGCGCTTCGTGCGTTTCCTGATCCGCCACCGCAAGGCGCGGGAGGCCTCGATCCTGCACCGCCTCGCCAAGGGCGAGACCGACATTCCGACCATGGTGCGCGCCATCTATATCGGCATCGATCCGAGGCTGACCACGGCCGCGGGCTATTCCGTGCTGGCCCATCTGGAAGACCTGGTCGCCCGCGGCGTGGTGGCCACGGACGGCGACCCCGTGATTGGCGGGACATACCGGATGGCGAGCGCCTAGCTCACTGCTACTTCTTCACCGTTTTCGCGGGCGCCTTCGGCGGTGCCACGGGGGTCTTCTTCGACGGCTTGAGCGCATCGGCATCGGCCGCGGTGTTGAGATCGTCGATGAATTTGGTCACGCGCGCGGCATTGCTGCCGAGATCGCTATCGAAATAACGCGAGGCAGAGCGGATATCGACGCGGGAATCGTCGCCGTCAGGCGCGACCCTGATCGAGACGTCCTCGCGGAGGCCCATGATTGGCGTACGCGCCACCGCCTCGATGCGGCCGATGCGGCGCGGCGGCTGCGGCTCGCGCTCGTCGATGACGGTCCATTTGCGCTTGATGACCAGCTGGCGCGCGATCGCATAGGCGCGGTCGACAGGAATCTCGAGTTCGACCGGCTCGATGTCGGGGTAGAACTGGCGCTGCTGCTCGGCCGAATAGAGCCCGGCATAAACGGCGGTGTTGGTCCCGTCCCCGGTGCGCAGGCGCGACAGCGCATCGAAGCGCGGCGGATCGATCGGATCGGTGGTGATATCGTAGATATGAGGCAGCTTGCGGTAGAGCAGCGCCTGATAAGCGGGATAGGCGAGGATCGCCCCGTCGATCAGGAAGGCGAGCAGGATGCGCGCCATACCGCGCGAGCCGTTTTGCCAGATGGCGGCAAAGCCGGCGAGGCCGAACAGGATGGACAGCCCGGCGATCGCAAGCCCGCCGAAGAAGGTGGCCAGCGCCGGCTTCATCTCCAGGAAATCGAAACGGACGATGATGATCGACACCACCACCGTCACCACCGCGAACACGGCAAGATTGCGCGCCCAGGTGGCGAGGCTGGACACGGGCTCCGACTGATAGGGAGCGGAAAACCTGCGGGCCATGTCGTTCCATCACCGAGGTAAGTCGCCGGTTGAGGACACGGGCGACGGGAGCAAGCTGACCTAACCCATTTTCCGCAGGCCTGTGAAGCGGTTTATCCCCTGTTCTGAACCCGTGAAAGGCCGGGCCAGCCTGCCAGCAGAAAGAGGCGCACTGCGAAGTGCGCCTCTCATGTAACTCCTGATTTTCGGGCCAGGCTTCAGTGCGTGACCAGCGGGCAGGCCGAGTCCGACAGCTTGCCGAAGGCCTCCTCGCCGGACATGGTCTGCACCAGCTTGTAGTAGTCCCAGGGCTGCTTGGATTCGTCGGGCTTCTTCACCTGCATGATGTACATCTCATGCTCCATAAGGCCGTCGGCGCGGATCTTGCCGTTGCTGGTGAACATGTCGTCGATTTTCATCTTCTTGAGCTCGGCCATCACCTTGTCAGCGTCGGTCGTTCCGGCAGCCTTGACCGCATTGAGATAAGTCATGGTGGCCGAATAGTAGCCCGCCTGGTTCATGGTCGGCTCGCGCTTGGTCTTCTCATAGTAACGCTTGGCGAAGGCGCGGGTCTTGTCGTTGAGATCCCAGTACCAGCCGGTGGTGAGATAGAGGCCTTGCGCGGTCTTCAGCCCGAGGCTGTGGACGTCGCTGATGAAGGCGAGCAGCGCGGCCGGCTTCATCGTCTTGCCGATGCCGAATTCGTCGGCGGACTTGATCGAGTTCGTGAAGTCGTTGCCGGCATTGGCGAGCCCCAGCACTTGCGCACCCGAGTTTTGCGCCTGAAGCAGATAGCTGGAGAAGTCGGAGGTCGAAAGCGGCACGCGCACCGCGCCGACCACCTTGCCGCCATTGGCCTCGACGACCTTCGAGGCGGAGTCCTGCAACTGCGTGCCGAAGGCATAGTCTGCCGTCAGGAAGAACCAGGTCTTGCCGCCCTGCTTGACCATGGTCTTGGCAGTACCGTTGCCCAGCGCCGTGGTGTCGTAGACGTAGTGCACAGTGTACGGTGTGCAGTCCTTGCCGGTCAGCGATGCACCAGCGGCGCCGATCGCGATGAAGGGGATTTTCTTCTCCTTGGCGACATTGTTCATCGCCAGACTGACGCCAGTGTTCGAGCCGCCGAGGATCATGGTGACGCCATCGCGGTCGGCCCATTCGCGGAATTTCTGCGCACCGAGGTCGGGCTTGTTCTGGTGGTCCGAGACCATGAATTCGATCTTGTTGCCGAGGACGCTGCCGCCGAAATCCTCGATCGCCATCTTGGCTGCTTCGACACCGCCAGGGCCGATCACGTCGGCGTAGAGGCCGGACATATCGTCGATATCGCCGATCACGACCTTGTTATCAGCCGCCTTTGCGGCGGTGGTGGCCGCCATCGAGGCAGCCAGCAGCCACGGCAGCATTCGCAGCGCAAATTGTTTCATCTTGAGCGTTCCTCTTATTGGCTTGGAGTGCGGCGCAACGTTAGGGAGGCGCCGGGTCGGCTCCAATTGGTCTTTGGTCGCGTGGCCGCGAACGAAAAAGGCCCCTGCACGACGGCAGGGGCCGAATTCAACCTTGCTGTGCGTGGGCTCTACGCCGCCGCGTTCGGGAAACGATATTCCTTGAACTGGTCGCGCAACGCAGTCTTCAGGATCTTGCCGGTCGCGGTGTGCGGGATGCCTTCGACGAAGGCGACGTCGTCGGGCATCCACCACTTGGCGATCTTGCCATCCATGTATTTGAGGATGTCCTCGCGCGTTGCCTGCTGACCCTGTTTCAACTGCACGATCAGCAGCGGACGCTCATCCCATTTGGGGTGGAAGACGCCGATCACGGCGGCTTCCGCGACGGCCGGATGGCCGACCGCGAGATTTTCAAGATCAATCGAGGAGATCCACTCGCCGCCTGACTTGATCACGTCCTTGGAGCGGTCGGTGATCCGCATATAGCCGCCCTCGTCGATCGTTGCGACGTCGCCGGTGTCGAAGAAGCCCTCCTCATCGAGGATCTCGGTGTCGACCCGGTAATAGGCTTTGGCGACAGCGGGGCCGGAGACTTTCAGGCGGCCAAAGGTCTTGCCGTCCCAGGGCAGCTCCGCGCCGGCATCGTCCGTGATCTTCATTTCAACGCCGAAGGGCGCGTAGCCCTGCATCTGCAGGACGTCGAGCCTGGCATCGCCGGTCGCATCACTGAACGGCGGCTTCAACGCCGCGACGCTGCCGATCGGGCTCATCTCCGTCATGCCCCAGGCGTGGCGGACGTTCGAGCCCATGTCGAGGAAGGCCTTGATCATGGAGCGCGGCATCGCCGAACCGCCGCAGATCACCATCTTCAAGTGCGGCAGCTTCAGATTGTTGGCGCTCATGTGCTGGAGCAGCATCAGCCACACCGTCGGCACGCCGGCGGTGTGCGTCACCTTCTCGGTGGCGAGCAGCTCATACACCGAGGCGCCGTCGAGTTTGGGTCCGGGCATCACCAGCTTGGTGCCCTGCGAGGGCGCGGAGAAGGCGATACCCCAACTGTTAGCATGGAACAGCGGCACCACCGGAAGCATTGTCTCGGACGCGCTGGTGCCGAGCGCATCGACATTGTTGGCCATCAGCGCGTGCAACACGTTGGACCGATGCGAATA
>NZ_JADFUE010000112.1:0-12186 GCF_054967145.1 Bradyrhizobium sp. UFLA06-24
GCTCGCCCGTAATTTTTTGGCCGCTGTTCATCTCGCCGCTCTCGTCGCATATTGGCTCAATTGAGTCTGGACCCTAGCCTCTCAGGGGCAGCTGCCCTGGCTGCGGCGCGGAATAATGCTGTGCGCCGGAGAGCGCAGGGGGAGTATTCGTGTCCGAATGGCGGCGGTTCAGATCCGGGACCTACCTCATGTGCTTGTAGTGTCGATAGTAGTGGAAGCGGTGGACTTGTTGAGCCGAGTCTGCAGCGTCACGTGATCGAGCTCGCTTTCCCACCAGGATACGAACACAGCCGCGATGCCATTGCCGATGATGTTGGTGAGGGCGCGCACCTCGCTCATGAACTTGTCGATAGAAAACACGATTGCCATGCCCGGCACCAGAGCTGGGTTTACTACCGATAATGTCGCAGCGAGCGTGATAAAGCCTGCGCCGGTGACGCCGCTTGCTCCCTTCGAAGTTAGCATTGCTACTAGCAGGATCGTGAGCTGCTGGCCAAAGCTGAGATCGACACCGAGTGCCTGGGCAATGAACAATGTTGCAAGTGTCATATAGATATTGGTGCCGTCAAGGTTGAAGGAGTAGCCAGTCGGCACCACCAGCCCGACCACCGGCTTGGAGCAGCCCAGCCGCTCGAGCTTCTCCATCAATTGAGGGAGCGCGCTTTCGGAGGATGAAGTACCGAGCACGATCAGAAGCTCGTCTTTAATATAGATAAGGAACTTGAAGATTGAAAAGCCGACGAGGCGGGCGATCAGACCAAGCACGACTACTACGAATAGGGCAGCAGTCACGTAAAACAGCGCGATCAGACCGATCAGATTGCCGAGTGCTGCGGGCCCGAACTTGCCGACTGTGAAAGCCATGGCGCCGAAGGCGCCGATCGGGGCCGCTTTCATTACAATAGCTATTACCCCGAACACCGCGTGCGCGACGTCGTCAATCATGCCGCGCAGACGCTCGCCACGCTTTCCCAACGCCATCAGCGAGAAGCCAAAAAGGATCGCGAACAGGAGAACCTGCAGAACATCGCCGCGAGCGAAGGCGCCGACCACGCTATCGGGAATGATGTTGAGAATAAAGTCGACGGTTTTCGAGGCTTCCGCCTGCTTGACGTAATTGGCGACCGCCGCAGCATCCGGTTTGACCGCAAGGCCATGGCCAATCCGGACCAGATTGCCCATGGCAAGGCCCAACAGCAAGGCAAAGCTGGAGACGATCTCGAAATAGAACAGCGCCTTGACGCCGACGCACCCGACTTTCTTGGCATCTTGAATATGCGCAATGCCAGACGTGACGGTGCAGAAAATAATGGGCGCGATCACCATCTTGATGAGCTTGATGAACCCATCACCGAGCGCCTTGACCCAGTCGTTTGTGGCGACAGACGGCCATAGGCAGCCAACCATGGCGCCAATTAGGATTGCGATCAGCACCTGGACGTAGAGTATCTTATACCAAGCTTGCGACGCGCGCACAGGCGCCGCGGTTGCCATGGTGGTCATGACGCTTCCTTCCCGAATATACTCGAATGTGTGCCGCGGCTCGGTGAGAGGCGACAGTGTCATACGAGACTAATCATTATAGCCTTGCGCGATTGAAGACGCGTCCGAGAGCCGGCGCGTCTTTCCAAAGGCAGGCGTTTAGTTGCGTTGTCCTTTCTCGCTAAGCAAGATATGCACCAAATCCCAAACTGCGGCGGACTAAAAAGTCGCGGACAATGGCCTCCCTTCGGTGGCATCGGCTTGAGTGCTCTTAGCCGTGTTCGCAAGGTCGAACATTAGGCTGCAGCGTAGCGCGCATTAGCGGAATGCTGGAGTGTTGAGATCGTGCAGCAGTACGTGCAGTTGGTAAAATTGCTATTTTGGATTGAACGAATTTACCGAATGGAAGTCTGGCTAGGAGCTGCGTTGCCCGGATAGGACCTCTGATGGATGACTGCGTTTTTCCGCAAGCGGCCAATCTCGTCGATGACGCGGCGTTTGTCTCCACGCCTGTGCTGACGATGTGCAAGCTAAGCCGGTCAGGGGAGCGGCCGTCGCTCGCGGCCCCTCGCGCCTTTGCCGCGTCGCCGAACCAGCCTTACGACGAGTTTTCAGCTACTTCGTTTGCGTAGCTGCCGACCGGCAGGCTTCTTGCGATCGGTTCAGCTACCGGCCCTGCGAGCACGGGATTTGAGCCGCCGACAAACCAAACAGGCATTTCTCGAGTCGAGTCTGCCGTTTTCGTTGGGCGGCTGTTGCTGTCCGCTTGGAAACAAAGATGCCAGAAACCTGACAAAGCGTTAGGTCCACTCCACGGTGACGTCGGCGTCTACGCAAAGTGCTTTCACATAAGCATAGCGCCGCCGCTGTTCGCACGTGGCACTCGAATTGCTGATGACAAATGAGAAGCTGCCGCCGTCGGGTGGGACGAAGCGGACTTGTCACAGGAGTTGCCGATGAGCCTTGCGATGCTGCTCTTGCTCGCAGAAACGGTGCGCGTAAATTTGGGGGACAGAGCGAGCTGCCGCACGAACAAATGGCTATTCGCACCACATCGCTGGGCAGCCCGACGTGCAGGCAATCACTATCGCGATACGGCGACCTGCGCTCGTTGGCGGGCTGACGCACATGGATTTTGATTCGTCAGAGATCTCGCAATCCATTGCGCTCACGATAGAGCTCGCTAGCGTGACGACCGTGATCCTCCTCGTGATTGGTGTGCCCCTCGCCTGGTGGCTGGCGCGTTCAAAGACTTTTCTGAGCGAGGCTGTCGCTGCGCTAATTGCCCTTCCGCTGGTACTACCCCCAGCGGCTCTCGGCTTTTGCGTACTCGTTCTGCTCGGCCCCGACGGACCCGGCGGCGTTCTCGCCTCTTTCTGGGGCGAGCGCACGCTCGCTCTTACCTTCGTCGGGATCGTGGTCGGATCGGTGCTCTCGGCGCTGCCATTGGTCGTGCAGCCGATACGTAACGCCTTTCTTGCGGTTGGCGATCACCCGTTGGAAATGACAGGGCGTGTTTCGCCATTGTATGGCTTCGTTGCTATCATCGCACCGCTGGCGCGACTGGAGCTCGTTAAAGCGGCCGTGCTTGGATTTTCTCACACGATAGGCACATTCGGCGTCGTGATGATGATCGGCGGAAATATTCCTGGACGCACCAAGGTGTTGTCGGCCTATGTCGTGGACTACGTCCAAGAGCCGCGCTGGCACGAGGAAGTGTGGTTGCCGCTGGTATGGTGATGTTCGCATTTGCGACAATCTTCACCTTAGCCATCATCGACAGACATTGTACCGGGCGAGGCAACGAATCATCTTAGGTTTGCCAGGGCGATCGCTCTAAACGTCCAGCCTGTCGCCGCGCACAGCCCCGTAGGCGACGAGCCCCTTGGAACCAGGGGCAGATCGGATCAAATCAGACCTAAAGTCAAGCCAACGTGCGCACCACATTCTCAGTCCCTTGCGGGCTCTGTTCCTTGCTCGGCAACCGCGTTGGTACGTGCTGCCTGCATTAGGTTCGATTATGAGCGCTTTAACGCACCGTTGGTCAGCGATCGGCAAGTCTGATTGAGGCCGGGCAATGTGGTGCCCGTCGACTGAACCAATTCTATTCAACAATCGGCATCATGAGTGCCGCCTGCAGGAGCGTAGTTCCCTTCAGCGGTGAACGATCGGCTTGATTTGTTAAAGTGCTCACATCGACGTCGAAAACTGGACACCAATAGCGTAGCAGATCAATGGCCTAGCTTCTGGGACGCTGGCCGGATTCGACAAGCCGAAAATCTTAAAGCGGTGGCTTGTTATCTTTCAGGTGTTTCGCTCTGCTGGCTTGTTTCTTGCCGAACATCACCAATCGTAACGCTGGCGACAACTCGCTTGGAAGGTTTCATGGGTGATGCAACGGAAACCTTCTACGGCGTGATCAGACGACAGGGTATCACGCGTCGCAGTTTCCTTAAATTCTGCAGTTTCACGGCCGCGAGCTTGGGGCTTGGTGCAAGCAGTATTGCGCACGCCCTGGAAACCAAACCGCGAGTGCCCGTCATCTGGCTGCACGGGCTTGAGTGTACCTGCTGCTCGGAAAGCTTTATCCGCTCGGCTCATCCCTTGATCAAGGACGCGCTGCTGTCGATGATTTCGCTCGACTATGACCATATGATCATGGCGGCGGCAGGACACCAGGCTGAGGCCATCCTGGAGGAAACCCGTGCCAGGTACAAAGGCGGATATGTGCTTGCCGTTGAAGGTAACCCGCCCTTGAACGAGGGTGGCATGTTCTGCATTGACGGCGGCAAGCCGTTCGTTGAAAAGCTCACGTCGATGGCGGAAGAGTCCATGGCGATCGTCGCTTGGGGCACGTGTGCGTCCTGGGGATGCGTGCAGGCGGCCAAGCCAAATCCGACTCGCGCGGTGCCGATCGATAAGTTAATCACCAACAGGCCCTTCATCAAGGTGCCCGGGGGCCCGCCGATCGCAGAGGTCATGAGCGGCCTCGTGACTTTCATTACCACGTTCGGAAAGCTTCCAAAGCTTGATCACCAAGGGCGTCCAAGTATGTTTTATTCCGAGCGCATTCACGATAAGTGCTACCGGCGGTCCCATTTCGACGCTGGTCAATTCGTCGAAGAGTGGGACGACACCAACGCACGCAAGGGCTATTGCTTGTACAAGTTGGGCTGCAAGGGACCAACCACCTACAATGCCTGTTCGGCCCTTCGGTGGAACGGCGGCGTTTCATTTCCCATTCAATCCGGCCACGGCTGTCTCGGCTGCTCCGAAGATGGCTTCTGGGATAAAGGGTCATTTTACGACCGACTCACGACCATCAAGCAGTTCGGCATCGAGCAGAACGCCGACGAGATCGGCATGGCCGCTGCCGGCGTGGTGGGGCTAGCGGTCGCTGCCCACGCGGCGGTCACCGCCGCGAAGCGGTTGAGGCACCGGCCGGATCGCCCTGCCCACAAAGGCAAGCCGAGTTGAGGAGGTAACGACGGTGGCCGTCCAGACGCCGAATGGGTTCAATCTCGATCGTTCCGGCAAGCGAATCGTTATCGATCCGCTGACTCGCATCGAAGGCCACCTGCGCATCGAAGCTAATCTCGATTCCGACAATGTGATCCGCAATGCAGTCTCAAGCGGGACGATTTGGCGTGGCATCGAAGTCATCCTGCGTGGGCGCGATCCGCGCGACGCATGGGCGTTCACCGAGCGGATTTGCGGGGTCTGCACCGGTACCCATGCGCTCACCTCCGTGCGCGCGGTTGAAAATGCACTAGGAATTACGATTCCGGAGAATGCAAATTCGATCCGCAACATCATGCAGCTGTGCCTGCTCGTGCATGATCACCTCGTACATTTCTATCACCTCCATTCGTTGGATTGGGTCGACGTGGTCTCCGCCCTCAAGGACGATCCCAAGTCGACCTCTACACTGGCGCAATCTATCTCGCCCTGGCCGCTGTCATCCCCTGGCTATTTCAAGGATCTACAGATCCGGCTCGGCAAATTCTTCGGATCAGGGCAACTCGGTCCGTTCAAGAATGGCTATTGGGGGCATCCGGCCTACAAACTGCCACCGGAAGCGAACCTGATAGCGGTAGCTCATTATCTTGAAGCACTCGACTTCCAGAAGGAGATCGTCAAAACCCAAGCGATTTATGGCGGCAAGAACCCGCATCCAAATTGGCTGGTGGGCGGCGTGCCGTGCGCGATCAACATCGACGGAATCGGAGCGGTGGGCGCAATCGGCATGGAGCGACTGAACATTATATCCTCCATCATCGACCGTTCGATCGAGTTTGTCGAGCAGGTCTATCTGCCCGACATTGCCGCGATCTTTTCGTACTATAAGGACTGGCTCCACGGCGGCGGTCTTTCGAGCAAAAGCGTGATGTCCTATGGCGATATCCCCGAAAAGGCCAATGACTGTTCCGGCGAGAGTTTCAAGCTGCCGCGCGGGGTCATTCTTGATGGCAATCTCAAGGAGATATTGCCGATCGACCATGGTGATCCCGAACAGATCCAGGAATTCGTCGCGCATTCATGGTATAAATACCCCGGCCATTGCTGCGGACTGCTTCCCTGGGATGGTATCACCGAGCCGAGTTTTGAACTTGGGCCAAAACTCAAAGGCAGCAAGACAGATATTAAAGAACTCGACGAAGGCGGCAAATATTCCTGGATCAAAGCGCCGCGATGGCGCGGCCGCGCCGTGGAGGTTGGGCCGTTGGCCCGATACATTATCGGTTATGCGCAAGGCAAAGCCGAGTTCAAGGAGCCCGCCGAGAGACTGCTCAAGGGGCTCAATCTTCCCGTGACTGCGCTGTTCTCGACCCTTGGCCGTACTGCGGCGCGGGCGCTCGAATGCCAATGGGCGGCGCATCAGATGCGCCATTTCCAGGATAAGCTGGTAATCAACATCAAGGCGGGCAACACGGCAACTGCCGATATCAGCAGGTGGAGGCCGGAAACCTGGCGCAAGGAAGCCAAAGGCTACGGGTTCACTGAGGCGCCTCGCGGTGCGCTCGGGCACTGGATTACGATCAAGGACGCTAAGATTGACAACTATCAATGTGTCGTGCCGACGACATGGAACGGATCTCCTCGCGATTCAAGCGGCAATATTGGCGCTTTTGAAGCTTCGCTGATCGGCACTCCGATGGCCGATCCGCAGCGCCCGTTGGAGATTTTGCGCACCATCCACTCCTTTGATCCGTGCTTGGCTTGCTCGACGCACGTGATGAGTCATGAGGGTCAAGAAATGGCCTCAATTAGAGTTCGTTAGGCCCATGCGGAACAGGGCTCAGAAGTTTCTTGCCGCCGCCGATGCGGCACTGGCTGGTCGCAGCATCCGTGGGGGCACCGCCCACATTTATGCGCTGGTGCGACTCTGGCATTGGGCTAATGCAGCCGCGATTCTGGTACTGAGTTTAACAGGCTATCTTATTGGAACCGGGACACCGGCGATATGGGGAATGGCAAGCGGCGGTTTTCTATTCGGCTATATCCGCTTTGCTCATTTCTCGGCGGGATATGTACTCAGCGCCGGCTTTCTTCTGCGTATCTACTGGGCCTTGATGGGAAACGCGCACGCCATGCAGATCTTTTGCGTGCCGCTTTGGCGCCGGTGCTTTTGGCGGGAGTTGCACCACGAGATTCGCCGGTATTCGTTCCTTGCGGTTGAGCCTGAAAGGGGCCTCGGGCACAACCGCCTTGCTCAGCTAGCAATGTTCTTCATGTTTACGCAGACGATCACGTTCATGGTCGTCACCGGCTTTGCACTTTACGGGCAAGGTGCCGGTACTGACAGCTGGCAGTACAAGGTGTTCGGCTGGGTGTTTTCACTCTGGCCGAACAGCCAGGACTTTCACACCTGGCATCATCTCGGCCTGTGGGTGATCGTGATGTTCGCGCTGGTCCACATCTACGCGGTGCTCTGGGACGACGTCGTGTCGCGCCGCAGCTTCCCTTCTATCAAGTAGGTGAGCATTGGTTTGGCGATTGACTGGGAAGCGGATGCTCAATTCAACAGAGAAAAAGCGGATTTTGGTGCTCGGCATTGGCAATATTCTGTGGGCCGATGAGGGATTCGGTGTGCGTGCGGTCGAGGAGTTTCATCGTAGCTACGCGGTCGATGATACGTCACCGTTCTCGATGGCGGCACCCAGGGGCTCTACCTCGTTAGTTTTCTTGAGGGGGCCGACTGCCTGATCGTGTTCGACGCCATCGACTATGGATTGCTGCCCGGGCAGTTGGAGCTTGTACGAGATGACGAAGTGCCAAAATTCACGGGGGCCAAGAAGGTGAGCCTGCATTAGATGGGCTTCCAGGAGGTCTTGAGCGCGGCCGATTTGCTTGGCCGCCGCCCGCGAGAGCTCGCTCTTATCGGCTGCCAGCCGATGGATCTGGAGAATTGGGGCGGTCCGCTGACCGCGCCGGTGCGCTTTCAGATTCCCCCCGCGATTAGACTGGCCTGTAAGCTCCTAGAGCAGTGGGACTCGCCGGCAAAACCGCGGAGTGCGCCGCTGCCTGCATCAGAACGGCTGTTGGCGAACAATATTGACCATGCGAATTATGAAATGAAAGGCAGAGCCGATCTAGCGGCCTGCGGCTGATTATGTGCCTTGGCTTGCCAATGACGATTGTCGAGACCGACGGTGTCACCGCGTTATGCGAGTATGGCAATGAGCAGCGGCGCATCTCCGTCGTGCTGCTCGCTGATGTACGGGCCGGCGCCAAGGTGCTCGTTCATATCGACAGCGCAGTGCGGCTCCTGGACGAAAACGAAGCAAGGCTGATCTGCAAAGCACTTGACGGGCTTGAGGCCAGCCTCAACGGTCAGAGCTGCGATCGCTTCTTTGCGGACTTGATCGGTCACGAGCCGCAATTGCCGGAGCACCTACGCTAGCGCTTCCGCTCCCTTGCACCGGCTGGGGTTCATAGACCGGATTCCAGTCGCAGGACCATCGGCTTGGACAACGTCAGGCGCTACGCCGTTGGGTCGAACGCGACTCGCGCACCTAGAGATGATTGGCATGCGCCTTGCTAACCGCCATGCTGGCAGAACCGATCATGATCAGAGAGGAGTGTGATGAAGTTGCAGCCGGCTCAGCATGCTCTGACACGGCCCGCTCCGTCCGACGACGTGGAGGGCGTTAGCGCCGATGCGCGCCTGGTCGCGCACGTTCCCAGGAAGGCGACCTTGATGCCGCTGCCGGCGGCTGATCCCCTACATATTCTGCGGATCAGTGAAGCACCCTCGCGCGGCCCTGGTGGCACACTGACCGGCCGGCCCGGCCAGCGTAGACTGTCGACGCCGCGCCTATCCCCGAGGAACAATATACTCTGCCTGATCGGCAAGAGACCGGATCGTTTGCTCACGATCAACCGCATCTCCTCACCGATCCTTTGGGCACTCGCCGGCAGCACCGACGCCGGCAAGTGCAATACCCCTCGACACAGACAATGGAACATCGCATCGTGAAAGCAGCGATCCCCGTTGTATCTGGCGGCGCCGGCCGCGCGGCGAGCGGCTTTACCACAGGTTCTGGAACTCTCGATGTATTCTATCGCGGCGCGACAAGTGCGCTTGTCAATCGCGTTTGGCGGGTTTGCGACGAACGTGCAAGGAAGTATCCGAACGCTGCCCTGCTAATGTCAAATGTCGCTGCTGCTGTTGGGGGTCAGAGAAGCGGTGATCCGACACAATTGTACGGACTCGCAAATTTCAGCGATGCCGAGCGCAAGCTGATTGACGAATTGCTCGGGGAAGGCGAGGTGACCGGGTGGTTGCGTTGCCGGACGGCAGTTTGGCACAAATCCGGGAGTCCGTGCATGCCGGAATCTGGCGCGTGCGCATCGGAACCGAACCGGCGCACGAATATGTCGAGGTTGGAGCGATTCCGCAGATTGTCCGGCGTGCCGCAACTGACCTGACATCAACCGAACTTCTGATTGACACGCCGCCGGATGGCGCGATGAACGTTCAACCGGTGCTGGCCGAAATACGCGAGCGGGCCAGCGTCTGGCAATTTTGCATGAATGCGCATGTCATCAATCTGACGTTACTGCCAATGAGCGTTGTCGACTTGACATTCCTGCAGCAAAGCTTGGGCAACGGACCCGTCCAACTCATGTTGCGGGGCTACGGTGCCTGCAGAGTGCAGGCGACCGGGACTAGGAATGTTTGGTCCGTGCAGTTCTTCAATTCTACGGACAACATCATCCTTGATACGGTGGAGGTCGGGGGCGTGCCGATTGTTGCGTTGGCTGCCGACGAGGATTTCCAGGACTCTGCCGGACGCGTGCAGGAAATTCTCGAGGCGTACTTCACATGATGCGCTCGGGCACTCGACATCAGTTGCGATCCCACAGACGGCGCCTTCGGATGGATCATAGCTTGCGCGGGGGGAGGGGGCAGCATTGCGCATGAACCTCACTGCAAGCAACAAAATCCATGTCCGCGTATTGCTAGCTGCCGACGTAGTCGCCTCGGTCGAGATCCAGCCGCGAGTCCGGCCGCCGCTGGGTCGGATATTCGCCGGAAAGCAGGCCTCGTCACTGCTCAACGCAGTGCCGCGGCTCTTCGCGTTATGTGCCGCTGCGCAGCAAACCGCACTGTTGACCGCGATCGAAACGGCGCGCGACGAAGTGATCACCCTCGCAAAAAAAACAGCATCGTATTGCGCTGATCGTTACCGAGCGCATCATGGATTTGGCACGGGGCCTATTTGCCGGACATCTCACGCTAGAGGTCGCCAGTGCGGCAGCAATCCGCTCCCTGATGTCGGAATTGTCAGCGCTTGTTCGCTCCGCCCAGCGAGCCTCGTGCCCCCCCTCAACGGGAAGCAACAGCGCGGATCGCGGCGGCGCTGGCCGCGCTGGGCGTACCGAATGAGGGACGCGCGCTCAGGTCCGGCAGCCCACTGTCGCTTCGCGTCGCGGCGCTTCATGAGGCCGGCTTGAAGTCGGCTCCGGCAGCATACTCGTTCCTGTCCGCTGCTGACGACTTCAACATCGCGAAGCGATTGCTCGGGGATGATTCGACGTTTTGCGATTGTCCGGATCTGGAAGGACATGTGCCCGAGACGGGTCCTTGGGCGCGCCAAATGACCCGGGATCGGTTCTTGCTGAGACCCTTCGGTGCGGCCGAGCGGCTGATGGCCAGAATAGTTGAAATCGTCCGGGCTATGTGCCTGGCTTGAGGCCGGCGCTCAGCCGGATACCGCAGAGCATGGGATTATCGAAAGATATAAGCTTGGGCCCGGTCGTGCAGCGGCCGCGGTCGAATGCGCCAGGGGACGTCTCTACCACGCTGTTGAGCTTGACGCTCACGGCCGGATATCTCGCTTCGAATTCCTGGCGCCGACGGAGTGGAATTTCCATAAGCGCGGACCGCTTGTACGGAACCTGCAGGGCGCCGTGCTGACAGCTCCGCGGCGCTGTGATGCAGTCCACGCGGTGATTGCGTCGCTGGATCCGTGCGTCGGGTTCACTCTCAATTTTCGTGAATTTCACGATGCATGAAATGGCCATTTGCATGGGGATCATTCAGATCGTCGAGGAGAAGGTACGGGAGCGATCCTCTTCGCGGGTGCGGAGCGTCTGTTTGGAATTGGGAACGCTGAGTCATGCCGCGCCTGAAGCGATCAGGTTCTGCTTTGCTGTCGCTGCAATGCGGACCGTTGCCGAAGGCGCCGCGCTTAATATCGTTGAACTACCGGGCGTTGCCTGGTGCATGAGCTGTTCGAAGAGCGTTGAAATTGCACGCCGGGGTGATTGCTGTCCTTGCTGCGGCAGTTATCAGTTGCAGGTAACCGCGGGCGAACAGATGCGCGTGAAAGCGCTGGAGATCGATTGATGTGTACCGTTTGCGGCTGCACGGAAGGTACACCGACGACCAAACACTCGAGGACAAATGATGCGAAGAGCCACGAGCGATACAATGACCATGTGCGGGACTCTTGCGATGGCCATTCTCCTCTTCGCCGGCCGGCCCACCATCAGGCACATGGCATACAGCCGCTTCCGAGCGGCGGCGCCGGCTCGGCTGATTCAAGGGTCGGGGGCATGAGCGGAAAGCAGGTCATCGAGATCGAGCGCGATATCCTGGGCAAGAATAATGGGATTGCGGCGGTCAACCGGGCCCTCTTCCTTGCCGATGACGTTCTCGTGTTTAATCTTTTATCCAGTCCCGGTGCAGGTAAAACGACGCTGCTGGTCCGTGCCGCGTCCGAGCTCAAGCGCAGCCGCCCGGTCGGTGTCATCGAAGCGACCAGCAGACCTCGAACGACGCTGAACGTATTCAGGCTGTCGGCGTGCCAGCCGTTCAAATCAATACCGGCAAGAATTGTCATCTCGATGCTGCAATGATCGGCGGAGCTTATCGCCGCTTGCCCCTGCTTTCAGGCGGCATTCTCTTCATCGAGAACGTCGGTAATCTGATCTGTCCCGCTGCCTTCGATCTTGGCGAGGCCTGCAAGATCGTGGTGTTCTCGATTACGAAAGGTGAAGACAAGCCCCTCAAATGTCCTGATATGTTTGCTGCTTCATCCCTCGTGGTGATCAACAAGATCGATCTGGCGCCGCTGCTTGAATTCGATTTGGAAAAGACCATCGAGAGAGCTGGCCTCGCAAATTCGGACAGTAGCTTGAGTGGATTTTCTGCCTGACAGCGGCGAGGATTCTTGCTGCGAATCAGGAGCGAAG
>NZ_JADFUE010000113.1:0-12150 GCF_054967145.1 Bradyrhizobium sp. UFLA06-24
TAACGCGCCGCCGCCTACTAAACCACGATGTTCATTCTTGATGGATTGCATGCTATTGAGCGCGCCGTCGAGTCCGCTGCGACGCGCCTGCATCAGGCGGCCGCGATTAGCAAAATGACGCACTCGTTTTCCCTCCCGAAAGATTTATCGTTCACGAAAAGATTAAACGGCTGCGAAGGCCGAATTCGACTGATGTGGAGGCTCGGTAAGCCGAAATCCTGCATGAGTGCCGCGGAGCGCGATGATTAATGTCGCTTCAGTCACGCGATCTTGGCCTTAGGAAGATGGAAATGGCGACTCGTAGCCAGTCTCAAATGGAGGGTTGTACGATTGCAGGTGAAGCGCTCGTATCTTTCCGCTGCAATGGCCAGAATATGATAAGGGCGCGTTCAAGGCACGGTTCAACATCGCTCGTCTAAAGCGAGGTCTCGTTTCGAGCTGCGCGTTCATTGGATCATCGCAAATCATATCGACGCGCGAAACTCAATTCGGTTGCTGCGGTAGGCGGCGGGACGCGCAGCACAAATGTTGAAGCTGTCACAGAAACGCTACCATCCCGCTTTGCACGGAGTACCAAATAGGCTGGGTTTCGCGATTCCAAGAAACACGCAATCTAGCGGGCGAATCTCAAAACTATCAGCGAGGACGTAAAAAAACGCCGCGAAGAAAGTGTTCCCGACAATCATGCGTTGTTTATGGAGATCATGTTGTCTTCCATGTCAGCCAACGCGATGGATGTGATCCGCATGCGTCTTGCCGTCCGGGCGTTTCATCGCGACCAGTCAGAGTCCTCGCGGACGATCTTCGCAGCGTTCTCTGGATTGATGATAATCTGCGGCACTATGGCTGCTGGCAGGCACTTGAGTTGATTTCACATTTAGACCGGGATAGCCGTTGGCCAGCGTGCTAGGCGGCAGCGATTTCAGCCCGGTTTGGAAACGCGATGAACTTTTGGGCGCTCGCAATGTTTGGGCCAGCTTTCAGAATCGTCACGAACCTGTTGTTCTGGTAAATCTAGCGGCAATGTAATGATCACTATCCAGCAAAGCGCTATCCTCGTGCATGTGGACGAGCCAACGCAGCCCACAATGTTAGGCTTTGTTGCACGGTGGCGCGGACGTAAGCCAATGACGGACAAAAGCCGATACACCTCCCTTTAAACGATACTGGTCTTTCCATACGGAGCGAAGAAACGCACCTCGACTTACAAATTATGGTTCGAGTCGTTCTTCTCAACGGGTCGTGCCGCGCCAGACGTGGTCAAAGCTCGGCGATATCATTTTTGAGACGATAGACCCAGGTGCCGCGGTCGAGCGAACCGCATTTGCCGGAGCCGCGGTTGCTGGTGAGCAGGATCGCGTGGTCCTCGTACGGCCGGCTGATAGGAACGTTGACAGAGCAAATACCAGAGCCGCTTTCTCAAGCTTGCCTTCGCTGTGTCCGTCGAGCTGCGCAATGACCGCCATTTCTTGACTCCCATGATGGATGCGCAGCAGGCATCGACGATTGACGCGCGTACGTTCTCGTCGAGCACGCCACGGCGCTGAGTAAGCGAGTCCTCGATCTCGACAGCGCAATCGGCCTGTACAGGCCGGACGACTTCGCTGGCGGTCTGCGGCCCACCAACGCGCTCTCGGTCTTTTTTCGTCCGGGCCCGATATGGCGCGAAAGGACGGGGCGGGAAGCCCAAGGCTTGGCGAAGCGTTGCTAGCATTACGTAGTTGCGCGCCGGCGGTGAGCTTCTATTGGAAAGTAGCCACCCGTTTAGCATCTCGATCGTGCAATGACTGCTTGTGTTTGATTCGAACCGTCTGTCAGAGGCGTCCAAATGAAATCTAAAATCGGCCGATCGTATGCATTAACCGAGTCATCGGCCGAAGAGGTGACCGCAGCTTACAAGTAAGACAAAAAATCAGTGCTGCCTTTAGCTAGGCAAATATTCCATACTCCAGCTTTCGCTTATCACGCCCGCGGCAAGAAACGAGTTGATTTCAGCTTCCGTGTATTGCAACCACCGCAAAACCTGCCGCGTCGAGGCGCCGTATTTTTCCGCAGGGGGCAGCGAATAGACCTGGCCGACCGTCGTGCGGATGGCGTATGCATTAACCTGCGTTACGACATGACCGCTCGGGTGGTCGCGCAATGTTGAGAAAGAATAGCTCGCCTGTTCGGAACCCCGAGTACCATCTGCAGGCCCCGAATTTCGCGCCCGAATTGACGAAATATTCTCACAGATTGCGGCGCCGATATCGGCTGCACTAAATCTCAGTAGCCATTCCTCCGCCGAAGCCTTTCTGATAGCCTTGGCAAGGAAAGAGACCCGGTCCTCACTCGAGACAGATGCAAGGCCTTGAAGCCCCTCGACATCCGCAAAGCGAACAAGATCGCGCTCCGAGGCGCTGAGCATGAGCCAGCCGGAGGTCGTCTCATACAATTGGCTCAGCGCATCATAGCCCTTGGCATAGAGACCAGACGGCTCATCGAACGGTTCACGCCCTTCGTAGTCGTAGCAAAACGGCATCTGCAAAAGGCCGGAGAGCGCCGCCAGTGATGTCCGGGCCCGCCCTGCGTGGCCGGTCCTAGCTTTCTGGTACAGCGCGGCAGCCACGCCAAGGGCCGCACCAAAGCCGCCCATTACATCAATCGTACCGACGTGCGCGTATTCTTCGGGTGTCTCCGCTGAGCCACCGGACCTCAGCATGAGGCCACTCGTCGCCTGGACATTGTTTTCATAGCCGAGATAATCGCTGCGCGGGCCGCGACGGACGCCGCCGAAGCAATCGAGTTGGCAGAAGATCGCGTCCGGATTGAGCGTTTTCAGGCTCTCCGAATCGAGCCCTAGGTCCTTGACCTGCCGGTCAGGCGCATTCCAGACGACGACATCAACGGACTTCACCAGCCTCTCGAATACCTCCCGTCCACGGGATGAGCGGATATCCACCAGCACCGATCGCTTGCCGCGCATATGCGTCATGCCGTAGATCACCGTGATCAAGGGGCCGTTAAGCGGGCTCGCCGGGTCGATCTTGATCACGTTCGCCCCGAACCGGGCGAGATAGAATGTCGAGTGCGGACCAGCGATGACATTGCTCATGTCAAGAATTCGCACGCCGTCGAGCCATCCCACCAACCTCTCGGCCGATCGTGCAGTCGGCCTGGCAGGGATCTCTGAGAGTGCTGCGACGGCCTCGTCGACGGCAACCCACTTCCTTGGCGCTGGGTTCAGCATTGTCTCCCTGCTTTCTTCGAGCCAGACCACAGGTCCAGGTTGCTTCATGCGCCCGTATACGGGATCGTCGACCTCGATCATCAGGCCCGCGCATTCTGCGTGCTCGTCGCTGATCCATTCTTGCAACCAACGTTGCGGCGCGGCAGGGATCCGAGCTTCCCCGAAGATTCGCTCCCATTCCTCTGCGGTTCGGGTCATGAACGCGGCCTTCATCCGCCCGGCAATCTTGTCAACCCAATCTTTCGGCAAGGCGGCGAGCGAGACGTCGAATCGCCATTCGCGGATTGGAAGATAAACATTGACCTCCTCCGCAAGTCCCTCGGCTACCAGTTCGTCGTATAGTCCCAGCACCTGCAAGCATCGCCGGGGATGCTCCTTTTGGCTGGAGCAGAGGAGATAGAACATCCGCCCGTCCTTGCACTTGTAATTGCGGCCAAACGGATTGATCAGTTCCTGTACTGACTCGTAAGAAAGATCCATGGCTAGGCCAGCCTCGCGTCGCCGGTCAATCTCACGTTCAATTGGCGACTTGTAGCGGAGCGGACAGTCGTCGATGCTGATCGAGTTGTATGCGAGCCCCTCCGAGACCGCGCATGCAAGAGGCACCTCGATCTGGTCGCCGATCCCGCTGCGCTCGCGCGCCTGAATCGCCAGCACCGCGGCGGATACCGCGAGCATCGTGCCGTAGGCGGAAGCCAGAGGCAGCGGTGAAAACGACGGATTGACACCCATCAGCACGCGGTTCAGCCCCATGTCGGTAAACAGGCCCGAGGATGCCGCGATCACCGATTCGAAGGCGCGCCACTCGCGACGGAGTTGATCGGTGGATGCAAAGCCCGGGATGGACACAGTGATCAGGTCCGGCCGGGCCTTGCGCAGCGCCGCAAAGTCGATCCCGAGGCGGCTTAGCACGCCCGGGCGGAAATTTTCCACGACGACGTCCGCCTCCGCGATAAGGGCGTGCGCCTGCGATACGCCCTCCTCAGTTTTCAGATCGATCGCGACAATCAGTTTGTTTCGATTGAGCGTCGCATTGGCCGGGCTATCCCAGAGGGGACCGAATGGAGGGTCGATATGCACGACCGTAGCCCCAAGATCCGCGAGGATCATTGCCACCGCCGGGCCGGCGATGTACTGGCCGAAATCAACGACCTTTACCCCGAAAAAAGGAAGGGCTGAACTACGCATGGTAATACCTTCATCAGTTATGCGGGGGCGGTTTTGTAGCCGTCATGCAAGTCGGTCGGCCGCGTTAACTGTCGTTCCATCCCCGAAGGTGAACAAGCTTCGTAGCTTCGGCCACACGGCGCCAACATGGAGGTCTGCGTTAGGTCGGCTGGCGCTTCGCAGCAGCTCGCGCAGCCTCGCCGTGCTTGTCCTCCAACATGCTGACCGACGCCAGCTTCGGCTCGTGATATCGACGGGTGATCGATTTCTGACGACCAAATACGCCCGGTGACGACGTTAGTGCCGGCGTTACCAGCCTAACGCGTCTATGACAGCGTGTTAACAGCTTGCACAGCGGCGGCTATGTAGCCAGCTTCATAAGAAAATCCGACATGGCCATCAACGGTGCCGCCTGTGGTGGTGGGATTATCTCCCTCGAGGGCGGGCGCGTGCTCGGCCATGAGTAATCCATTGAACCCGACTTCCTTGAGCGCCTTCATGGCTTGGATCATGTTGACGTCTCCTTCGCCGAGGAGGACTTCGGTATATCGCGGTACTTTGCCCTTAACCGACCGAAAGCTTGCCATGTGAATCTTTCCCATACGTCCGAAGCGGTGGATTTCTGCAATTGGATCGACCCCGGCCATTTCGGTGAACACGCCGATACATAGGTCCATTCCATTAGCTTCACTGGGTATTTCCTTGAAAAAACGGAGGTAATCGGCCGGCGTAGTGAAGGGGCGCGCAACGCCTCGCATGACCGGAACGGGAGGATCGCTAGGATGCAATGCCATCCGCACTCCGGCTTTTTCCGCCGCCTCGATAACTGGCTTCGCAAAATATGTCAGGCGGTCCCATATTTCCTTTTCACTTACGATGCCGATTTCAGGAAAAGGTTGTTCATTCCTGACCCTCTCGAAATCGAAGGCATGCTCTGACATGCCTCCTCGCCCCAAACTCTCGTAATAACCGACCCGGTGGTCCCAGAAGATGTCCGCGAAGAACGTCCACCACGCCACTGGAACTCCGGCTTCCCCCATTGATCGTATCGTGCGGCACGTATTTTCGATCTCAAGGTCACGACCGGGCTTCCCAAGCAGAGACAGTGATCTTGAAGGTAGGCTCATCCCCTCCAATTTCACACCTGCATCCTCGCATATCTCTTTCACATGCAGGAGCTGCTCGGTCGTTAGATAGCCCTTGTCAACTTTTGCTGCTTCACCCGTGGCTGTAGCAATCCCCCAGAGCACACCGACCCCGAGCTGACTTAGCCATCGCAAATCCTTCGCCGGCAGCTCGAGACCGTATCGTGGTTCGGCCCGCTTAGGCTGCCAGTAATCAGTGTTGTTCAGGGGGCGGTCGCTCATGATTCTTCTCCATATAATCTGTGTCGAGTCGTTTATTCTTGCTGTTAGCGTAAATCCGTTAGCGATCAGGGATTTGGAACAGCGTCAGTTTTTGACGGTCGCGCTCGCGGTTTGAGAGCCACTGGCACCATTCAGTTCGATCACTAGCTGCTGACCGCCGTCCGTCCAGGTGTGCACCTCGTGCGCGGTGGGATCCTCGGGGTCGGCGAGTTCGAACCGGTAGTCGCCGAGCAGCAGGTGCCGGAACTCCTTGTGATTCTTTATTGCCGCGGCGTAGCCGCGCAGCTGGGCATCGGTCGCTTCCCAGAGACGGCCGCTGTACCCGAACGGGCCGCAGCTGTGCGAGAGGTAGTCGTAGTCGGTGAAGTCATGCCGCGGCTGGCAAAGGTTGGTGTTCGCGTAGTTGCCGGGCAGCACCTGATTGAGCCGTGTTTGCAGCCGGCGCACGGTGTCGGTATCAGTTGAGTGATCGTTCATCCAAAAGGTGTGGCCGCGCCGGGCGGTGCCGAGGTCGATCCGATGGCCGCCGGCTGCGCACTGCTCGATCACCAGGTCGGGGAGCGTTTCGATTAGATGGTCCAAGACGGTGTAGAGGCCTTGGATGTGGTTGATCTGGGCCCAGCCCGGTTCTGGGGTCGCGTTCCAGCGGTACAGCGAGGGGTGATTGAAGTCCCAACGGATCCAGCGCACCCCCCAATCGGCATACGCCGCATTGATCCGGTCCACCCAATACTGCTGCACCTGGGGAAGGCCAAAGTCGAGCATCCGGTAGTCGTTGGCGTGAACGTGAAAGGCCGGCCACGTCCGCTTGCTCATCCAGTTCCGGTACGTCTGCGGCCGCACGAGCGACTCCACGGGTACGAACCAGTCAGGATGCTGTCGGTATAGGGAGCTTTCTACATGTGCGTATTCGGGCTCGAACCAGGTGCCGTATCGCATGCCTTGTGCGCGCACGTACTCGGAAAACGGGGCGACGCCATCGGGAAAGCGTTGCGGGTCGGGCTCATGCCAGTTACCGATGCCCTTCGGGAAGCCGCCCGCGAACCAGCCGGCATCGATCACGAAGTACTCCAGCCCAGCAGCGCCGGCCGCTTTGACAGCGGGGCGTAACAGCGCGTCGGTGAAGTCGGTCCGGAATGCGAACCAGTGGTTGAACGAGGTCATCGGCGCGACCTCCTCGCCATCAAGTCGAGGTGTCACATGGCGGCGGATGTGCCGCCGCAGGGCATTGCCGCCGTCGGTCGGATCACCGCTGTACGGGGCGAGCAGGACAGTGGGCAGCGGCAGTGTCTGTCCGGGACGTAGGTCCAGTCCGATGCCCCACAGGCCCGCCTCCAGCCGCAGCGGGTACCCGCGGCCTGTACCCGGTTCTGGGTCGTTGCGCGCGTCGACGTACCAAGCCCCGGACCACTCGACGGCGATCGCGATACCAGTACCGTTCCCGGCCAGCAGCGCGAATGGGAGGTTCTCGGACGAACTGCGGCCGTCAAGGCCGCAGTGCGTGGAGACTTCCGAGTTTCCCGGGTAGCCCACCGGCTTGAGCAATTGGCGACTGACGGGCTCGAAGTCAATCGGCGGGAAGGCGGTGGCCATCATGCCTCCGCGCCATGTCCGCATCTTCGGCGCGCCCCAGCTGGAGTCGGCGAGTAGGAATAGCTGCAGCGTCGCGCAACCGGTGACGCCAGCGACGGTGCGCGAGCCAGCGTTGCGGATTGTGCCGGATACTTCGACTGCCCGCGAGTCGCTAAAGGTCCGGGCGCGCAGCTCGGCCCGCAGTCCGCTAGGGTGCGCAAACTCGGCGGAGAACCCATCGCCGTTCTCGGCCAGGCCGGTCTCTCTCCACTCCAAATCGCTGACGTTGGACAGCAGCAGCGCGAAGGGGGCGCGACCGGTAGAGTTGTCGGTGATAGTGGTCAGGCTAAGGTGGTCGACAAGGCGACGGGCGAACGTCATGGAAAGCTCCGGGGGGGGCGCGTGGCGGATGACGGGATGAGGCTTCCGATATCGATCGCCGCTGCCTTTTTTTGAATTATGGACGAAATCCCATTAGTGATGGAAGAGGATCGAGCGTCCGCCATCGATAACGATGTTCTGCGCCGTCAAAAATCGCGCCTCGTCTGACGCGAGAAAAACCGCTGTCCAAGCGACCTCGTCTGGGCGTCCGATGCGCTTGATCGGGTGGAGTGCATTCGTTTCTGCGCGGAGCCTCTCCGGATCGGGCGCGCTTGCAAAGATATTCTCTACAATCTCGGTCCCGATATATCCCGGAGAAATTGCATTTACGCGGATGCCGCGATCGGCATATTCAATAGCGAGCGCGCGGGTAAGGCCGAGCACACCGTGCTTGGCGACGGGATACGGAAAGCACTTCGGGATAATTTGAGAAGCATGCACCGACGCGATATTGATGATATCGCCCTGCCCATGGTTCAGCAGATGAGGCAACACGGCACGGCTGCAGTGCCAGACGCCATCCAGGTCAATCGCAAAGCAATGCCGCCAATCTTCTCCGCTCGTCTCCAGCGGATCTCTGAAGACGGCGACTCCGGCATTATTAACAAGCACATTTGGCGATCCCAAGCGATCCGCCACCTCCACTACCATTGTGTCCACTGCTTTGGAATTCGCGACATCGACTTCGATGAAGCAAACCTCTGCGCCTTGCCTAGAGAGCTGCTCCGTTGCTTCGCGGCCACAGCGAGCATTGATGTCAACCAAAGCGACACGGGCGCCTTCAGCCACGAAGCTTCGCGCAATAGCAAGGCCGATCCCCTGTGCGGCCCCGGTTACTATCGCTGTCTTGTTCGTCAATCGCATCACCGCGAACCTCCGAGCGCATCATCCGCGATCTCATCAGCGCCGACGTTCGGCACATAGCCCACCGGGATATCCCGCTTCTTCGCCCCGTTTAATTCGATATTGTCGCGTCCGATGCCACCAGGGAGCCCAGCGGCGACCTTATCGTCACATCTCGGTGCAGCGAAACAAAAGAAGCCATTGCTGCGCCCCGCGATGGCCTGTTGGTGGTCAAACGCCGGGAAGGCGGATTCAGCGATTAGGATATTACGCAAATCTCCCCCACCCAATCCAAAGGTAATTCTCGCTTTGCACACATTAGCGATCTCCGAAGGCGAAGTTCGCCGATTTAAGCCTAGCAGTTTCGAAATTATGCGCCTAACGGCGTAATGCGCAGCTTTTGAATGTACGCGGCCAAAGCACTAATAGCTAACGTGAGCTCGCATGCTTGCATCGCACAATTAGACGTGTCCATCAGGCTTGCGGGTCCCCAGGAGCCTCCAAAGGTTATTGAGGCCACGACGAATTTTGTATCCGGCCCTTGGTCACTGCAGCGAGTCTGGCGAACGGCAATCGTCGCGGGCTCCTGCGCCTTATGGCAATATAAGTAAAAAACCGTCTGTTTCCGACGACCTACAAAATAAAGGAGATCACGCGGTTGAAAGAGGCGATGGCGTTCGTAGCTCGTGAACTCGGGATTTCTCGCAAGATCCTCCACGAGTGGATCAAGGCGTGGAAGGCCGATAGGCCAGACGGGTTGAACCGCCAGTGCGGACCCAAGGCTGCGTCCCGCAAGATGAAGCAGCTAGCGACGTACAACGATAGCGTTCCGCACTTGCCAAAGCGCGCATCTCCCATTTCGAGCGCTGGAAGGCCCGTCAGCTGATGGACCTCGATCTTTTTTGGCAAGCCTTGCGCGAGCGGCTGGCAACGCAAAGCGACACCGTACCCGCCATTGAGGTCATCAAAACGATGACATCGGAGGCAACAGATTCTTATGCCGACGTGCAGCGTTTGTGCCGCCTCGCGGGCTTGCCGCGTGCAACTTACTATAGGCGCCTTACCGGACAGGACCGAAAGGCGGCCGACTGCGAGCTGAGCGACCAGCACGGCTTCGGCCGCGTGTCCCGCCAGTATAGGCCCGTTCTTCATACGCGGCGCTTCGCTGTCCCCTGCAAGGCGCGGAAGATGCAGCAGCATCGTGAAGCGCGTCGTGCGTTCGACCAAGTGCCGATTGCCCGCCGCCAAGGCCCAAAATGAGGTCTCCCTCCCTATGTCACGGCACTGCTCGATCGGCCGCTTCGGCAGGGCGTTGACTGATCATGATCTCCGGCGAGACGAAGCTCTTGCCTCGTTCACCTATGCGCCGTTGGGCATCTGCATCACGCATCCTGTTCGCAAGCAGGCCGTCAGCTCGCGGCGCAACACTCCCCGGCCCTGAACCAAGAGGGACTGATAGATGGCTTTGTGGCTGATGCGCATCGTCTGTCGTCCGGGAAGTCGATCGGCAGGCGACGGGCAATCTGCTCAGGCTCCGGGCCTTGGCCCATCGCCGATCCTTTCGCGGGCCATGCGGGCGGCCCTTCCACGACGCCGGGACGAGGAACGGAAGCGCCGCTTGGAGCCACGACGGCGCCGGCAAGTCTCTCCTCCACATAAGTGCGCAAGGTTGTGTTAGCGGACGTATCGGCATGCCTCCGACGATCTATGACAAATTCCTCAACGCCCTTGCGACACTGGGTTCGAGTCCTTCCATCGGTGATAAACGCGACCCTGCCCACGAAAATGCTCGGTGAGTCTACTCGTAGGCCGATTCATGCTTCAGGATGTACTCAACGTCGACCTCTAGCAACTGTTCAGCAAGTGCGGCGATCGATTGCTTGGTGCCAGCGAACGCCCACAAGCGGTCGGATTCTCTGATAATGCGAGGTCCATGCTCGGCGTCCAGTGCCGGACTGTGAAATTCCATCTCCCCGAATCCGAAGCCATCCCAGGCCTGAAACGCCTGGTCGGTTCTAGGGGATCGATGGGGATGATCGCAGTATGCGGAAGCGCGATCTACGGGAAACTCGCGTGCGATCATGCACCAGCGTCCGTCCGCGAGCTGTCGGAAAACGGCAGACCGTCCGGTGAGCGCGATAGTCGATAGTCCAAATTTCGCCCGGGCCGCTCCGCCATAGCGCCACATGATGTGATCCGGCTTCTCAACCCAGCCACCAGGTAGCCCGTAGGAAAGTGGCTTTGCCAGCGGAGTGGTCGCCTTCTTGATCGGAACGACCAATACCGTTCGGGGCGGCATCTGAAGCAAGTGCCACAAGTCAATGACACCTCGGCGAGTGCGCTCGGCAATCTCAAGCATATGCGAGGACTCGATTCCAAGGTACTCGATTCCGGCCAGCAGTCGATGCTCTCGGGACAGAGGCGGTTCGGCGACACGGATCGAGCGCTCCACGTGGAAGGCGACTGACGAACCGCCCCCGTGCACCGGCAGCTCTCCTTCCATTCGGAGGGTGATTGAGCGCGAATCTCCCCCGACGAATTCGTACTTTCCAGGGTCGGTGGGTGGGGGCACCCTATAGTTCGCGAAGGTCTCCCAGTCGGGCTTCCCGTCCCAGTGATAAGTCAGTTCCGGCGAGAACCATAGGCGATCTCCTCCGAGACCTCCGGTGAGCTGGTCCGGTTTATTGACGAGGTTGACATCATCGAGCTGTGGGTGTGACCAGAGCAGATTCGGCCCGTCCGCCGAGAACGCCATCGCAATAACGCGGCCTGCAGCTAACGTCACAGCAATTCTGCCGTCTGCCTCCAGCTCATGGACTCGGACGGCCGCTGCTCGCAGGTTGCCGACGACGTCCGCGTAGGTTGCATCGCTCATTGTGACCTCCTTCGGTGCGGGATAATCGTGGCTTGGAACGATGTTCGGAGCAATTGCAAGTTCGAGACCCTTGGCCGGCAGGGCGGGAAACTCCGTACAGACGACTCGACCGACTAGACTGAAGAACCGAGTTGGACCTTTTCTCTCTCCTCCTGAATAGTCAGCGGGGTGCATCTCCTTTCGTCTTGCGTTCCAACTCCATGGGTTCGAAGCCGTATCGGTCGTTAACACCCCTGAAATCTGGATGGTGAAACTGAGGGTAAGAACCGTCGCGCTCGAAACGGGGCGAGAATAGCTACGGCCGGAACCTTCAACTGTTGCGGATCCCACGCAACCGCTGCGAGCGCCGGCGCAGCAGCTCAACAGTGGTCAGCATGGTGATTGAGAACAGGATCAGCACTGTGGCGGCGGCAATAATGGTCGGATTGATCTCCTCGCGGATTCCAGAAAACATGACTCTGGGCAGGGTACGCTGTCCGGCGCTGGCGACGAAAAGAGCGACGACCACTTCATCGAAGGAAGTAATGAAAGCGAAGAGCGCACCGGAGGTCAGTCCGGGTAGAATGAGCGGCAGGATGATGTTGAAGAAGACCGTGATTGGTGGGGCGCCGAGACCGGCGGCTGCGCGGGTGAGCGAGTGGTCGAAACCCATCAGGGTCGCGGTCACGGCGATGACGACAAAGGGCGTAGCCAGCGTGGTATGCGCTAGGATCAGC
>NZ_JADFUE010000114.1:0-11998 GCF_054967145.1 Bradyrhizobium sp. UFLA06-24
GCTCGCCCGTAATTTTTTGGCCGCTGTTCATCTCGCCGCTCTCGTCGCATATTGGCTCAATTGAGTCTGGACCCTAGACTAGCCCCGCCGCATAGAGCGCTTTTGCGACTGACTCGAAATACTGCGAAGGCACCGGGTTGCCGAGCCTTGCCTTGCCGAGCAGCTGACGCGCCAGAACATTGTCCTCCACAATGTTGAGGCGAAGCGCGCGCGCCTCACCAAGCAGCTGTGAAGCAGCTTCACCCTCGCCACGGCAGACCAACACCGGCACACCGGTCTCGCCGCGAACATAGCGCAGACCAATCAACGTTGCCGGTCCCCGCAATATCAACGTGGCCCGGCTGATGCCGAGTGGAGCCTCGTTTGCCGACTCTTGCCGCAGCCGCCGGTGCTCGCGCTTCACCTGCGGATTGCCTTGCTGTTCCTTGTTCTCCCGCTTGGCCTCCGTTTCCGTCATGCGCATGTCCTGCATAAACAACCAACGCTGGATTAGAAGGTCAGCCAATCCGCCGACCAGAAAAGCTCCAGCGGCAATGCCAATCAGCAGTTTAACCTCGGTGAAGACGAAACCAAAACAGCCCATGCCGCAGACTGGCAGGTACACCAGCGCTTTCCAGCTCGCGGTCACGGTTAAAAAGAAGATCGCACCAAGCAAAACCACTTTAGCCAGGGTCTTGCCAAGCTCGATGGCCGAACGTTTCGAGACGATACGCTTCAAGCCTTTGATGGGATCGAGTTTCTCGAGCTTCGGCTTGAGCGGCTCCGAAGCAAACATAAAGCCGCCATTGGCCAGGACATTGGCCAGAAGAGCTGCTGTCACGGCAGCGGCGAGCAACGGAGCGACAGTGGCAATCGAAAGTTCTAGCAAGCCGCTGAGCGCTTGTGGCACCGCGCTTGTGAACGGCTGCTCCTGCAGTTTATCGACCAGCCGGGCCGTCTCCTGCCACTTGTCCTCAATGGCACCCGCTCGCCACCACAGACAGCCGAAACCGGCACAGGCGCTGACGCCGCTCACTAGATCGGAGCTGCGCGCGCTCTGCCCCTTCTTGCGCGCATCGCGCAGCTTCTTGGGCGTCGGAGGAAGCTTTTTCTCCTCACTCGTAGAGCTCATTTCAACAGCTTCCTCAGATGATCGAGCATGTCGTTCGAGGTCAGGATTTCAGAACCGGCATATTCGAGCAGATAGACGGTGTAGCTGACCATAATGACCCCGAATGCAACATTCTTGATCATCGGAGAGAGATCGTTCATCTTGAGCTGAGATGCAAAACGGCCGAGCATCATGACCGAGATATCCACCAGCAACAGCAGGGCCAGAACCGGCCCGGCGACCAACAAGGTCGTCATCATGATACGATCGAGAAGGGCAAGACACTCCATTGCCCCTTGCACTGTCAAGGCAGGCAAAAACTGATAGACAGGCCACACTAGGTAGCTGCCATAAAGGCCGCTCACCATGGTCTGCAGCCCGCCGACCAGAACGAAGATCGTAACCGCCGTAACACCGAGAAAGAGCCCGGTTCCAGTCGCTTGGCTGTGCGTCGCGGGATCCTCCCCCGCAACTTGGCTTGAAATTCCTCGTTGGGTATCGATGATGTCGCCGACTGCCTGTATGCTCCATAGTGGAATACTGAGCAGGATGCCGAGCATCAGACCGACGAACACCTCCTTCACGCCAAGCATGGTAACGCTAACCAAGCGCGTGTTCGGGTCCAAGGCCTGCAGACCGAGCTTGATCTGAGCAAGGCAAGGCAGGCCAATCGCAATCGTCAGGCTTCCCCGAATGAGGCCGCTGATACGCGGCCGGGTGAAGACAGGAAGCACCAGCATGATGCCTAGGGCGCGGGCCGCACTCAGGCCGGTTGCGGCGACGAATTCGATCGAGCCCTGAACGAGAACTTGCGCCTCTGCGGGTGACAGGCCAGCCATCCAAGCTCTGCTAGTATCTTGCGGTGAGTGCCGGAAACTCGCTGAAGATGCGCTCGGCCTGGTCGATCAGCGGGGCGCTGAGAACCGGGGAAAAACCGGCGAGCACGGCGACGACAACCAGAAGCTTGACCGTCAGTGGCAGGGTTTGGTCCTGGAGCTGAGTTGCCGCCTGGATAAGGCCAATGATCAGTCCGGAGATCAGAGCTGCGAGCAACGGCGGCAGAACCCAGATCATGAAGAGCACGAGCGATTGACTGAGGTGCGTAAGGATGCTGGCTTCGTTCATGGTCAACCTCCTGGCGTGGTGTAGCTTAGTACTAGCCCGTGCATGAGACGTGACCAGCCGTCGATAGTGACGAACAGAAAGAGCTTGAAGGGGACAGATATCACTGTGGGGGATACCATCGACATACCCATGGCCATCAAAATCGTGGTGACAATCAGATCGATCGTGATGAAGGGAAGATAGAGAAGAAAACCGATTTCGAAGCCCCGCTTGAGTTCGGAAATCAAGAACGACGGCACAAGAATTGAGAAATCATCTGCCGTTACGCTGCCGCGCATCTCCTCCGACCAGACATGTTCGGTGGATGACAGGAAGAAGCGGCGCTGCTCTTCATTGGTGAATTTCTTCAGATGAACACGCAGCGGCTCCTGTCCCTCCTTGGCGGCCATCACCCAGTCATCGAAACTCTGGTAGCGAAGTTGCGGATCGGTAAGGCGGTTATAGGTCTGCTCGAAGACTGGAGCGCTGATGAAGACGGTCAGGATGAGTGCCGCTCCGTAAAGGACGATGTTCGGCGGTATCGATTGAGTTCCTAGCGCATTGCGCACGAGGAAGAGAACAACCGAGACCTTGATAAAGGCTGTAGTTGTGACGACAGCAAAGGCCAGGAGACCAAGGCCGACCGTTATTGCAAGAAGCGCCAGGATGCTGGGTTGAATTTCAGTCATTAAGCGCCAACCTGCCGCGTAACCTGACGGCGAGCTCCTCGCCGATCCGCACGATGTCGCCTCGGCCGATACGTTGGCCGTTCGCAACGATATCGACCGGCCCGTCAAGATGCCGGCCAAGTTCGAACACGTGGCCTTCGTTGATGGTTCGCAAGGTTCCCAACGGCATCGGCCAGCGGCCACATTCGAATACGAGTGTGATCTCGATGCTGTCGATATCCGCCTCTGACGGGGGCTGCTGTTGCATCTGGTTTTGGGGCATCACATCTTCACTTTTTAGAGGGTGGGATCGCAAGCGGAATGGTCCTCGCAGCACCAGCCTGTCGCCGCCAATCTCTGCAGGGGCCCACAATCGGTCTGCAACGAGAACAATTTGGCCTCGCGCGAGTGGAATTGTGTCCGGGAGCAGCGCATCGCCTTGCTCTGCTTGGCGAAGAACGCCGATCGCGACGCGGAGCGAGCCGATATGGCCTGCAACGATGACCGGGAGTTCGGAAAGCAGCCTGGCCGCCTGTCGCGGTAATCGGCCGAGCAGCTCGCCGAGGACGGTGAAAGCCGGAGGCACCGGACCGTCGAACGGAGAGAATAGAAGCAGCCGAGCCTTGCTGGCGAGCTCACCATAGGCGACGTCAAATTCAAGATAAGGCTGCGTACTCCGCGCTTCCTCGGTGCGAACAAGCTGCAGATTCCGCTGCGTCATTCTTTCCAGCGCAGCAAGCAAGGGTTCAAGCGCAAGTTCCAGGACCAGCGAACGCGCCGGCTCAGAAGGTAAGGTAAGCCCATTCTGCACGGTCCGAACCAGCGCTTCCGCAAGCTTACCCGGCAAGGACAGGATCAAGGTTTCACCTTCTACTTCGAAGACGCAGTCGAGCATCGGTGCCGCAGCCGGCTCCGCCTGCCAGACGGTCCGGCTCACGCGCACAGATAGCGGCTTCTCGCCGAGGAGGCCTTGTAGAGGCGCACGCAACGCTGTGATCTCGTTAAGCCACGAGGCCACTGCGTGCGACAGGATCAGCGACGGCATGAAGGCTGCGCGCTCAGCCGGCCGGTCCGAGGCCGGTGCGGCTTCCGCGCCGCAGGCCCCGAGCTCGCGCGTGAGAGGATCTGCAATCATGCTGGCTCACCTCCCGTCTGCCCTGACGGGCCGCGCCGGTAGCGGAGCAAGACTTCATCATCAGCTTCGATTTCGGCGGCGGCTTCGAAATGAGCACTCGTGGTGCGCCGAACGTCTTGATCAATCTCACGCCATTTCTGGCTCGCCGCTGAACGCCTGGCCCAAACGGCCCTCGCCTCAAGAACCGCAGTCTCAGCTTGCGCCTGAGCAGCACGGGCATTTTCAAGAACCTGCTGCGCCGCTGCAATCTCGTCTGTGAGCCGGCCGATGATGAGATGATAGCGCCGCTGCAGCTCGCAAACAGACATCGCATCGGCTGCTAGCATCTCCCGATAGAGCTCTGCCTCGAGCTTTGCCCGGCGCTCTTCGGCATGTGTAAGATGCTCGAAAGCTCGTTGGACAGCTTGGATCGCAAGGTGGCGCTTGGCTTCCATGTTAGACAATTCACGAATGGCGCTTCGCTCCCGCATGTCCTTTACGAGCCGCAGCTTCGAGGCGTGAACGGGACTTAGGCGGTCAGACGCGATATCCATGCGATCGTCTCCTCAAAGCTGCACGCCTCACCCTGCCCCTGGCGCAGAAAGGCCCGCAGTTGCTCGATCGAGGCGATCGCCCGATCGGTCAGCGGATCAGAGCCTTGTTTGTATTCACCGACCTTGATCAGGAACTCGGCCTCAGCGTACCGTGACAGCAGATCACGGAAAAAGGATGCCGCCTTGCGATGCGGCACGGACACGATCGCATCCATGACGCGGCTGCGGCTCGACAACACGTCGATCGCCGGAAAATGCTCCCGGGAGGCCAACGCGCGGGAGAGAATAATGTGGCCATCGAGGATGCCGCGTGATTCTTCCGCTATCGGATCACCCGTGCCGTCACCTTCGACAAGCACAGTATAGAAGGCCGTAATGGAGCCATGCTCGCCCATGCCGGCGCGCTCCAACAAGCCCGGCAACAGTGCAAAAACGGATGGCGGAAATCCGCGCCGGGTCGGCGGTTCTCCTGCGGCAAGTCCGATTTCACGCATGGCGCGGCTAAAGCGCGTCAAAGAATCCATCATCAGAACGACGCGAAGGCCCTGATCACGAAAATATTCGGCTAGCGCTGTCGCCATGTGGGCGCATTGGGCCCGCTCCATCGCCGAACGGTCGGAAGTCTCCACCACAACGACGGAACGGTGAAGGGCTTCGCCAAGATGACGTTCGATGAATTCACGCACCTCTCGACCGCGCTCGCCGATCAGCGCAACGATAGTGACGTCGGCCGCTGCGCCTCTTACGATTTGCGACATCAGCGTCGACTTGCCGCAACCGGCATCACCATAAATTCCGATCCGCTGACCTTCTCCGCATGTGAGAAGACCATCCAGGACACGGACGCCGAGCGGGAACGGCTGTTCAATCGCGCGCCGTTTCATCGGATTAGGCGCCCTGCCGCGCAGCGGTCTGGCTTCGCCGGCTTTTATAGGGCCCTTGCCGTCGAGCGGCCGGCCAAAACTGTCGATCACGCGGCCGAGCAAATCGGGGCCGGCAGCCACTTCCTGCATTCGCCCGGTCGTCACCACCTCTGCGCGATTGGACAGCCCCACCATGTCCCCGATGGGCGTGAGTAACACCCCATCCGGCAACAGACCGATTACCTCGGCCTCGAGCGACCATCCGCTGCGAGGATCCTGCAATAAGCACAGTTCTCCGACCCTGGCCTCCGGCAAGACGGCGTGCAGCAGCGTGCCCACGGCCCGCGTGATCCGGCCGCGGACAGCGCGTGTATCGATGTGCTTGGCGGAAGATCTTAAGGATGAGAGTGCGGCCTTTACGGTTCCTTCTGCGGCCGCGGCATGATGGGTCGGTCGTTGCACGGTCACGATTCAGCTTCCTCCGTCAAGCCAAAGCCGAGGCGCAGCGCGCGCAGCTGCGCGGCAAGCCCAAGATCGACGTTGCCGAACTCGCTCCATAAAACACATTGGTCCGCGCTCAGCGCCGGATCCGCCTCAATCCTGAGCTTCGGCCGGCCCTCAAGTCCGTCATAATCCTTGAACTCACTGGCTAGCAGGTCGGCTTTCAGTGGGGATACGTGAAGGCAGACCTCCGTGTTTTTATATCTTTGCTCGATGGCATGACGAACGCACTGGACCAGCATCTTGCCCGAATCAAATGCGCCAAGCAGATCGCGAACGATCTCAAAGACCAGTTGCGGCAATTCCCGCTCCAGAACCGCCTTGCGTTGGGCCAGTTCACAAGTCGCCTGCGCAATCAGCCGGGCCATTTCCTCTGCGCCAGCCTTTGCACCCTCGGCGCGGCCCTGCGCACGTTCCCGCTCATAAGCCAGGCGTGCCCACCCTCGAACCCGCTGCAGATGCCGCTCGGCAGCGGCCAGCGCCTGTATGGCATCGTGCCAGATCTCAAGCTGCGCAGCTGGGATCAGCGGTCCAAGAGCCCGAATCTTCGGGGCCGCGGGTGGTGCGAGGGCATCGGCCGTCATGCCCCAGCATCCTCAGTGCGCAAATGAGCCATGACGAGGGAAAGCAGCGGGCCTGCTGCGCTACGGTGCTCGGCAGTTGAGCTCTCGGCGGCCGTCCCAGCGGGCAAGCGTAGAAGCACGCGGATACGAGCAAGCGATGAAGTCTCTTCGAGCCAAGCGCCGAGACAAGCATGCCCGTCATATTCGATCTGTCGGGACAATTGCTCTGGATCGGCGATCGGGGCCGTTGCGACGGCGCAGGATAAATGCCGGACTGCGAAAGCATGCGCCTCGGCACCGATCAACTCCACCAACACAGGCAGATCGTGCCTGGAGAACAGCTTGAGGATGGAGCGTGCATGCCAAATGCCGCCCGCGAGCAGCGCAGCCCGCCGCGGATCATGCCCCAGGAGAGCATCTTCGCTCCAGTCGCCGCAGCTCACCTCCCCCTTGCTGCCCAAAAGCAGTTCGGCGAGCCTTGGCTGTAGCCTGGCACTCTGCTGTAGCCGAGCCAAAGTGGAAGGTGAAAGCAGCGGGTCAAGAAGCCCGGCAAAACGACCGGGATCGGCCGAGGCAGCAAGCTCGCGCAGCCGATCGGCTGCGAGCGTGAACGAGCGATTGGTTTTTGTGGCTGTGGTTGACATTGATGGCGGCATGAGCGTCCAGACTATGACGCATCAGCAATCATCTTGCCCGCCGCTTGGTCAGCAGACAGGCGCGAGCCCCTACCGAACACGCTCAGCTTACGCGATGATTTTCCAAACTGACGCATGCGCGGGCCCAGCAATACGCAAGCGACGATGCCGAATACCGCTCCGGCGCTTCCTACAGCAAGCGCAAGTAACGGCGATGAGCCGGCTCTTGCTGACTGAGCCACAGGGACTCCCGGACCGGCAGACTGCTCGACTGGAGCGCGCTCGACCGGCACGAAGACAACGGCGACCTTGTCATAGGACAGCCCTTCAATGCTGTTTGCGACGAGCATCTTGATCTGCGGCAATAGTGCCGAAAGCCTCGCGCTGGAGCCATGTCGAATGAAGACCGATGCCGAGGATGGGGTCGCACCTTGCCGCAACAAGTCGTTCTTCGGCAGAACGACGTGAACGCGTGCTGAAAGGACGCCATCTATATCGCTGATCGTGCGCGACAATTCTTCGCTTAGAGCATAAACGTATCGTGCCCGCTCCTCGATCGGCGAGGCAACGAGGCCCGATCCCTTGAACACCTCGCCGAGATTCTTGAAGGATTGGCGCGGCAGCCCCTCAACATTGAGCAGGTCAATCGAATAAGCGAGCTGCTTTTCCTCGACCTGGATTGTGCTGGTTCCGTCCTTGGCGACAACACGGACAGCATCAACGCCCTTGCCAAGGAGAAGCGCGAGCATCTCATTAGCCTCGCGCTCCTGAATTTTGGTGTAGAGATCGGTCTTACAGCCGATCAGCGAGAGGAGAAGGGGCATAGCAAGAAACACGCGAAGCCGTCGCCACGATTGACGGCCGCCGGAGCTCCCCCTCTTCATATCGCCAGTCATCAGCTTACTCAGCCGGCCGATAGCAGCTTGTTTAGCGACGAGCTGACGGCGCTGGTGCCCTTGGAGACGAGGGAAACCTGAACAACGTCTTTGTAGACGTCTCGCAGATTCGTCATCATCGATTCGAAATCAGCTCCAACCGGCTTAACAGCCGCATTGGCTCCGGCGTTATCCGCCGGCAAAAGTGGCTGCGCAGCCGGCCCAGGCTGCACCCCATTTACGACAGCCGGCGCAATCGCCGGAGAAACGGCTCGACCCTGGTAGATGCCGGAAAGGGTTTGGAGGATTCGGTCGCCCGGCGGACTTGCCAGCACATTCGTGCGCTGGACCTCCAATATCGGAGGAGTCGCTGCGGGTGGATTCGCGGTCGGGAAAGCAGACCCCTGATTGGGAGCTACTTGCGCCAGGGACTGCTCGAAACGCGCCTGCTCGCCAGCAGCTGCCGGAGAGCAGGCACCGGAAAGACAACCGGCTGAACTGGGAGGGATCGGCGTTGCGCCTAACAACATGGAGTGTGTCATTGTGCTGGTTTGATGACCTAAGCTTTAGCCGATGAACCGATCAAGTTCATAGGCTGCCGAGCTGACGAAAACCTGACGGAGATCAGGTTGACTTGGTCATCTAATGATCACGTTTGGCTTCCAAGCTGCGGCGAAACTCTAACTTCATAATGAGCGGAAGGCGTCAAGGAATGCTCGCGCGGTCCACGGTGGTACATATCTTAAAAAGAATTTTTTGTGCCGGTGTTCTCATCTGTGTCGGAATTTTGCGCACGTCTGCTGCATCCCTTTCGCTGCCGCCCGCCCCTTATAGCTACACCGTTCTCGATCAGGATCTTGCTGCGGCGCTGCAGGAGTTCGGAAACAATCTCAATATCAGGGTCAATGTCAGCGCCGACGTCAGGGGCCGGATTCGTGGACGAATGCCGGACCTGCCGCCACGAGAATTCCTTGACCGTTTGACTGCTTTGTACAATCTCCAGTGGTACTATGACGGACTTGTCCTTTACATCTCCGCCGCCCAAGAGGCGCAAAGCCGGCTCATTGTATTGAACCCAATCAGCTTCGATGCGCTCAAGGCCGCGCTCGACGCGCTCAACATCTCGGATGAGCGCTATATCGTGAAACCTGCCCCGGGAGAGGGCCTCATCCTTGCTTCTGGCCCACCCAGATTTGTTGCGCTGGTGGACCAGACCCTCAAGGGCCTTGTGGCGGAAGCGCAGGCCCGGCGCAGTCCCGCCGCCGAGAGGTCACAACACGAGTCGGTTTTGATGTTGTTTCGCGGCTCCTCGAGCACGGTCTTCCGGGACGGGCGGCCGGAAGCTTCTCCCGAAACGCCGCTTCATGGGGGCGCTGTGCGCGAAGCCGGTCCAGGCCAGAAGTGATGGTCGAAGATGCAAGACCGCTCCGACTGAAGTCGCATCCGATCGTCAGCTTTTCGAAAGCTAAAGCCCCCAGCATGAGCCTGCGAGGTCTTGACGGCTGCCCTGCTTGAGGCAGCCCGATAGATGGATAAGAGACCGGATGCTCGAGGGAAATTGGGTAGCGCTGCCTTCACGCAGTGCGAGGCATTAAAGATCAATGTGGGCCTCCGCACGCGCGCTTCCGAGCTAGCTGAGGCTTCGCATAGCTCAATGCGCGTCATCAGTTGGAAGGAGAAACAGGGTGGATTTCAATGCAGTCGCCCCGGCGAATACGAGCCGGAGCCCGACACAGCACGGACGGCTACAGATGCAACCGAGTTCGAGCGGCAGCTCAGCGGTTCAGAGGCTCCCGCTTCGGCGCAGGGAGTCGCCCATCCAGTGCTGCAGGGCGAGGCTTATTCACCCTATCTCGACGCGGGCCATCCCTACTCTCCATACTTGGAGACAGGACACCTCTATCCGCCTTACCCAGATTTAGCGCATCCCCTTGGGCCAGACTCGGGTTGGCAGGATAATCTATATGCCGCGCCTGCGGCCGTCGCTGCGCCAGAGCCGGACAACGGCCAGCTGCATCTCTCGCCGCAGGCCATAGCTCAGGCGATCGAGGAACATCCCGGCTTCGATCAAGATGTGATATGGCAGACTCTGGATGTCGGCCCATCGGAAGCCGAGCCACGGCACGGTGAGCCTCAAGCGGGGACATCGCATGCAGGACCATCGCGCACCGCCCCTTTTTCAGGATGAGCCGCCGCACGCCGGCCCCTCGCATGCCCGGCCATTGCAGGCGGGACCGCCCCAACCTGGGTCTTCTGAAGCTCCGCCAGAAAGGACCGCGAGGCGATCCATGTCGTCGAGATGAAGGTAAGCGCGTTGCGGATCAGGATAGTCTGGGTATGACCGGCCCCCCTAAATACCTTCAACATACCGGTTGTTAGAACCAGCACAGTTCTTCGCACAAACCTCCAAACACCGGACCACCTGAGATCACTCGGGGCACGAATCGCGGCATCAATCCGGCCTCACTCTTCGTCAGCTTCTTGCAAGCTGCCCCTGCTAGCACGAAAGGAATAGGTCATCTCGCGGCACCGCCGCTATCTGAGTTTTATGACATGGACACAGGCGCAGCCGATATCGCAGCAACGGCGCCAGACGCTGGCACAAACACCGATAACGCCGCGAACGGCGGCGACAACTCGCACGCAGCATTGTTGCAGCGGGCCTTCGAAAAAGCTCTGGTTGCCGTCGCTACCCAGGTCATAAGCGATACCCAGTCAGACATGGATGACGCTATGAGCGAGCTAGATGATGGCTGAAGGCCGGATTATCAGACGCGCACAGGGAGGACCTGACGGACGGCAAGCCGAACCGAAAACGATCGGGTGAAGCAGGCGGACTTGGCAACAGCAGCCGCTAGACCGTCTTAGGTGATCCTCCAGGCAGGCGGTGCGGCCGTTCTGCAGGACCTCGCAACTTTCGGAAGACGCCGCAGCGACTTGCTCATGCCGCCGTGTCACATATTCTTCGATGAGGGTTCATCAGGAGCGCTCTTTAGCCAGGGCACCAGACGTTCTAAGCGAGCCCGAGCGCTCCCCGCCGATGAACTTCGTCATCTATTATCCTCGATTGGTTCTGCAGCCGCCCGCGAGATCGTGCGCTAGAGAGATCCTCCGAGATTTTCCGGAACATAGGCAGACTTGGCGCTCGCTGCGCCCATATCTGCAGAACTCCGGGGACCGCTACCCCTCAGCATCGAGGCATGTTGCTGCTGCCTGATCCTGAGTTATGGCGTATTTGTCGCTACGAATTGGCGCCAAAGCTCAGACTGCCCCTATCACGCTAAGAGCTAAGATCCTCATCGAGGCCGCCGCACCTAGTACCCGGAATCAGAGCTGAGTGATACGGCGGCCTTTGAAACGGCGTTGACGGACCTTTTTCTTGGTCCAGACGAAGGGCTCGGCTCTGTCGTTGTATGCGTTGACGTAGGCATCGATGTGTTCCTGAAGCTGCTTGAGGCTCGTGAAGGAGGTGCCGCTGAGCGACTGCCCCTGCAAGATGGAAAACCATACTTCGACCTGATTGAGCCATGACGCACTTGTCGGCGTGAAATGAAATTGCACGTTGGGGTGGGCCTTGAGCCAGTCCTCGTTCTTTTTATGGGTGTTGAGGTTGTCGAGGATGACGTGAAGCTTGCGGTTCGGAAAAGTCGCGGTGACGCTGTTCATGAAATCGAGAAACTCGACGCGGCGCCGGCGTTTTGAATGGGTCGCGATGATCTTTCCGGTGGCGACTTCGAGCGCCGCAAACAATGTTGTGGTGCCATGCCGCTTGTAATCGTGGCTTTGGCCGGTTAAGGCGCGGCCATTGGGCAACTTCAGATAACCCTGCGCTCGCTCCAAAGCCTGGATCGAGGGCTTCTCGTCCACGCACAGCACAATGGCCTTCGCCGGCGGCGCGACATAGAGGCCGACAACATCGGCGGCTTTGGCCGTAAAGTTCGGGTCGTTGCTCTCGCACCAGGACTTGCGAGCCACCAGGTCAATCTTGTGGCTGCGCAGGAACCGCCAGACATATTGGACATCGACATCGC
>NZ_JADFUE010000115.1:0-11949 GCF_054967145.1 Bradyrhizobium sp. UFLA06-24
TGGATGCCGCGGCGACGCGCCACGCGAACAAAATAGGCGTCAAGCGTCATTCAAAGGGCGGCAGAGCTACGCTTACGCTTCAATTTCGAAAACCCTGATTACACCGGCCTGAGCGACGAGGCTCATGCCGGCTGGATCCGGCTGCAGACCGAAAGCGGTCAAACGGTTCTGACGGAAACCCCTATTCTGGAGGCCGGCCGCCCCGGCTCCGCCATGGTGGCGTCCTCGCGCGCGGCCGCGATCGCGCAAGGGCGGCCGGATCCGATGATGACCGCTGCTGTCGCGAACAAGGAATTTCCAGCTTTCAGCCTGCCTGATGACTGGGTCGTCGTCGTGCAGGACGGCGGCGCGATCCTGCACACCGCTACAGTCATGAATCTGATGCGCGCACGCGCCGGCGCGCGCTTGATTGCGGAACGCGCGAGCTTCACGTCGCGCCGCGACGGCGTGTCGATCCGCACCGATAGCGAAGAGTTCTTCGCCGAGCGCGCGATCCTGGCGCTCGGCCCATGGCTCGGTCGCGCACTGCCGCGCCTCGGCGCGCTGCTTCACGTCACCCGACAGGCGGTCGGCTGGTTCGCACCTAGCCGCCCCGACACCGTGGTTCCAGGTCGTTTCCCGATCTTCATTCTCGACCGGGGCCCGAACGACATCGTCTACGGCTTTCCGGATTTCGAACAGCGCGGCATCAAGGCTGCGCCTCACAACCACGGCCCCGTGGTCGGCCCCGACGACTGGGGGCCGCCCGTCAGCGATGCCGAACTCCGCTCCGTGAGCGAAGCGCTCGCCGCGCTCGTCCCCGGCGCGGCCGGGCCCATCGTCGATTCTGACGTTTGCCTCTACACCAACACCGCGCCCGCCGACATCAGGCTAGACGCGGGCGAGGAATTCATCATCGATCGCTGGCCGGAGTCCCGCCTGATCGTCTGCTCCGCGTGTTCAGGCCATGGTGCGAAGTTCGCGCCCGCCATCGGGCAACGGCTTGCGCGCCTCGCCACCGATCCGTCCTACCAGGCAGAACCTTTCTTCCAGCTGTCCCGATATTCTCAATTCGCCTGAGTAACCCGAGACCAGGATCAATTCCCATCTCCACCGCCCCGAAACGGATTCATCACGTTCGCCCCGAGCCCCGCGACATCGCGATCATTGCGCGTCACCAGCGTCAGATCATGCGTCAGCGCGGTTGCGGCGAGCAGGCCGTCGATGACAGGGACAGACCTGATGGCGCTGATGCGGCCCCATTGGTCCGATACGGCGTTGTCGATGCCGAGCACGCGCCCGTCGAATGCGGCCTCGACCTCGCGCAGCCAGCGTTCGAGCGCGACCGCCTTGCTTGCGTCCCTGACGCGGGCGATCTCGATGCCCTTTCGAATCTCGCCGAGCACGAGCGTGCTCAGGAAGATGTCCGCGTCGGTAATCTTCTCATACCAGGCGGAGACGCGGGCGTCGCAGCGCGCGCCCTTGCGGATCTCGGAAATGATGTTGGTGTCGATCAAATAGCTCACAGGTCGACGTCGCGGCCGGGATCGCGGCTGCGGTCGAGCTCGATATCTTCGAGCGGCGCGGCCGCGAGCAGGGACTTCAGGCTGACATGGGACGGCTCGGCAAAGCGCTGCCGAAGTACTGCCCGCGCCTCGGCCTGACGCGCGGGGTCGGACAGAGCCGAAGCCACGCGGCGCATCAGGGGGGCATCTTCCTTGCGGACATTGACCTCGACCCGCACAAAACCCTGGCGCTGCCGGCGGGCGCGGTGGCTGGCGACGGGGGATTTTGCTTTGCCGGTCATGTCACCCTCATTTCCGGAAATATTACCGGAAAAGTCCGCGAAGGCAAATGACGAGATTTGATGAGGTGGAGCTTCGACATGCGTCGTGCCCGTCATGGCTGGCTACTGCGCATGGGGTGTTTTCCGGATTTTATTGTCAGCTCCCGCACGGGCATGACAGGTTGAACCCGCCGCTGCGGCGGCCCGACCAACGATGCCGGCCGACGGGAATCAGCCGCTGTCCGGCAGCCAGGTGATCCACCACCATGTTCGACAAAACCTACCGCCAGCGCCTCGAGGCCGACCTCGCCCAGTGGGAAGCCGATGGCGTGATCGCGCCGGCGGTGGCCGCCTCGATCCGACAGGCGCTGCCGCCGCTGTCGCCTGGCATCAACATCGCGGTGGTCGTCGGCATCGTCGGCGGCCTGTTGATCGCGGCGGCGTTCCTTGCCTTCGTCGCGGCGCACTGGACGGAGATCGCGCGGCTGCTGCGGTTTTCGATCCTGCTTGCCGGCATGGTCGTTTCAGGCGGTCTCGGCGCGTGGTTCGCCGCGACCGGCCGCGAGGTTCTCGCAGATCTCTGCGCCAGCATCGGTGCCATCATCTTCGGCGCGGGCATCGCGCTGGTCGGCCAGATGTATCATCTCGGCGACGATTTTGCCGGCGGCATGCTGCTGTGGTCGTCTGGCGCGTTCGCCGCGGCAGCGCTGACCGGCTCGCGCGGCGCGCTGGCGGTCGCCCTCGTCGCCGCCTGCATCTGGACCTGCATGCGCATCTATGACGCGCCCGACAATTTGCATCTTTCATTCGTGCTGGTCTGGCTGATCGCGGCCGCGCTTGCGTTCGCCTGGAATTCGCGCGTGGCGGCGCATCTCGTCGCGCTCGCGGCGATCCCGTGGTGGGTCGCGACGTCCTTTCGTTTCGACTTCCACGGCGACCAGCCGTCATTCGTGCTGGCGAACGGCGCGGCGCTGCTGTTCGGCGCCGGGCTCGCCATATCAGCCGCGCCGTCGGCGAGGGCGCAACGGCTTGGATCCGTGCTGTCGATCTACGGCGCGTTTTCGCTGGCTGTCGTCGCCTTCCTGGAGGTGACGACGGTCGACGATCTCGTCCGGCTTCGGACAGACACCACGGCGGCCCAGCCGCCATGGGCGATCGTGTGCGGCCTCGCCGGCGTGGCGCTCGCGCTGGCGTCCTCCGGCATCACGAAACGCTCGGGTGAAATCCTCGCCGCCTGCGCGATGGGCCTTACGCTGCTCGCCGCGCCGATCTGGCCGGCCTCGGCGGGCGGCGAGTCCTGGTTCGCCTACGCCGCGCTGCTCTGCGCCATGCTCTGCCTCGTCGTCTCAGGCGTGCTCGACGATGTCCGCCCGCGCATCGCCGCCGGCTGGCTCGGCATTGGCGGCGTCATCGCCGGCATCACCTGGGCCGTGAAGGGCTCGCTGCTGCGCCGCTCGGTCTTCCTGGCCGTATCAGGCATCATTGCCGTGGTGTTCGCATCCGTGCTCAATGGTCTGCTGCCGAGGGCCGCGCGATGATCGCCTCCATCACGCAAATCTGGCAACGCATTCCGAAAGCCGTGCGGTTCGGCGCCGCCATCCTGCTTCAGTGCGTGCTGCTGGTCCTGATGGTCGCCGATCGCATGCAGATCCTGCGCGAAGGCCGGGAGGTGACTTTGCAGACGCAGCCGGTCGATCCCCGCGACCTCCTGCGCGGCGACTATGTCGTGCTGCGCTATGACATCTCGGAAATGCCGGCCGGCGTGCTCGCCGGACAGAAGGCGGCCGAGCGGTATCCGGTCGTGTTCGTGAAGCTCGCGCCTGATGCCAGCGGGCTCTACCGGGCCGTCTCGGTGCATGCGGCGCCCGTCCCGGTCAACGCCTCCGAGATCCTGATCCGCGGCCGCGTGACCTATTCCTGCGGTTCGGACAGCCGCATTTTCTGCGACAGGCTGACGATCAAATACGGCCTCGAAAGCTATTTCGTGCCGGAAGGCGAGGGCCGCAAGCTGGAGCAGGCCCGCAACGAGCGGAAGCTCCGCATCGTCGCCGCCGTGCTGCCCTCGGGCCGCGCCGCCATCAAGCGGCTGCTGCTCGACGGCGATCCTGTGTACGAGGAGCCGTGGTACTGAGCGCATGACGGCGGGTCGGCAAATGCCCGCATCACGCGCGCCCCTCGATGATGGCACTATGCCCCTGTTTTGCCCGACGGGTCAAGTCGATTCGGAAAAACGTCAGCATTAGGCCGACCCTCGCCGGCTACTGTGCATGGGGTTGTTTTCGAGTTTCTTCACTCACACCGGGTCGAGCACCGTCCGCGTCAGCGCGCTCCGCGCAAATTTCTTCAGTGGCAACGGTTTTCCGAACAGGAAGCCCTGCACGAGGTCGAAGCCGAGCTCGTTGGCGACGACGAGGTCGGCGCGGCTCTCGACGCCTTCGGCGGCGGCGCGCGCGCCATAACCTTGCGCGAGCTCGACGATGTGACGGCACACGGTGCGCTTGAGACGATCGTTGGCGCTGCCGGTGACGAACTGCCGGTCGGCCTTCAGCTTGATGAATGGGATCCTGCCGAGGTCCATCAGCGACGGCCAATTGGCGCCGAGATTGTCGATCGACAATCCGATGTTGTGCAGGCGCACCTCGCGCGCGACCTCGACGAGAACATCGAGATCGCGGATCGCCTCCTCGCTGTCGATCTCGATCGTCAATCCGCCGAAGGCCGGATGGGTCGGGACACGGCGGCAGAGGTCGCGCACGGCCTGCGGCTCCTTCAGGTATGAGGCCGGCAGGTTGATCGACAGATCGACCGGGCTTTGCCGCTCCAGCAGATAATGCCAGTCCTGCACGGCGCGCTCGATCACGAACTCCGAGAGATCGCGCAGATGCGGATCGTGCTCCTCCGGGATGAAGTAGGCCGGCGGCACCACGCCCCAGGTCGGATGCCGCATCCGCACCAGCGCCTCGGCGCCGCAGCGGATCAGCGTGCGCGCGTCGATCTTGGGCTGATACCAGAGCTCGAGCCAGCCGGCATGCAAGGCCTCGCCGACATGCACGGCCGGGCTCGGCACCGGCTCGTCCGGCAGCAGCATCGCGACACGATCGCGCAGCGTCTCCGCGGCAAAGGGCGTGGTGAGCGGCGGCAGCATAGCGAGGCCGTATTCCTCTCCGACCTGCTGCACGGCCTTGACGATGATGGAGTCGCGCGCGCCGACGGCCAGCACCTTGCCGTCGAACGCCTCGCGCACCAGCGTCTCCAGAAACGTGCCGGGCTCGATGCCGTCAGCGGCGACACCGAACAGGATCAGATCCGGCAGCTCGCCGGCGAGCACGGTCTTGAGCTCGTCGGCGCTGGCGCATTCGCTGGTGACGAATCCAAGATCCTCCAGCACCTCGGCGAGGAATGCGCGCAGATGGCGCTTGCCGTCGGCGACGCATGCGCGCGGCTTCACCTTTCGCCGCCCGAAGGTCCTGAGCCTTCGGCCGGCGCATTCCACAATTTCATCGTTCATCGCAGGCCACTCCCGTTCCGCGACCGGTGTTAGCGATGGGAGCAGTTTCAAATAAGGAGGGCTTCAGCCGATTGTTGAATTATCTGGGTAACGTTAAAGCCCCCATCATTCCTAAAATTGTTCGGATCGCGTTCGAGAAGTCTTTACGTTCGTCTTCGCGTTGCGCACGCGCGTGCGACAATCATGCAAGGATTTTCGAAGGCCGCATCTCGACGTCGCGCGAAGCCGTGTCCTGTAATTGGACGAAGCTGCACGCGCTTCGCCCAATTAAATAATGGACGCCTCATTTGACCGTGGCGTTGCCGTGTTCGGCCACAGCGGCCGGCTAGTCGTCATACGTCTGATAGACTTCGGTGCGAGCGACCTCTCGCGGTTCGCGCGATGCGCGCATGTTCCTGCGTCGCGCGTGACGGTTATGCGACAATTCGCCGAAGCGCAGAGCAGGCGCGTGTGAAGCACCTCACAGCCGTATTGCCGCACGCGCGCTATTGCTGCGCCTGGCCGGTGATGGGCTGTCAGGGATCGCAGCTATGACGATGCGGCGGATGACCCGTTGGTGGTTCAGGTGCGTGATGTCAGGGCGATTTCTCGATCGCTTCCTGTGCCTGCCGCACGCGCCCGAATGACTCGGGCGAATTAGGTCGCCCCGATCAATTTGCGAAGCGCCGCCGCGCCGTCCTGCACGGCGTCGCGGCCCTTCCAGGCGAGGTAGCTCAGCTTGCCGCCCAGCGTGTCATGGCTGCGCAGCCGGCGCGATCCCAGGATGTGGCCGACATTGGCCGGGAAGCGGCTGACTTCGGCGGACACCAGCGCGGCGATCGCGTCCATCAATTGCTGCAACCGCACGCCCCATTCGCACTGCTCGATGCCGTCGATGCGAACTTTCAGCGCGTATTCGGTATCGTAGATATCGGTGAGCAGGTCGCGCGCGATCAGCACGCGGTTGTTCCGGAGCGCGATCCTGAGCGCGAGGCGCTTGTCGTCGAGCCGGTCGAGGACCATGTGGACGACGCCGGCGTAAGGCGTCGCGGCGACGTCGGCCGCGCTCTTGCTCGGCGCCGCCTTGGTGGCGAGGCGCACGAGCTGCCAGGAGGTCTTCAGGCGCCGGGCCACCAGCGTCAGCGCAAAGGGCACCGCCTCGGCATGGGCCTTCCTGAAGGCGTCGAGCCGCGCGGTGATCTGCGCGACCTGGGCGTCGTCGAATTTTGCGATCGTCGCCGGCAGCTTCTCGTTGAACTTCGATAGCCCATCGCCGGCGCGCAGGACCTGCTGCATCTTCTTCACGTCGTTGAAGGCGGTGCGCGAAGCCGTGTATTGCGCGAGCTTGCCGCGCGCCAATTCGGTGCTCTCGGCTGAAGCGAAGGTGTTCTCGAGCACCTTGAGGACCTTGACCTGGAAGGTCGTCGCGATCTTCAGCACTTCCTTGGGATTGTTGGCGGTGACCTGGTCGTTGATCGCCTTGATGTAGTCGCGCGCCATGGTCGGCAGCAGGTCGCGGCAGATCCACTCCCAGATCGGGGTGAGGGTGTTGCGCGAGATCCGTCCCGCATTGGCGTGCTCGGGCGCTCCGTCGATCAGCAACAGCTCGAGCGGCGCGAAGAAGTAGCGCGATGGATTGGTGGCGCGCGCCTGGGTCGATCCGTCCTTGCGAAATTCGGCGCGCAGCTTGGCCTGGATCTCCGCCGAGCCCGGCATGTCGATGCCGCACAGTTCGAGCCGCTCGAGTTCGCTGAGCAGGCAGCTGCGCGACAACGGCGTCAGCTTCTGCAGGAACTCCGATAGCTGGTCGATATCGTTCATGGCACGCAATTCTCTCGCAACGATTCCAGCAGGCCTACAGGCCCAATGCATGGAGGCATTTGCGCGCTCTCAATTGCGACATAGAGAAGCAAGCTGCCGTTAATTAATCCGTAAAATCCGGGAGCGCCGGGACGGGGCGGGCAGCGATCGTTAAGAAGGCGTTTGGGCGACTGCCTATGATTTGGGCGGCTTCATCAACCCCTGCGCGGTCTGCCGCCGGCCTGCGCAAGCACAAATTGTGCCGCCGCCGGTATTTCAGCACAAAACCAACAAAATAACCGTAGTCTTACGGAGTAAAAAGTTAACCACAGACCGCCCCGGGTTCCGCTAAACGAGTCACATGGGGTCACAGAACGATACGGTCACCGATTCGCGGCCGTCGGAATGGTTCGAAAGCAGCGCTTCTGCGCCTGAAGAGCTCGACTTCGTCCGGCTGAATGCTGCCCGTGCCAGGGCGGCCGACGAGATGGCCGCGGCCATCGCCCGCGAGCTCAATGGCCCCCTGACCGCACTCCTGCTCTACATGGGCGAGATCAAGCATCATAGCGATCAGCTCACGCCTGTGACCGGCGATCGCGCCTATCTGCAGCAGGTGGTCGAGAACGCACTGGCGCAGACCGAGCGCGTCTGCGGCCTGGTCAAGCAACTCGCCGGCTCGCACAAGGGTGGTCTGCCCGTGCCGTCCAACACCGAGGACGTCGAGTTAAAGACCCGGCGCGCGCTGCCGGCGCCGCGCGAAGCGGGCTCCGAGATCGCGACGCTGTCGAGCAAGCGGCTGACCAAGCGCGAGCGTGAAGTGCTGCGGCTGATCAGCGAGGGTTTTTCGAACAAGCAGGGGGCGCTGCGGATGCAGATCAGCCCGCGCACCTTCGAGAGCCACCGGGCTGAAGCGATGCGCAAGCTTGGCGCGCGGAACACCGCGGACCTCGTCCGCGCGGCATTGCTGCATTCGCTCGATTGAGGCCGTTGGCCGGCACCGCCGTCGCGGCGCGCGGCCGAGCCTAGAAATAGTCTTCGGCGAAGGGACGGGTGCGCGAAGTGGGCCGCAGAACCTTCGGCTCTTCCTTCGGCGCATTCGGGATGATCGTGATGGTCCAGCGCGGTGGGATGGTCGATTCCTGCTCCAGCACCGAGCGGACAAAACCGGTCACCGTGGACTCGCCCGCCTTCACCGTTGCCATTCGGCCGTTGAACTGCGCGATGCGGAAGCGGCGGACCTCTTTCTGATCCGCTGTTTCATAGGTGAACATGGAAACCCTCCTGGTTTCCGGCGACTATCGCCACCTATGATTAGTCATCTCTAAAAATCGCAAACCGTATAAGTACGGCGGCAGTTGCGCAGGGAGGGTCAATCCTGCGGTTCCTGAGCCTTCGCGCCGGCAAAGGCCGCCTCCATCTGCTGGAGCAGGTCGCCAAGTTCGGCGCCTTCGAGGGTGTCGGCGGTGCTCTCCAACCGCAGCGCCAGCGTTGCGAGCCTGACGTAGCCGAACGTCCTCGCCGTGCTCTTCAGCGAATGCGCCTCGCGCGCAATCCTGGCTCGATGCTGATCGAGCGTGAGCTTGCGAAACAGCAGGAGCCGCGCGGTGGTATCGCTCCAGAACACCGCGCGCACCTCACGGGCACCGTCCTCACCGATCTCGCGCACCAGCGCGTCGAACGCGCCAGGCTCGCGCAGCGATTCAAGTTCGCGCAGCGGAGTGGTGTCGTGCGCGCCTGGCGCGGGCGCGAATACGGCATCGAGCATGGTTGTCCCGGTTCTTCTTTGCGGCTCCGGGGACGTCTACGCTTTTCCGATTGCAATTCTGGTCACGGGACGCGCGGTGTTTGCGGGCAGCGTTTAGCACTTGCTTTACCATGTTCCGGCCTTGCGCGTGCTGTCAAGGCCCGAGCAGCCGGTCGTACTGGGCCTTGACGGTGGCGTAGCATTCGCACGCCGTCTGGCGCAGCCCGTCCAGATTCAGAATCTGGATGTGTCCGCGGCTGTAGTGGATGAAATTGGCCTGCTGCAGGGTATTGGCGACCAGCGACACGCTGTTGCGCCGCGCCCCGATCATCTGGGCCATCGCCTCCTGCGTCAGCAGCAGCCGGTAGTCGCCCGACCAATCATGGGTGTGCAGCAGGCAGCGCGACAGCCGCGCCTCGACCGGATGAGCCGCGTTGCAGCCCGCGGTCTGCTGCACCTGTGCATACATCGCGAGCCCATGCCGCGTCAGCATGGTCCGCAGGGTGGAGCTCTGTTCGGCCGCGATGCGCAACCGGTCGAGGTCCATCACGGAGGCGGTGCCGGGAACCAGCACGACCGCCGTGTTCAAAGCGCATGCGTCGCCCATGGTCGAGAGCGTCCCGAGCAGGCTGTCGCGGCCGATCATGGCGACCTGCACATGCTCACCCTTGGCGAGTTTCACGATCAGCGAGATCACGCCGCGGTGCGGGAAGTAGGCGCGCTTGAGCGTCTCGCCGGTCTCGACCAGCACCGCATCATGCGGCAGATCGACTGTGCGCAGATGTGCACGGATCAATTCATAATCGTCTGCCGACAGCGCCGACAGGAAACCGTTGGATGGGCGCACCATCGTTTCCAAAGCTGCCTCCCGTCACCTCCGCCGGTGAATGCCGCCAGCGACATGACCGTCCTCTGCCTGACTAAGTTCCATCATGTTTCCACCGGGATATATTGGCAATAGGTGCAGTGTTAACAGCGCGGTTCGACCATTGCTCCAGACCGTCCCGTGCATGCCGGCATACTTTGCGCTGGCATGCCGATGTCATCCCGAGGGTGTCAACAGGCGAGCATGGTGGGCCTTCACGGCGGCATAGCAGCCGCAGGAGGTCGCCTCCAGCGCACGCAGGTCGGTGATCTCGATCTGGCCCCGGCTGTAGCGGATGATTCCGGCAAGTTGCAGCGCATGCGCCACCAATGAAATGGCGTTGCGCCGGACGCCCATCATCTGAGCCAGAACCTCCTGTGTCAGCGGTAGAATGTCACTCGCGGACAGATCTCGGGCCCGCAGCAGCCAGCGCGCCAGGCGCGCCTCGACCGGGTGTAGCGTGTTGCAGATCAGGGATTGCTGGACCTGTGCGAACAGCGCCTGCTCATGCCGGATCATCAGGGAACGGAATGGTGCACAGGCGGCAGCAATGGCTCGAAACGCGGGAACTTCAAGTGCGGAAGCGGTTCCGGGGAAGAGGACGACGGCATCTGACGCCGCGATCCCGTCTGCAAGTGCCGCTCCGCCGCCGATGAGGCCGTCGCGGCCGAGCATCGCCACCTCGATCATCTGTCCCTCGGACAGGCTCACGGTGATTGAAACGGCTCCATCGTGCGGGAAGTGGACGTATCGTAGCGCGGCGCCAGCTTCACCCAGGACAGTCTCTCTGACCAACTCGATCGTGACGAGATGAGGACGCATCAGATCGAAGTCTGCAGCGTCGAGCATCTGCAGCAATCGGTTGGGAGGCCGGCCGCTTGCGGTCATGCGGAACCAATCCAGCGTGCGTCGCGCGTTCGACATCCGGTTGCGCGGCAGCACAAACCTATTGTAATGGTTGTGGTGCTGTCCATATACCCGTTGGAGGGCAGACAGCCCGGCGGATTTGCGGCGGAAATAAGAGCAGTGCTTGATTCGCGCGCATGCCCGGCGAGACAGATTTGCGTTGCGACCCGGGAAAGTGTGGCAGGGGACCTCATGATCTGGAAGCGGGCACCCAATGGCAGAGCTTGCATCCGCCCTTTCATTGGACGTTCTCCGGTCCAAGCCGCCGCGCTCGTCAGCCGAGTTCCTTCAGCCGTCAGCTATTGCTTCGCGCAACTGCGAGGCCCGGCTGCAGAAATTGCGCGCATGCCGTTGGCGTGTCGTGCCCGATCGACCACGCAGGTGGTCATCACGATTTGAATGCAAGCGAGAGGAGAAAGGTGTGCGCAACGCTTCAATTATTGAATCGCCGAAGCGGGACATTCAAACGACGACAGAAAGTCTGCGCCATATTCTCGTTGTCGACGACGACCCGATGGTGTCCATGGCAATCGAGATCTATCTCCAGCGAAACAATTTCCGGGTGACGATTGCCGACGGCGGTGAGGGAGGACTGCGAGCTCTCGAGCACGGGCAGTTCGACCTGATGATCATCGACATCTTCATGCCGCATATGCGCGGGTTCGAATCGATCCGGCTCTTTCACGACCGCGCGCCCGCCACTCCGCTGATCGCAATGTCGGGCTATGCCTTCGCAGATATGAATTCGCCTGCGCCCGACTTTCTAAGGATGGCGCTGGAGCTCGGCGCTACGCGTTGCCTGCGTAAGCCGTTCACGCCGAATGCGCTGCTGGCCGCCATCAGGGACTGTCTCGCCGAACATCATGCCGCTGCCGTGCGGCTGGGTTAGCGCGTTATCGTTCGCGATGCTCCTGGAGTAAGAGTCCGTTTACCGTGAACGCGGATTTTACCGAGGCCATCGGCACTTCGACGCAAAGGTCGCGCGCGCGATTCCGATCGCGTTTGATTTGGTTCAATTCCAGTCGGCCTTGCATATCCCCCCATGTCGGCAGGATCTTTTTGCGCCGCTGGTGACGCGGTTATCCGCGCGTTTACCAGTCGCGTCTCCGGACGGATCTCGCGAGCCGGACGTGCCGAAAACCGCTGTCCCGTGCCCGCGAACGGCAAACTTCGCTTCAATATCCGTATTAGCACGGAGGATGAAATTAACGCGACCGTGAAATGGGTTGTCTAACGATCTAGGAGCGGACTTCCGCCGATACCAAGGCGGCGCAGGCACCGAGGTCCAGCTCAGTAAGGCGTAGCTCATGGATGATCTGTTGCGGGAGTTTCTGACGGAGACCAGCGAGAGCCTGGACACCGTTGACAATCAGCTGGTGAAG
>NZ_JADFUE010000116.1:0-11493 GCF_054967145.1 Bradyrhizobium sp. UFLA06-24
GCGCGAGACCGCGCAGCGCTGGGTCGCCCGAGCCGTCACCGGCGAAGTCACGCTCGAGCTGCGCCGCGGCAACGACTATTCTATTTTGAACACGGAAAGTCCGAACCTCACCTATGCGCCGGAAAGGCTCAGCATGGAGAAGGTCGAGGACGCCGCCTTCACGCCGGCCGACCGCATCGGCCAGCTCACCATGCGCAATCTGGACATCGCCGACACCCGCACCAAGCTCGGTCTCTATTCGAAGACCGGTTTGCTCTCGGGCAGCGAAGGCTCGCAGATCTTCCGGCTGGAAAGCGACAAGGGCTGACGTTAGGCAAAGCGACGCGTGCCCGCGCATTTTCCGTGATCGAGAGAGGTGGTGGGCACGGTGCTATGCGCCTTTGCCAACCCTACGACTTCACGCCATGTCGCCGCACGCACGTCATAACCAAAACAAAAATGGCCGGGATCGCTCCCGGCCATTTTCTTTTTGCGATCGCCTCAGCGCGGCGGCGGGGCCGCGTTGGCCTGGCCGCCGTTCAATAGCGGGGTGATGCGACGGACGGTGACGCGCCGGTTGATCCGGCTCGGGCCGTCGGTCTGCTCCTTCAGGTACTGCTTGCCGTAGCCCTGCGACGTCAGGTTCTCGGCAGGTACGCCGAACTGCTGGGTCAGTAGTTCGGCCGCGGCCTGCGCCCGGCGATCCGACAGCGACAGATTGTCGACGTCGTTGCCGACCGCGTCGGTGTGGCCCTCGATCAGGAACACCTCCTGCGGGTTGGCCCGGATCGCCTGGTTGATGCCGTCGGCGATCACCTGGAGCCGCGCCGCCTGATCAGGCGGAATGGTCCACGATCCCGTCTCGAAGTTGATCGTGTTGACGTCGACGCTCGGCATCGCCATGCGGACGTTCGGCGAGTAGCGGATCTCGTCGAGCGAGTAGCGTCGTTCGATCCGCTGCACCGGCGGCGCCCGCATCGTCTCGTAGATCACGTCCGGCGATGCTTCCTGGGCATCGACGATGTAGCGATCGTAGGGGATGCTCACGACCGGCGGCGGCACGTCGACATAGAAGCCGCCGACCGCGCGCGGGTCGCGATAGGTGTTGTCGATGATGATGATCTCGCGCCCGCCGGGGTCCCTGCGGATGCGACGCAGCAGCGAACCATCGGGACCGACCACGGTGATCACCTCGCTTCCGTCGGGACGGATCACGACGGTGCGGGTCTCGCCGCCGACGGTCTCGGTGCGGATGTCGCGGGCGCCGTAGCGGAAGCGATAGAGATCGTTGCCGCGGACATATTCCTGACCGCTGGGGTCGCGGATGATGATGCGGTCCGGCTCGGTGTAGATGGTGCGGCCGCCTTCGACGACTTCCTGCCGCTGATTGCGGTAGTCGGCGATGGTGGCGCCGATCACGGCACCGGCGACCACGCCCGCACCGAACGCCAGCGGCGTCAGGTCACGCTGCGGCGGACGCGGCGGCGGCGGCAGCGGGGCGGCAACGGCCGGCGCGGCGCGGAAGGCCGGTGCAACCGTCGGCGGGGCGTACTGAGCCTTGTTGGGCGGCGGTGCTGCGGCCGGCGTGGCCGGGACGACCGTCGGTGCAGCGGCGCCGGGCGGCGGTGCCGGGGGACGCTGCACGGCGCCCGCCTGCGGCGTCACAGGCGGTGTTCCAGCCGTGGGCGCGCCCGCAGCCGGCGCTCCACCCTGACGGCCGGGAGGCGCCACAGCGCCGCCGGGAGCCGGGGTTGGTGTCGGAGTTGGGCCTGCAGCTGGCGGGGCGCCCGGACGTGCGGGCACCGGCGTCGGGGTGCCAGTTGGTGCCGGCGTGGCAGCCGGAGCTGGTGCCTCTGCGGCCGGCGGAGCGCCGGGGCGCACTGGGGTCACAGTTGGTGTGGGCGTGGGTGTCGGCGTAGCAGTCGTCGTTCCCGGGCGAAGTGCCGGCGTTGCAGGCGACGGCGTGGGCGTTGCCCCCGGAGCTGGCGCGGGTCTCGCGCCAGGAGCCGCTGAAGGCGGAGGGGGAGGCGGCGCAGCCGGCCGCCCCGGTGCCGTCACAGGCGGTGGAGGGGGCGGTGTCGGAGCGTGCTGCTGCGGAGCCGCAGCCGGAGGCGGCGGTGTGGGGGCGTGCTGCTGCGGCGCTGGGGGCGGAGGCGGCGTCGGCGCATGTTGCTGCGGCGCTGCGCCCGGAGGCGGTGGTGTCGGAGCATGCTGCTGCGGCGCCGGAGGCGGCGTCGGCGGCTTGGGTGCAGCAGGCGGCGGCGGAGGCGGAGGAGGCGCCTGATGAGTTGCGGGCGGCGGAGGTGGCGGCGTCGGGCGTGACGGGGCGGCGGCCGGCGGAGGTGCGACAGGCGGATGCGGCGGTGCCGCCGCGGGCGGCGGTGCAGTCGGATGGGCGGGAGCCGCAGGCGGCGGAGGCGGCGTCGCCGGACGCGCGCCGGGCGGCGGCCCCTTCGGCGCTTCCTTCGGAGGCTGCTTCGGTTTTCCGTCAGGGCCCGTCTCTGGCTGGGCCTGCGCGACCACGAGTGGCGGCGCGGATTGCGCGTGCGATGCGGAGCTTGCGAATTGCATCGCGGTCAGAGCCGTCGTGGCAAGCAGCACGAAACGAAGGTTGGTCATGTGGTTCAACTTCCCCGGAAGGTTCTTTGACGAAGTCTGGTGATGAACGGCTACGCGTTAGGCCGCATTGTGGCGGGCGAAGCGGTCGCGGCCCGATTTATTTCTGCACGCAAATCACGTCACGATCGCGACGTTCATTGCGCATTCAGACGCTGGTTGCAATCGCCCCATATGTGATCGCTGCAGTCTCACATGCGGTCCTGCGACGAATTGGCATCCGTCGCAGGATTGGGCGTGAGCGGACCGTCCGGTCCACGCGATGGAATCTCTTCGGGCATGCGGCCCGGCAATTCATCGGGGCTCGGTGATTCGCCGGGCTCGCGCACCGGCGGCGTGATCTCGGGCTGCGGATTGCCCGGCGGAATTCCCGGCGGCGGCTCAACGGGCGTGCCGGGCGTCGATGGTGGTATCTCGGGCGGTTCGATCGGCATCACATCGAGACCTTGCGATTCTCGCCGATGTCAGGACGCGTATTCGTCACCGCTGCTGCAGCCATCTTCACGTAGGAGATCACCGTACCCGGCGAATCCCAGAACTCGGCATCATCGGGCGTGACCTTGAGCACGCGAATGTTGGGATCTTCGGCAGAGTCCCACCACGCCTTGGCCGGCGTCGAGAAAAGCTCCTTGATCTTGGCTCGGTCATTGGAGATGGCCGCAGTGCCCGTCAGGGAGACATATTTCTGACTGCCGGCATCGGCGAATGACAGGTTGATCGAGGGATTGCGAGCAATCTCCTCGTCCTTGTGACGCCGTGCGTCCGTCAAGAAATATATCGTGTTCGCGTCGCGATCGAGGTAGGCGCTCATCGGCCGCGCGCGCAGCTTTTCGCCGTCGCGTGTCACCAGCATGGCAAAGCCGATCTTCTTCATCAGCTTCCAGGCGCGATCGACGTCGCGCGCATTGTCGTTGGCCATATCGTGCTCCTTCTTGCAAGCGACGATAACAGCGTGCGGGATGCGATGTTCCCGTCGAAGAATGGAACCGGTCTATTCCGGCGCGTGACAGACCGCCTCGATGTTGTGGCCGTCCGGGTCGAGCACGAAGGCGCCGTAATAGTTCGCGTGATAATGCGGGCGAAGGCCGGGCAGTCCGTTGTCGCGGCCGCCCGCGGCCATCGCAGCCTTGTAGAACGCATCCACGGTGGCGCGGTCTTTCGCAGCGATCGCCACATGCACCGGCTTGTTCATCGCGCCTTCGCCGCCGATCCAGAAATCCGGCTTGCCGTCGGCGCCGAAGCCGGCGGCCGCGGCGTGGCCGGTCTGCTCCGCCGTCACCTCCATGATCAGGCTGTAATCGAGCGGCGCCAGCGCCTTGCTGTAGAACGCCTTCGCCGCCTCATAATCGGAGACGGACAAGCCCATATGATCGATCATAACAACCTCCGTTGTTCGTCGTCAGCGTGACAAAAACGTATTGCTTCTTGTCTTGCGCGCGATCGCATAGCCGCGCGCGACCATGTCACCGATACAATCCTGCTGCCATTCGTTTTGTGACAAATGCTCGATCACGACCGCGCGCGGCCACAGCGACGGCGGCGCGTCGCGGAAGAAACCGATCAGCACGCGGTCCTCGAAACCTTCGACGTCGATCTTGAGCGAATCGACCTGTGTGACGCCGGCCTCTTCGAGGATGCGCGTGAGCCGCAACGACGGCACCTTGATCGCATCCGTGCCGGCGTTGCCGGTGACGACATGCGTGGCGCCGAGATTGCCGCCGCCGCTCTCGATCATCAGCTCGCCGTCGGCATCGCCTGCGGCGGCCTGCACCAGGCGGACCTGCGTTGCTTTTGATGCGGCATGGTTGAAGGCGAGCCGTCCGAACGTCAGCGGATGCGGCTCGATCGCAACCACCTTGCCCGAGGTCCCCACCTGCCGCGCCATCACCAGCGCGAAGGTGCCGACATTGGCCCCGACATCGACGAAGGTGCCGCCCGCCGGCGTGTACCGGCGCAGGAAGTCGAGCTCATCGATGTTATAGTCGGGGTTGAACAGCGCGCCGCGTTCGGTGGCGCTGCCCTGGTGATAGAAGCGGAACGAGGCACCCTGATAGTGCACGTCGACCGGGCCGCCGCGCAGCAGGTTGACCAGCCGCGACATCCAGGGCCGGAATGCGCCGCGCTTCAGCCCCGACGCTTGCACGAGGCTGATAATGGCGGCCTGCGCTGCATTGGGCGCAAACGTGCCAAACGGTGCAGTCGAAAGGGCGTTGTCGGGCGTCAAGCAGGCGGTCCTCGTTGCAGGCGGCGCATGCATAGCGGGTTTTGGCGGGGACTCCAAACTCACTGTCATCCCGGGGCGCGAAGCGAGCCCGGGATCCATGACCACAGGGAGGAATGTGACGCGAGATGCTCACTCCGAGTCTTCGCCAAACCTCTCCCTGTGGGTATGGATCCCGGATCTGCGCGCGCTTTGAGGCGCGCTTGTCCGGGATGACGCAGAGAAAGCCTCACGCCGCTTTCTTGCGCTGGCGCAGGAAGCGGCCGAGCAGCTTTCGTTTGCCCTTGCGCGGGATCAGGTCGACGTCGCTGACCAGCCTGGCGCCGCCCTTGCGGCGCTCCAGCACGATCTTGCGGCTGTGGAAGGCCTCCAACTCGACGCGATGCGCGACGCTGACGATGGTGGCCTCTCGCAGCTCGTCGGTGACCATCTTCATCATCTTGTCCTGGCTCTTCTCGTCGAGCGCGGAGGTCGCTTCATCCAGCACGACGATGTCGGGGTTGTGCAAGAGCAGCCGCGCGAAAGCAAGGCGCTGCTTCTCGCCGCCTGACAGCGTCTGGTCCCACGGCCCCTCCTCCTCGATCTTCTCCTTGAGATGGTCGAGGCCGACCTTGTGCAGGGCTTCGCCGATCTCCTCCTCGCTCCAGTTCTCGGCCGTGCCGGGATAGGCGACCGCCCGGCGCAAAGATCCTGAGGGGACGTAGGGCCGTTGCGGCAGCATGAACAGCCGCCTGTCGGGATGGAAATTGACGCTGCCGCCGCCCCACGGCCAGAGGCCCGCGATGGCGCGCACCAGCGTGCTCTTGCCGGTGCCGGATTCGCCGGCGACCAGAAGCCGCTCGCCCGGTGCGATCACCACCTCGGTCTCGCCGACCACGGCGGTGCCGTCATCGAGCGTGACGGAGAGATCCCTCAGCTCCAGCATGGCCTCGTTGCCGGTCTCGCCGCGCTTGATGCGGCCGAGCCCGTCGCCCTGCTCGGCGCGCTCGAGGCCGTCGAGCGACATCATCAGCGAGGCGATGCGGCGCGCGCAGGCATTCCAGTCGGCCAGCCGCGGATAATTGTCGACCAGCCAGCCGAACGCGCCCTGCACGATGGTGAAGGCGGAGGCGGCCTGCATCACCTGGCCGAGGCTCATGCTGCCGTCGAGGAATTTTGGCGCACACAACAGGAGGGGGACGACGGGAGCAACCAGGCTCGATCCCTGCGACACCAACGTGGTGCGCATGTGCTGGCCGGCCAGCCGCGCCCATTGCCTGAGCACGTTGGTAAAATTGCGGTCGATGCCGCCGCGCTCCTCCTCCTCGCCGCCGAGCAGCGCGATGCTCTCGCCATTTTCGCGCACGCGCGTCAGCGTGTAGCGGAAATCGGCTTCGGCCTGGTTCTTGTCCTCGGAGACCTGCACGAATTGGCGGCCGATCACCAGGATCGAACCGGAAGCGATGATGGCATAGAGGATCGCGGCGATCACGAGAAAGCCGGGAATGGTGATCGCCGATCCGCCGAAGGTGATCGTGAGGGCGCCGCCGATGGTCCAGAGCACGACGATGAAGGTCGCGGCCGACAGCAGCGCGGAGGTGACGCCGGCGAGAAAGTCGACCGGGGAGTCCGTCGCGACGCGGAGATCCTCGGCGATCCTGTATTCGGGATTGTCGTGGTCGCCGCCGACGAGGTTGAGCTGGTAGTAGCGTCCATTCTCGAGCCAGCGCGTCAGCACGCTGCTGGTGAGCCAGGCCCGCCAGCGCCGCTGGATGCCCATGCGGGCAAACACTTGCGCGACGCCGAGCACGATGCTGCCGATGGCGAGCGGGAAGAACATTGCAGTGAGGTGGAAGACGGTGGTCGCATCGCGTTTCTCGATGGCGTCGAAGATCGCGCGATTCCAGACATTGATGCCGTATTGGAAGCCGACGGTCAGGACGATCAGCACGACGAGGCCGATGGAGAACGGCCAGGCCAGGCGATCGCCCTTGCGGCTCCAGAAACCGCGCGCGCTGATCCAGAAGCGGGTGAGGAGATAATCCTTGCGCGCCTGCTCGGCCTCTTCGGGCGTCAGCTCGGGATCAGGCTCCAGCAATTCGGGCGGTGGCGGCGCGACCTCATCGCCGTTCTCGCCGGTGACCTTCACGATGGGCGCTGTCTCGCCCTGCTCCTTTGTCCGGACCGGCTTCTGCATGCGGGGACAACGCCGTCCGGTTCCCTCGGGTTCCCCGCCTCACTCGGCGGCGCCGTCGCGCACCTGTTTCAGCCGCGCGGCCTGGTGCAGCACGCGCGACAGCTCCTCGATCGAATAGGGCTTCTGCACCAGCTCGAAGCCGGCGACGCCGTCCTGGGACAAGGTGTGGCTGTAGCCGGTGGTCAGCACGATCGGAACGTTGATGCAGCGATCGCGCATGGCCTGCGCCAGATCGAGCCCGGTCATCCCGGGCATCACGACGTCGGAGAACACGACGTCGAATCGATCGGCGTCGCTGACGAGCTCGGCGAGCGCGTCGGTTGCGTTGTCGACCAGCGTGATGCTGTAGCCGAGCTCGGTGAGCCCGTCGGCAGCGAAATTGCCGAGCTCGATGTTGTCCTCGACGACCAGCACCGACATGCCGCTGCCGGCGACGGCAGGCGCGGTGGTCGGCGCCTGGCTCCGGGGCAACAGCGCTGCCGGCGCGCGCGGCAGATAGAGCGAGAAGGTGCTGCCTTTTCCGACCTCGCTGATCACTGTCACCTCGCCGCCGGATTGCCGGGCGAAGCCGAACACCTGCGACAGGCCGAGCCCGGTGCCCTGGCCGACCTGCTTGGTGGTGAAGAACGGCTCGAAGATGCGGCCCAATTGTGCGGTGGGAATGCCGATGCCGGTATCGCTGACCGCAACGCAGATGAAGCCAAGACCTTTTGCGGCCTGACTGCCCGAGGCAGGCGCGAGCGTTTCAGGCACCGATGTCGCCGCGTGCACGGTGAAGACGATCCGGCCCTTGCCTTGCATGGCGTCGCGCGCGTTGGTCGCCATGTTGATCAGGGCCGTCTCGAACTGGCCGGCATCGGCATTGACGAGGCAGGGCTCGGCCGGCAGCTGCATGACTATCTCGATTGCAGGCCCCAGCAGCGTCGAGAGCATGTCGCGCAGCGACTGCATGCGATCGCCGGCGTCGAACACTTCCGGCTTCAAGGTCTGACGCCGCGCAAAGGCGAGGAGTTGCGAGGTCAGCTTGGCCGCGCGCGCCACGGCCTCCGCGATCGCCGTGATGTAGCGCTGCCGCCGCTCCTCGCTCAGTTGCGGCCGGTTCAAGAGATCGACGGAGGCGCGGATCACGGTCAGGAGGTTGTTGAAATCGTGCGCGACGCCGCCGGTGAGCTGGCCCAGTGCCTCCAGCCGCTGGCTGTGCTTGAGCGCCTCCTCCGCTTCGCGCCGCTTTGCCGCTTCGAGCTGGAGATGCTGGGTGCGCCGGAAGGCGAAGGCGAGCAGCACGAACAGCAGCGCGGTCGCGGGAGCGCCGAACACCAGATGCTGGCTGATGGCGGCGAGCCAGCGCGCGCGGATCGCCGAAGTCTCGAAGCCGGCGCTGACATAGATCGGATATTCGGCGACGCGCCGGTAGCCGATCCGCCGCTCGATCCCGTCCGATGGCCAGGCGATGGTCATCAGCCCATGATCGGGATGGACCGCGATGCTCCGGCCGACCGGGCCGTTGGGAACGAGCCGGAAGTCGTGGTCAAGGCGTGGGAAATGCGCCAGCATCGTGCCGTCGGTGCGTCCCATCGCGAAGAAGCTGCCGGGATCGGTGCCGATCCTGGCGTAGAAGCTCTCGAAATATTCCGGCAGCACGGAGGCCTGGATCACGCCGGTGAAGCTGCCGTCCTCGGACCAGCGGCGGCGGCTGACGCCGAAGAAGCGCGCGCCCTGATAGGGCAGGCGCGGCGTCAGCGTGGCGCCGATGTAAGTGCCGATGCTCTGGTCGACATGGGCATAGAAGTAATCGCGATCGGCAAAGCTCTGCTCCGGCGGCGGTGACGCCAGGCTGTTGACCAGCGCCTTGCCGTTGGCATCGAAGATCCAGGCCGATTTGAGCTGCGGCAGCGAATCGGAGAGCTGCTTCAGGCGCAGGTGCAGCGCGCCTTCCCGGGACCGGATGACATCGTCGGGCAGGTCGCGCACGACCTCGTTGAGTTCGGCAAGGCTGCGGTCGATGGTCTCGAACACCTTGAGCGCGTGCTCATGCGCGACATCGAGCGCGCGCTCGATCTCCCGGTCGGCGATCTCCAGTGTCGAGTGGTACGAGATGGCGGAGGCAATGGCGAACAGCGCAATCGGCAGCGCCAGGGATGCAACCATCATCCACCGCAGCAGTTTCAGCGAATTGCGTTGCAGGCCCTGCACGGTCGCTCCGGTCCCCCGACCGGAGAGCTTACTTGAATCGTGCGCCGGGAAGGAAGCGGCTTATGGCGGAACCGGAGGTTGCAACCCGCCAATTCGCGCGTGCCGCGGGACGGAGAAAATTCTCCCTAAAATTGTTCCGTTCGGAGAACGCCCCGGCCGTTTCGGCCGGGGTATCGCGCGATCAGAAGAGTCTTAGATCTGGCGCTCGACCATCTTGAGCTTGAGCTCGGCGATGGCTTCGGCCGGGTTCAGGCCCTTCGGGCAGGCCTTGGCGCAGTTCATGATGGTGTGGCAGCGATACAGCCGGAACGGGTCCTCGAGATTGTCGAGCCGCTCGCCGGTCGCTTCATCCCGCGAGTCGGACACCCAGCGGTTGGCCTGGAGCAGGGCCGCGGGGCCGAGATAGCGGTCGCTGTTCCACCAATAGCTCGGGCAGGAGGTCGAGCAGCAGGCGCACAGGATGCACTCGTAGAGGCCGTCGAGCTTCTCGCGGTCCTCGTGGCTCTGGCGCCATTCCTTCTGCGGCGTCGGCGAGGTCGTCTTCAGCCACGGCTCGACGGAAGCGTACTGCGCGTAGAAATTGGTCAGGTCGGGAACCAGATCCTTCACCACCGGCTGGTGCGGCAGCGGATTGACCTTCACCGCGCCGTCCTTCACGTCGTGCATCGAGCGGGTGCAGGCCAGCGTGTTCTGGCCGTCGATGTTCATGGCGCAGGAGCCGCAGACGCCTTCGCGGCAGGAGCGGCGGAAGGTCAGCGACGGGTCGATGTGGTTCTTGATCCAGATCAGGCCGTCCAGCACCATCGGACCGCAATCGTTGACGTCGACGTAATAGGTGTCGACGCTCGGATTCTTGCCGTCATCGGGGTTCCAGCGATAGACGCGAAACTCGCGCGTCTCGGTCGCGCCCGCGGGCTTCGGCCAGGTCTTGCCGCCGGTGATCTTCGAGTTCTTCGGAAGTGCGAATTCAACCATTCGATTAAGGCCTTCGCTGTTCGCTCAGTACACGCGCGCTTTCGGCGGGATGTACTGCACGTCGTTGGTCATGGTGTAGTCGTGAACCGGACGGTACTCGATCTTGACCTTGCCGGCATCGTCCAGCCAGGCCAGCGTGTGCTTCATCCAGTTCTTGTCGTCGCGCTCGGAATAGTCCTCGCGCGCATGCGCGCCGCGGCTCTCGGTGCGGTTGGCGGCCGAATTCATCGTCACCACTGCCTGCCCGATCAGGTTGTCGAACTCCAGCGTCTCGACCAGGTCCGAATTCCACACCAGCGAGCGATCGGACACGGCGATGTCGGCGATGCCGCTGTGAACCTTCGCGATCAGGTTCTGGCCCTCGCTCAGGACTTCACCGGTGCGGAACACCGCGCAATTGTTCTGCATCACGTGCTGCATGCCTTCACGCAGCTTTGCGGTCGGCGTGCCGCCGGAGGCGTAGCGGAAATGGTCCAGACGGCTGAGCGCTTGTTCGGCGGAGTTTGCCGGCAGCTCCGGCTGCTCGGCGTTGGGCGTCAGCTTCTCGGCGCAGCGCAACGCCGCGGCACGGCCGAACACGACGAGGTCGATCAGCGAGTTGGAGCCGAGGCGGTTGGCGCCGTGCACGGAGACACAGGCCGCTTCACCCAGCGCCATCAGGCCGGGGACCACGGCATTGTCGTCGCCATCCTTCTTGGTCAGCACTTCGCCGTGATAGTTCGTCGGGATACCGCCCATGTTGTAGTGCGTGGTCGGCACGATCGGGATCGGCTCCCGCGTCACGTCGACATTGGCGAAGATCTTGGCGGATTCGGAGATACCGGGCAGGCGCTCGGCGAGCACGGCGGGATCGAGATGGTCGAGATGAAGGAAGATGTGGTCCTTCTTCTTGCCGACGCCGCGGCCCTCGCGGATCTCGATGGTCATCGCGCGCGAGACGACGTCGCGCGAGGCGAGGTCCTTCGCCGACGGCGCATAGCGCTCCATGAAGCGCTCGCCCTCGGAGTTGACGAGATAGCCGCCTTCGCCGCGGGCGCCCTCCGTGACGAGGCAGCCCGCACCATAAATGCCGGTCGGATGGAATTGGACGAACTCCATGTCCTGGAGCGGCAGGCCGGCGCGCAGCACCATGCCGCCGCCGTCGCCGGTGCAGGTATGGGCCGAGGTGCAGGAGGCGTAGGCACGGCCGTAGCCTCCCGTCGCCAGGATCGTGGTTTGCGCGCGGAAACGATGCAGCGTGCCGTCGTCGAGCTTGAGCGCGATGACGCCGCGGCAGGCGCCCTGGTCGTCCATGATCAGGTCGATGGCGAAGAATTCGATGAAGAACTCGGCC
>NZ_JADFUE010000117.1:0-11174 GCF_054967145.1 Bradyrhizobium sp. UFLA06-24
CCTCTATGCATCCCGGATGGTCGATGCAGTGGTCTCCAACAGCCAGTACGTCCTCGACCGGCACCTGAAACTCGGCTTCTTTCCGGACGTTCCGCACAAGGTGATCTACAACATCGCGGACTCCAGCGTCCGGCCGGCGCCGCCGTCCTCCGACGCCGACATGACGTTCGGCTTCATCGGCCGCATCGAGCCGGAAAAGGGCATCGATGTCGTGCTCAAGGCCGCTTCGCTGCTTCCCGAGCAGGGCTGGCAACTCAAAATCGCCGGAAAGGGCCTCGAAGCTTACGAGCGCGAATTGAGGAGAAGGTATGATAATCCGAAAATCAAATGGCTAGGCTTCGTAAAGTCCGCGGAGTTCTACTCCGGCGTGGACGTCTGCCTCATCAGCTCGGTCTGGCCGGAACCGTTGCCGCGCACGCTGATCGAAAGCATCAATGCGGGCCGGGCCACCATTTGCTCCACTGCCGGCGGAATACCGGAGATCTCTCATTTCTCGACGTCACTCGGCTCGTACGAACCAAGTGACTTCCACGGACTGGCCGAACTGATGAAGCAGGCAATCAGCGAGGCACCCAAATGGAAGAAGGCTTTTCCGCCACGGCCTGAATTTTCTGCCAGCTTCACGCCGGAAGCTGTCACCCGACAATATCTCGACGTCTATTTGGAAGGCACTTTGAACACCGATGGAGACAGATGAGAAGGACTCTCGGGGTTCGTTCAAAGCTGCATATTGGATGAGATTCTTGGCATGAGGATTTTGATCACATCGTCACTGTACCCGACACCGGGCGCGCCGAAGGTGATCGGCGGCGCCGAGATATTCGTGCGCCGCATTGCCGAAGGCCTGCTCAAGAGCGGCGACACCGTCGAGGTCGTTCGGGCTGCCTCGCTTCCCGAACAGCCGATGGAGACGAGCGGCGGCATCGACGTGTACTCGGCCCCTGTCAGGAACATCTACCGGCCCTTCACCGGACAGCGGAGCGCACCGGCGAGGGGCTTGTGGCATGCGATGGAGGACTGGAGTCGAAGCGCCGACCTTGTCGCCAGCAGAATAAAAGCCTTCAGGCCGGACGTGCTCCATTCCAACAACCTTTCGGGCCTCACCACGGCGGTGTGGAAGGTCGCAGCCGAGCTCGGCGTACCGGTCCTGCACACGTTGCACGACTACTATCTGACCTGCCCGCGATGCTCGCGCTTTTCTGACGGCAAGACGTGCGAGCACACCTGCATGAGCTGTACTTTGCTGACGATCAACCGCCGCAAGGCGACCAGATATCTGCGCGGCGTGGTCGGCGTCAGCCAGCGCATTCTCGACATCCATCTCCAGACCGGTCTTTTCGCCGACACCGAGCTGCGCAGGGTGATTGCGCATGCATCGACGATGCCGGTCTCCGCACCCGCGAAAGGCCCAGCCGGCCCGCCGCTGACATTCGGCTTCATCGGCCGTCTCACCGAAGAGAAAGGCATCTATAATCTCGTCAAGGCTTTCGCGGACCTACCGCGCGACCGCGTGCGGCTCGTCATCGCAGGGGTCGCAAGCGCCGAAATCCAGCACGAACTCAGGGCAATGGCGCCGAAGGCGCATATCGAGTTCCTGGGCTTCGTCGAGCCCGAACAATTCTATCGCCAGATCGACGTCGTCGTGATCCCGCCGATCTGGGAGGAGCCGGGGCCGCTGGTCGTGGCCGATGCCCAGGCGGCGCGCAAGCCGTTTCTGGGGACCAGGTTTGGAGGAATCCCGGAAGCGGTGAAACGCGGCGCAGTCGGCTGGTTGACCGCGCCTGACCCGAAATCCCTTGCCGACAGCATCCTGCGGATCATCGCCAATCCGCAGGAGCTGGCCGAGATGTTCGAAAGACTTGCCAACAAGAACGACCATCGCACCTTTGCCGATGTCATCGACGAATATCGCGACGCCTTCGCGCTTCTGAGCCGGCACCCGCAATAATCCTGGGATGGCTGTCTTGCGCAACGCGTCTGGCCTTTTCTGCGCCCTGCCCCGCAGCTTGAACGTCCCATGACCCGTCTGTTCGCACTCGTCGGTGTGGTCTACCAGAGCGCGGCGGCGATCATTCTCATCTTCCTGCTGGGCCGAGTACTCTCGCCGCTCGCCTACGCCAAGTTTTCGCTCACGCTTGCTTCGAGCCAGCTGCTCAGCGTGCTGATGTTCGAGTGGCTGCAATTGGCCGGCGTGCGCTTTCTGGCTGCGGCCCGGGAAGAGGACGCCGCACGGCTGAGATCATCCCTGTTCGCCGCCGCGCTCGCCAGCGCAATTGTGCTGCTGGTGATCGGGGGCCTCGCAGCCGCGGTCGTGACCCCGATTTCCGCGAGCGTGGGGCTCACCGGCCTCGCACTCGCCGTCGCCCAGGGCGCGACGGATCTTCACTTCATGGTCGTGCGCGTCTCGAACCGGCTCGGCGCAGCCGCCTTTCTGCTCATCCTCAGGGCCACGTTGATGGTGGGCGGCGCAACCGCGGGCGCATGGCTCTACGGCACGGCTAATGCCGCCCTCGTGGGCATGCTGGCCGCCCAGATCGCCAGCCTGTTCGCCGGCCAGTTATTGCATCCTCACGTTCTGCGCAGCGTGGCGCGCCCCGCGCTGCTCGAGGACTGGAGCGGCTTTGCCCGCTACGGGATGCTTGCCGCCGGCGCCTCGGTGCTCCACCTTTCGGTTCCCGTCTCGATCCGCTTCGTCGTCGTGTCGGCCCTCGGTGATGCCGCACCCGCAGTCACAGCCGGATTTTCGATGGCGATCGACCTCCTGCAACGACCGTTCGCTGTGCTGGTCGCCGCCATTCATACCGTCAACTATCCGGAAGTCGTCCATCAATTCGAGCGGGGCAGCGCCAACGATGCCCGCGCAGCCGTGGCGCATCTTCTCGATTTCATCATGTGCGCCACCATGGTGATGCTCGGCGGGCTCATCGGCTTTCTGCCCGATGCGGGACAATTGTTCGTTCCGCCGTCCATTCTGGCGAGCTTCCTGCAGACCTCGACCGCCGCAACCTGCTTCTATTTCATGCACTGTCACTTGCAATCCACGCTCGCGATCGTTCCCCACCTGACGAAATCGGCAATGCGCCTCGTCGTCGTCGCGCTCTGCCAGTTGTTGCTCGTCCTCGCCGTCGCCGTGCCGACGCAGGCCATGACGGCTGCGCCGACCCACGTCCTCATCAGCGCGATCGTCGCGACCGGAGTGGTCATTGTGCTGGCGAGCGGGCCGATGTTGCGGTTCGGCGCAGCGCCGCGATGGGGCCTTGTCGCGGCGTCCGTTGCCGCCGGCGCGTTCATAGCCACATTTTCGGCCATTTCATCGCCGTCCGTGGTTTGGCTGATGCTGAAAATCGCGATCGCCGCCGCGATCGTCGCACTGCTCGCGTGGAAGGGACGCTTCCTGGAGGCCGCCGGCGCATCGCGCCCGGTGGTGTAACGATGGCGTGACATCTCGATGCGAGATGAGAAGCGTTTTGCCCAACAACGCGGCAACACATTTCATATCTTCGCTGCTTGTCTTGCCAGTTGTGCATGTGCGAGATAAACGCGCGGTAACAGGGCTGGGTCATTTGGAACCTGAGTGGGTGTCACGCCGTGGCACCCGGAGATCGACGGAATGCTGAAAAACCTGCTGTCGATGTCCGGCATGAACGTTCTCAAGTCCGGTCTGCAGTTCGCGATGACCGTGATGATGACGTATTTCGCGGCGCCCGCCGAATTCGGCCTCGTCACGTTCTCGCTGCCCTTCGTCGGATTCATCGCGCTGTTGACCGATCTCGGCATGTCGAGCGCGATGGTGCAGCGACGTACGCTCGATCGGGATGAAGCCGGCGCCGCAATCACGCTGATCTGCGCCATCGGCCTGGTCTGCGCCGTGATCCTGGCGGCCATCGCCGCGCCGCTCGCCAGCGGCCTCGAGATGGAGGGATTGGGCAGCGTTCTGGCCACTCTGTCGATCTCGGTGGTGCTTTCCATCGCGGCGCTCGGCCCACGCGCCGTGCTTGAACGGCATCTGCGTTATCAGACCGTGGCGACCGTGGAGATCGTCGCCGTCGTCGTTTCGGTGATCACATGCGTGGCGGGCGCCTTTCTGGGCTGGGGCGTTTGGGCACTGGTGAGCTACTACGTGGTGGTGCAGGTCGTTCGATCTGCGGCTTTCGCAATCATTGCGCGAAGAGACGTCCGGCTTAACTTTCAGTGGAGCCGCGTGCGCTCGATCCTGACCTTCGGCGGCTGGGTGCTCGCCAGCAATCTGCTCAACTTTGCCGGCCGCGCCGTCGGCAACCTGCTGATCGGCGGCGCCGTGGGCGCGGCTGCCGTCGGCTTGTACGGGCTTGCCTACCAGATCATGATCCTGCCGCTGATGGTCATCACATGGCCCGGCAGCGGCGTCCTGATGGCGACGCTCAGCCGTCAGGCGGTGACAGGATCGCTGAAGCAGCGCAACGAGATCATTTGCGGCGTGCTGTCGCTGACAGCAGCCGTGGTCTTTCCCAGCATGCTTTATCTCTCGTTCGGCGCCGACTACCTGTTCACGGCATTCTTTCCCGCCAAATGGACCGGCATCATTCCACTGGTCGGGCTGATGGCGATGGCCGGGGCGGCGCAGTCGATCACCGCCTACAGCGGCGCCATGCTGCTGTCGCGAGGCAAGGCGCAGCTTCAATTCTGGGTTTCGACTGCCAACAGCCTTTCGACGATCGTGGCCTTCGTCGTCGGGCTCAGGTTTGGGCTGATCGGGATCATCAAGATCTACCTCGCGGTGACGCTGATCGTCTCCATCGCCACGATGCTGATCACCTCCTGGGAGACCAACCTGCCCGTCGCCAATCTGGTCAGGGCACTCGCGCCCGCAACCGTCGCCACGATCCTCGGCCTCATCGCCGCAAATCGCGCAATGGAAATTCCGGCCTCGCCGGCGTCAGCCTGGCTGCTTGGCACGACCGCTTACGTCGTGACGATCGCGATCTGCTATCTGCTGTTTCATCGCCAGCTGGTACGGAGTCTGCTTGGTCTGCGCGATCTCGAACTGAGCAAGGAGCGCGTCCCCGCCACCTAGCCGCCGGCGCGCGCCGGAACGCAGAAGATCGACAAGATGAATCGAAAGGACCCATGAACATTCTGATCATGACGGCGACCATCACGCCGAAAGCCGACGTGCGAAGCCTCGGCCGCAAGGATCCCGCGCTCCGCCGCAAGGATTATGAAGAGGCGCTGTGGTTCTACGGCAGGCTGGTCGGGCAGTGCATCGACCGCATCGTCTTCGTCGAGAACTCGGAATCCGACCTGTCCAGCCTCAAGGCCATCGCCGAGCAATTGAATATCAGCGACGACATAGAGTTCATTTCCTTTGCGGGACTGGACTATCCGCAGATGTACGGCCGCGGCTATGGCGAACTGTTCCTCCTCGACCACGCGATGGAGAATTCGCGTTTCATCCGGGAATGCGAGGCCGACACGCCGATCTGGAAGGTGACAGGCCGGTACATCGTCCTGAATCTTGCCAAGCTGATCCAGAAGCGCCCGAAAGAATTCGCCTTCTACGTCAACATGCGGAACTATCCGAAACGGGTGGTCGACATGTACATGATGGCCTGGACCAAGGCGGGCTATCGGCACTATCTCCAGGGTAAATGCAAGCTTTACGAGGAGACCTCCGCGGCCGCATTCCCCGAGAAAGCGCTGCGCGACGATTTCGACGCCGCGCCGAAGACATCGAAGTTCGTTCGCCGGTTCCGGACGGTTCCGCTCGTGAGCGGAATCCGCGGACTCGACAACAAGGGATACGCGACAGACAACATCTGGAAGTTCTACATCCGGGTGGCATTGGACCGCGTCTGCCCGTGGCTCTGGATATAGGCGACATCCCGGATCGGGCGGTGTCTACATTCCGCGCTTGCTCAGTTCCTCGGCTTCGTGGGGCGCGAGCGCCTTCCCGGCAAACCGCGACACCATGTAGAGCGGCACCTTCGGCGTATGGATGTCGTACATCAGGCCGAAGCGGTTCTCCGGAGGAGCCTTGGCCGGCTCGTCGAGCATCTCGTAGATCAACACGCTCTCGACGTTGGCATCGGCCTGATGGGTAATGAAGCTAAGGGTAGCATACAGGCTCTTGTAACACGCCTCCGTCATGGGCTTGCCGGCTTCGTTCTCGTACGTGGGCTTGTAGATCTCCGCGCAATTGACCTCGTTGAAGACGACCGGCTTGCCGTAGGACGCGAGTTTCTTGAAGAGATTGTAGGGCTGCCTGCTGCCGCCCCATGCGCGGTTCGGATTCTGATTGAGGGATTCATAATAATGGTAGGAGATGACGTCGAATCCGACGCCCTTCGACGCCATGAAATCGAGGAAACCGAACATGGTTGACGTGGTGTTGAGCACGCGTCGCAAGTGCAAGCCGTAGTCGTGATTGATCTTGTCGATCGCGTCCGACATGCCCTTGAGGACCGCAACCCAGTCGTTCATGACCGGCATGTCGAATTCCTCGGCGGTCCAGCCGCGGCCGTAGAGCTTCTTGCCGCTGGGATCCAGCGCAAGAAGGTTGATCTCGTTGCCCATCTCCCAATCGTTGATCTGGTCCTTAAAATTGACCACGAAGGTATAAGTTCTCGAATAGGCCTGCTGGTACAGCGCATTCCAATCGCCGGCCGGATACTTGCCGCCGTCGGTCCGATCGCCCCAGGCAAACGGGGTCGCCAATATCGGTTTCAGCGTGATGCCGTACGTCTTGGCGAGCGCCAGCATGTCCCGGTACATCTGGACCTCGTAAGGATCGGTATCCCGCGCGAGATTTGCACCGACCCTGTACTGCGTAAGCCCGCGCGCCCGCATGACTTCGAAGATCGCCTTCAGGTCTGCGCGCCGGCCATCGGGCCCGTCGACCCCCCATGTCAGCGGACCTGCGCTGGCAATCCCGACGGATGCCACCAGACCGAGCACCGGCAACAGCGCCACCAGAAACAATCTCTTCACCACCAGGAACATTGCGCCTCCACGCGCTCGAGAACTCTATGCATGCGATCCGATCCGGCATCGGCACCACGCGCCGAGACTGCCTTCACAATGTGATCACAATACGCTCGCAACGACAAAGAGGCAGCGCAGTGCGCCTGCAGGGCCCGCGCAAAACGATTGCACGGTTTTGCGGCGAAATTTGCCGCTGGAATTGCCGTTCCAATTCCACCGAGTATCTATAATGTCGCCTGAACGGAACGACGGAATGCCGAGCGAGACTGAATTGATGAACGCCCCCCTCGAACTGACGTCGCAAATCGCCCTCGACCGCTCGACGGTCGCGGGACGCTCGGTCGCATGTGTCATCGTGACCTACGGACGCCGCGAGCAATTGGTGAGACGGACGGTTGAAGCGGTCCAGGCCAGCCCTGCGGTCGGGCGTGTGATTGTGGTCGATAACGGATGCAACCGCCCGGTGGCCCCGGACGATTTCGCGCAGCAACCGCCGGTCGACATCATCAGGCTCGCTTCAAACCTGGGATCGGCCGGAGGATTTCACGCCGGCATCACCGCGGCTCAGCGGCTCCTGGACAAGGACCTGCGGTTCGTCCTGATCCTGGACGACGACAATGTCGGCGAGGACGGGTTCCTGGAGCGCCTGCTCGCGCTGCATACGGCGCTCGGCGCGAGCGACGATATCGGCCTTTGCGCGTTGCGCCGGCACCGGGGCATCTATCCGACCCTTCTCGCCGACCAGACCGCGGTGGCGATCCGCAACAACTCGTTTCTTAACTTTCATCTTGCCTCGCTTCCATCGAAGCTGTGGCGACGGTTCACACGCTCGGCCCGCCATTCTCCGGAGAATTACGGGGAATTCCACCTGCGCCGGATCGAAACCGCGCCTTATGGCGGACTGCTGCTGCCGATGGCGGCCGTCAGGAGGGTGTCGCCTCCGAACAAGGAGTTCGTCCTTTATAGCGATGACCATGACTACTCGCTGCGCCTGATGGATGCGGGCGTAACCATCTATCTGACTGATGTCGGCTGCATCAACGACGCCGAGGAGTCCTGGGACAAGCCGAGCACCAGTGCGCGCAGCGCCCTGGTCAGCCCCGAGGCGCCGGCGTGGCGGTTGTATTATGCCTGCCGGAACCGGATCTTGATTGAGAAACGGTATACAACCTCTCCGATTGTCTATCGCATCAACCGGATGAGCTACGTCGGCCTCCTCGCGATCGAGGCAATCCTGGCTTATCGCAGTCTCAATGGCGCGCGAAAGGCCCTTCGACCGTTGCTCGAAGCAATCGCCGACGGCGACGCGCAACGGCTGGGATGGCGTGCCGACTATCAACTGCCCGGCGCATCGCCATCGAGCACAGCGCATACGCATTAGAGTGCGCAACAAGCGTGCGACGAATCATCCTCGCTCGCACTGCAGTTTCATCTCCTCGTCACGGAACTTGGTGCAACGAAACGCATCGCTAATAATTCCTCATCACGCGACGCGTGCAAGTTCCAGCACGGAACAAGCGGTCTCTCGCAGTGTGCTGAAAATACTTGCAGTTCGTTCGGCGAAAAGCCGTCGTTCTCTACATCTTTAGCCTTCTTTCTAACGTCACTGAGAAACTCTGCCGCTATCCAAAGAACAACAGCGGGCATCACCAGAGAAAATCATGACGACGACTATCACCAGCACCAATCAGACTGTCCTTTCGGCAAGTGCGTTCACGAGTTCCATCGGCGTCAACACTCACGTGTCTTATGCGTGGGGCGGCTACAACAATCTCGCACTCGTCGAAGCAGATCTGAAATATCTCGGCGTCACTTCGCTTCGTGATGGTTTGACGAATATCCCGGCGGCACAGCCGGTGCTCGACGGTCTGGCAAGCGCGGGCTACAAGTTCGATCTCGGCGTTTCATCGTCGATCCCGGCGTCGGGCGCAGCGGGCCTGCAGCAATACATCGACGCGCTCGACGCTTTCCAGGCGAAACACCCGGGCAGCATCATCGCGCTGGAGGGCCTGAACGAGGTCAACCTCCAGGCGTTCAGCTACAACGGCAGCTCGACGATCGAGGCCGCCGCGCAATTTCAGCAAGCGTACTACGCCGCGATCAAGGCCGACGCATCGCTCGCCAAACTTCCCGTCTACAACCTCACCCTCGGCTACACCGATCCCGCCGACTTCGCGAAGCTTGGCAATCTCGGCGCATACTCGGATTACGCCAACTCGCATGCTTACGTCAGCACCGGCACCACGCCGGCGGCCGCTCTGTCCTCGGCTCTCAACCTCGCGAGCTCGGTGTCACCGGGCGATCCTTCGGTCATCACCGAGACCGGTTACACGACGCTGAGCACCACGCCGTTCCTCGGCGTCAACGAGGCGGTTCAGGCCAAGTCCATCCTCAACACGGTGATGGACGCCTTCAAGGACGGCGTCGGCACGACCTATCTCTACGAGCTGCTCGATCGCAACTCGTCCAGCAGCGACACCAATGCGCAAAGCCATTTCGGGCTGTTCTACGACGACGGCACGCCCAAACTCGCCGCCACCGCCGTCCACAACCTGACGACGATCCTCAACGACGACGGAAAAGGCAGCGGCCAGCCGACGAGCCCACTGAACTATACGCTCAGCAACATGCCGGACTCCGGCAACAGCATGGTGCTCGGCAAGAGCAATGGCGCCTATGATCTCGTCGTCTGGGCCGAACCGAAGGTCTGGGATCCGACGACGAACTCGGAAATCAGCAATCCGAGCCAGACCGTCACGGTCCAGCTCGACGCCGTGCATCAGTCGATCAAGGTCTACGATCCGACCGGTGGACCCGACCCGATCGCGACCTACAGCAATGTCAGCTCGTTCACGATTCCGGTGAGCGATCACCCGGTCATCATCGAGATCGACGGCGTCGCCCGGGCATCCTCGGGTGGGACCCAGGCCGCCGACGTCACCGGCACCGCCGCGCAGATCGTCGCCGAGCTCGCCGACCTCTCCGCCTCGACGACCCTGCAGTCGATCACGCTGACCGATACGCATGTGCTCCCTGTCGCCTCCACATCGACGATGAGCTACATCATCTCGCACTATGGCAACGCCCTTGCGGCGATTCAGGGCGGCTACTCCTTCTCCGTCACCACCTCGACGACGAGCTGGAGCGAGACCAAGTTCTTCAATGCGTCCGGCACGCTGACGGGGACGCAGACCTCCAACTTCAGCAACGGCGTCATCACCAGCAAGTCGCTCGTCAACGTCGACTCGAGCAGCGACACGATCCTGTACTCGAGCGGCGTGAAGACGCAGGAAGTGATCGTCAGCGCAAACGGCGCGAAGCAGACCATCAACTACAATTCGGACGGCAGCATCTCCAGCGAGACGGTTGTCGGCTCCGACAAGTCGGTCACGACCACGGTTTATGCGAACGGCCTGAAGTCCAAGGTCTATCTGACCAATGCCGACGGCACGCATACCAACACGTTCTACGGCATCACCGGGCAGGCCTACACGACCCAGATCCAGACCGCCAAGGCCGATGGAACGATGACTTCCATCACCCAACTGCACGCAGACGGCACGACGCAGTACACCAAGATCCTCAACGCCGACGGCAGCACAACCACCGACCTCTACAACAGCGCCGGCCAGAAGACGTCGGAAGTGCGCAACTATACCGACGGCTCGAGCCTGACCACGAACTACGACACAACCGGCAAGGTGACGCAGACCGTGGCAAAGGCCGGCGGTGCCAGCACGACCACGAACTACACCGCTGGCGTGCTGGCTTCGATCTACATCACCAGCGCCGACGGAACCAAGGAAAGCAAGCTGTTCACCGCCGGCGTGATCAGCAGCGATTTCGTCCAGAGGACCGACGGATCGTCGTCGACGACGGTGTATGCGAGCGGCGTCAAATCCAAGGTGTATGTCACCAACGCCGACGGCACCCACACCAACACGTTCTACAACATCACCGGCCAGGCCTACACGACGCAGATCCAGACCACCAAGGCGGACGGAACGGTGACCGCCCTCACCAACCTGCATGCCGACGGCACGACACAATATACCAAGGTCACGAACGCCGACGGCAGCACCACCACCGGTCTCTACAACAGCGCCGGCCAGAGAATCACCGTCGTCCAGAACTACACGAACGGTTCGAGCCTCACCACGACCTACAACACATCAGGGGTCGCAACGCAGACGGTTGCCAAGGCTGCCAACGGC
>NZ_JADFUE010000118.1:0-11046 GCF_054967145.1 Bradyrhizobium sp. UFLA06-24
AGGTGGACTTCTCTTGCTTCGGGTATCATCCCGACCTTGAATCACGACTCACGTTCCAAGAAAAGTGGGTACTAGTGCGTGAACCGTGAGGAGATCGGCGCCCGGCCAAGGCTGCATTCCGCCGCACAGATAGATACGTCGGCCATGGAGAAACGTGCACGAAAAACGGGCAATCTGCTCCTGACGCGCGGCCATCTTGGCTGCGATCGTCGCACGGAATGTACGTGATGCATGCAGTCAGGGCCCACCAAGTACGGGCACGCTCGTGCCTTCTGCTTGCAAATCGCAGCGGTCGCATCGTCGACGCAGTCCTACAACTCTTTCGGAGCGGTCGCAGCAACACGGTCCGATCCAGTCATCCGCACAATCGCCTGTATTGGCTGTGGAAGCGCAACAAAAAATGCGAATTCCCGCCTCTTTGCGCAGGATTTCGGAGTCGCAGGGCCTACATTGGGGAACTTCGACTTTCGTCGTCCTGTAATATTTTCGCAAAATGGAGATCAGCCAAAGCAGAGCTGACTTCCTGCCGATGAACTGAGTGCGGCTAACGTTATCTCCAAACGAGGGACTGAATCAGCTGACCCGCCCCGAGGGAGGTGAGGATCAGCACCGAGGGGACGACGTTGCATGGAGCGCGCTGTTTTGGCAGATGTAAGGGGCAATCTTTCGTCCACAAGGCAATGCGCGGCGGCGTTCCTGGACAATTACCCGGAGGAGGGTAGGCAGCGAGCCATAGATCGGCAGAGCTGGAGCATGAAATGGAGACAGCTCGCAGATGATCAATGCCGTCTTGGCGAGTTGGATATTAGCACCAACGCCTACGGTGCAGCGACAGAGGCTTGGCTTGGTGCGTTAACCGCCTTTGAAGTCGCCAGACGACTACCAGACCAAGATGATCCGCAATGTGAAGACATTTCAGCAAAAATCAAGACCGTCATTTGCAAGCTCGAATTATCCCAGCCGCAGAAAATCGAGCAGGTAATCGTTGCGGGCAGCGATGGCGAGGAGCTTACAGCCTATTACTTGCCTGCCGGTAAGCGCGACGTGGCCGCCCCGGCGGTCATTTGCATCAGCATGGAAGACGAATCAGAAACTGTCTTGCTCGGACGGCTGTTGCCCGTGGTGATCAATCGGGGCATGTCGGTCCTCGTCCTCTCCCATGAGGCCGTTTCAAAACACTCCCGCGGCCACTCGCAAGGTTTGTTGTCGGACTGCTTTGATCATTTGTCAGTTCGGCCTGACGTTGATGCCGCTCGGATCGGCGTCTATGGCGAAGGATCGTCGGCTGTTCTGGCCAGCGAATTCGCAGAGTTCGATCATCGCGTGGCTGCGGCGGTTTGCGACGGCGGTGTCTGGAATTGGACGCGCAGGCTAGCCTCAATTGCTTGGATGACGAAGGCTGCCGACGTAGTCGATGAAGCCTTGCTGTCGGCCCGTCGGGCGCAATCTGTGCGTCGATTAAGATGCCCTGTGCTAGTGGTCGCCGGCGGCCGTGCCGTCGTTAGCGTTGCGGAGGCAATCAAACTTCAAGCGGATTGCATCGCCGCGCACATTGATCTTGATGTGGCCATGCCGCGGGTGATCCAGAGTTCCGAGGGATACATCGAAAACTTTGTGACTTCCGACGAGTGCATCTTCAATTGGCTAGAGCATCAGCTCGGGTCCACGAAGGGTGCACAATGAACGCGGTTCGGACAAGATCATCTGACCGGGCCGTTGCCCGCCGCATTTCCGTGAGGCCAACGTTTGATCTCTCTTTACAACACGCCAATACTCAATTTTTGAGATGCCCATCGGCTATTCTTGGCGATCGCGGTTAGGCGCTTATTGAGATAGTCAAGGCTCGCTTCATCGAGCCCTTCAAACATCGTCGAATTAAGCGCCTCTCGTTTCATTGAGAGATTGCTGATCTCGACCCGCGCTTTCTCGGTCAAAGACATCTGAACGTATCTCGCGTCATCAGCCGATGGCTGGCGGTTCAGGAGTTCTATTGTCTCGAGTCTCTTGGTCTGGTTCGTAACGTTGGCCGGATGGATTCGCAGTTTATTTGCAACAGCTATTCCTGCTACGCCGCGACCTTCATCGAGCTCGGCAATGGCCATCAGGATCAGCCATTGCTGTTCGCTTATGCCTAACATCTGGGCCCAGGCCTTATGAATTTCCTCGAGCTGAGAATGGATCTCGACGATGTTCCAGATGAAGTCCCTAACGGCTCTGTTGAGTAGTTCCTTATCGGCCATTGTTGGCCCTTCCCTTGCGATCGCGGCTTTGCCCGCCCGACGATTCCGATCTTCGCCAGACGTATCCTCTCTGACGCTCCGTCACAAAGCGTTCCGGCAGCATATCAACTATATTGTAAATACCAATTGACGACTATAAGTAAGTAGTGCTATCGGTATGTCCGGATCGTTGCGAGATCAGACCGACGATCATGTTAAATCTCCAAGGAGAACCTCCGGGATGCCCCCTGGGGGTTCTTTTTTGTCTATTTTCGTCCGTTTGCAAGCTGATTTCGACCGAAATCGGGCTCTGTTGCAGAAGTGTCGCAGCTTGAAGCCAAACAATCAATTAGTAATAATAATTAGTTGAAACAATTGTTAGGCGGGCATAATGGTCGTTGCGACAGCGAGGGGGCGCCTCGAAGTCGTTCCGCCAAGGCCTGCCCAAAGGGCGAACCTCGATCGGCGGATCTTTGAAGGGCGGAAACCACGTTTCCAACTTGGAGGTTCAACTATGAAACTGACGAAGGCTCTTTTCCTCGGTTCCGCGGCGATGCTCGCAACCGCAGGGGCGCAGGCAGCCGATCTTCCCGTCAAGGCGAAGGCCGTCGAATATGTGAAGGTATGTTCGCTGTATGGCGCCGGATTCTATTACGTTCCCGGTGCTGACACTTGCGTCAGGCTCGGTGGTTATTTGCGTGCCCAGTTGGGCTTAGGCACCAATTCTATCGGTGTGGCCGCCGAAAGTGGCGTCGGTGGAGCAAACAACCGCCTCAGCAACTATTACACCGCTAGATCCCGTGAAGCCCTCAATATTGATACGCGCACCGCGACGGAGTACGGCGTGGTCCGCACGTATTTCCAAGGAGTGTTCACTTGGACGTCGGGCGGCTATGGAGGTGCGGGTACGGGCCTCGCGGGCGGTGCAACTGCGTATAATGGGAGCAATCCCGCCGGAAGCGGTAGCGGCTCAGTCGCCGGCGGTGCCCTTGGCGTCTACGACGCCTTCATCCAGTTTGCTGGTTTCACGTTGGGGCGCGCGCAGTCGCAGTTCTCCGCCCCATGGGCCGAGTATCCAGCAGGAAACGCGTACGAATTGCCGGGCGGCGGCTGGGATCGCGTAAACCAGCTCACTTATACCGCCGATTTCGGTCAAGGCATTACCGCGTCGTTCTCGGCGCAGGACCAAGTCACTCATGACACCAGCAACATTTGGAACGTTAGCGGTGCCACGGCCGCGGGTCTCGCGGCGGGTGTGTACGGCGCGAACGACATCGGCGGTTCGCGAGCTCCAGATCTTGTCGCGATGCTTCGTGTTGACCAGGCGTGGGGCCTTTTTCAGGCTTCCGTTGCGGCGCATGACAATCATGCGGCCTATTATGGTGCCGATGAAACGAGTGGCCATCCGGCCGACAAGTGGGGCTGGGCTGGTCAATTGGCCTTATCAATCAAGAACATTCCGACTGGTCCGGGTGACACGATCAATATGTCCGGCGTCTATGCCGACGGTGCAACCCGCTACAATTTCCACAACTACATGAACACCAGTTTCGCCATGTACGGCAGTACGGGCTTGCCGGGTGCTTACCAAAGCCTCGGACTTGCTGGCGCGGCTGACTCCGTGTTCGTTGCTGGTGCTGGTCAGCAATTGACCAAGACCTTCGGGTTTAACGGCGGCTATACCCACAACTGGGACCCATACTGGAGCAGCAGCGTGTACGGTGGGTGGGGTGCAGTGCGCTATAACAGCACAGCTAAGGGCTACATCTGCGGTGCATTCGTCGCGAGCCTCGCCCTCTCAAGTGGTCTTGCAGGCTGTAACCCCGATTTCAACTTTGCTGCTGTGGGTGTGAACGGGCGCTGGACCCCAGTCAAGAACCTGACCTTCTCGGCCGACCTCACTTACGTGACGCTCGACCAAAAGTATGCAAGCGGCAGCACAGTGACTCTGCCTCTACAATCAGGTGTAGCAAAGCCTGCCGCGGTCTACGAGCTCAAGGATCAGAACCGCCTTGTCTTGATGCTGCAAGTTCAGCGCAACTGGTGAGTATCTCTCTTCGACCAAAAGCGAAGAAGCGGCTCGTTTTGCTAGACAAGGCCCCGGCATCGCCGGGGCCTTTTTTAGCTTGACACCAATTTTCCGGAATGTGTGAACCAGCGCAAGTGTTTCCGGAATCGCGATTCCGCTAGGGACCGATTTCTGATTCAAATCTATGCGGGAAAACGAGACCAACCCGGATGACGCGACCCTATTCGGAAGACCTTCGTGGACGGGCTCTGGCGCGAGCTAACGCAGAGGGTACGGTTCGTTCCGCACAGGCGCTTCAGATCGGCCCGTCCTGCTTAATCTAGGGCGCGAGAATGGAGGCCTTTTGCTCGGCAAGCACGTGGTCACAAGAAGCCGGTTCTGTCTGGTGCCAATGCCGATTGCCTGCGTAAGCGAGCGCCTCGGGGGCTCACCTTGCGGATGCTGACAGGAACGGGCGGCGCGCGGGCTGGAGGGCCCATCAAGGCAAGATTGACGCTTCACGTCGGTCTTTATCGACGAGACTTAGTCAAGTCCAACATGGCGACACTACGCGGCTGGGATGCAAGCGGACAGGGCCGCAAGCATCCGCCCCTTTCGGCCACTGCAAGACCATGACTTTCATCTCAGTTCTGAGGCACGACCAGCTCAGCGCACCTTGGTCATCGACTGCCCCATACGTGTGGCGAACTCCTCGACCTCTTTTCTCTCGTGGCTTGCTCGGGCCACGGCGAAGCGGACGAGACCTATAACCCTCACGTCTCGGCGCTTAGGCGCAGGATTACTGCTCTACGATGCGCGGTATCGCTCAAATGCAGATTCGACACCATGGTAGTAAGTTCTTCGAGCCGACACTTATCACCGGTCTGATCTTCAGCGAGAGGGAAAGATAAAGATGATTTCCGAGGTGTTCATTACCTGCGCAGTGACAGGAGGAGGCGGCGCGCCGAGGCAGAAGAATGTGCCGGTCACCCCGCAGGAGATCGCCGAATCGGCAATCGAGGCGGCACGCGCGGGCGCGGCGGCAGTGCACCTGCACGTACGTGATCTGAAGACTCGCGCGGGCGTGCTGGATCCGGCGCTGTATCGGGAAGTGGTGAGCCGTATTCGTAACTCCAATGTCAATCCAGTAATCAACCTGACCACGGGCGAAGGCTGCTATCTGGTGCTGGGCAGCTCGGACAAGCCACTACCGCCTTCGCTGGAGACCGACATGCTTGGCGCGCTCGATCGGCTCGTCCACGTCGACGAGCTGCGGCCCGAGATCTGCACGCTCGATTGCGGCTCGAAGAGCGGCAAGGCGGCTACCGAAGGTGTCATGATTAACACGATCGGCACCCTGCGCAGGATGGCCAAACGTCTGCAGGAGCTCGGGGTGAAGCCCGAGCTCGAGGTGTTTGAGTTTGGTCATCTGATGATCGCCAATGAACTTATCAAGGAAGGTCTCATCGACGGTCCGCCCATGCTGCAGCTGTGTATGGGAGTTGGGTACGGGGTGCCGGACGATTTGTTGAGTTTGATGGCGTTGGTGCATCAGCTTCCGCCACACGCCATCTATTCAGCCTTCGCGGTTGGCCCAATGCAGCTTCCGTATGCGGCGATGGCTCCCTTAGCTGGTGCGAACGTTAGGGTTGGCTTGGAGGACAACCTGTATCTCTCTCGCGGGCGGCTGGCGAGCAACGCCGAGCTCGTGCAACGTGCGACAGAGGTTCTTGATCGTATCGGTGTGCGGGTGATCAGCCCGGACGAGATGCGCAAAAAGCTCAAGCTCAAATCCTGCGCCTAAGAGGCAATGCTCATGCTTGATAAGTCCAGCCTTCCCCAGACGCTCCCGCGCGCAATTGGGCTGCTCGGTGGCGGCGTCATTGGCGGCGGATGGGCCGCACGATTCTTACTCAACGGAGTAAACGTCCGCCTGTACGATCCCGCGCCCAATGCTGTCGAGTACGTCAACAAAATGGTGGCCAAAGCACGGCGCGCGTTTCAGCAGTTGACCCTTGTGCCGCTGCCAGTCGAAGGGACGCTCATAGTAGTGGATTCGGTCGCGGAGGCGGTGCGTGAGGTAGACCTCGTGCAGGAATCAGCACCGGAGCGCCTGGAGCTCAAGCAGAAGCTGCTCGCTAGCGCCAGCCGAGCTGCGGAGCCTGGACTCCTGATCTGCTCCTCGACATCCGGCTTTCGCCCTTCAATGCTGCAGACGGAGATGGACAATCCTAGGAGCTTCTTGGTCGCGCACCCGTTTCAACCTGTGTACCTGCTGCCGCTGGTCGAACTGTGTGCCGGAGAGCGCACAGCACCCGAGGCGCTCGAGCGGGCGGCAGCGATCTACCGGGCGATTGGGATGCATCCGCTCGTCGTACGCAAGGAGGTAGACGGCTTCCTTGCGAACCGACTGGGGGAGGCATTGAATCGTGAGTCGCTGTGGCTGCTGAATGATGATGCGGCAACACTACAGGAAATTGATGATGCGATCCGCTACTCTTGGGCGCTGCGCCGCGCCGCTATTGGATCCTACCGCGCGGCCGATGGTGGAGAGGGCATGCGCCAGACCATTGAGCAATGGGCGTTCAAGTGGCCGTGGTCGAGGCTGACTGAAAAGCCCGACATTAACCGCGCGTTTCTGGACAAGGCGGCGGAGCAGGCAGACGCGCTGGTGAAGGCCGATCCGTTGGACGTCCCTGCTGACCAGAAACGCGACGATCTGCTCGTTTCTCTGCTGCAGGCGCTGCGTTCGCAAAACTACGGACCCGGAAAAACGCTGGCGCACTGGGAACAGGGGCTCCGCGCTCGCGCTCCACACCCGAGCGAAGATTCGGGTCCCTTGCGCACGCAGCGTGAGATCCCGCCCAGCTGGGTAGACGGCAACGGGCATGCCGCCGAGAGCACTTACCTGCTGCTCTGCAGCGAAGCGACCGGGACCGTTACATCTCATATCGGCATCGACAGCGAATACCGCTCAAATAGCGGCACCTACTTCACTGTCGAGACTCATCTGTCGCATCTCGGTGAACTTCACGCCGGCGATCGGGTCCAGGTCCTCACGCAGATTCTCGGCGCCGACGACAAGCGCCTGCATCTCCTTCATGTGATCTCTCGCGAGGGTGAGAAGATGCCAGCCGCGACCGGGGAGCAGATGCTGATTCACGTGGACCCCGCCAGCAGACGCAGCGCACCTGTGAAGGGTCGCGTGCGCGACGGCCTGCTGAAGCTGGCGCGAATACATGCCGGTTTGCCGCGTCCGGAGCGCGCCGGCGCAAGCATCCAGATGCGCTAAGCGCACTAGGCGCGGACGTAAATGTTCATACGGCCCTCCCTCTAGCCATTGTTCTAATTAGAACGCGCCTCGTCAGGTACGCGGCCTGACTGTCAACGCGGTCGCGCCAGCTGGATGGACACCGCGCTGATGCGTAGTCAGCTGAAGGGCCAGGCTGCGGAGCTCGGCATAAGCACCGACGCTGGGATTGGGAAGAAAACGGTATGACCCCTCATCTAGCGTTACTTCTGCAGGAAGCCTGGGCAGGTTAACAGGAGTCGACTGCGTGGCAACGAGCCGTATGAGATGGAAAGGATTGGAAAGGCTACTGCGTCACTCAGTGATATAGTTGACACCCTCGAGCCCGAATGCATAGAGATTGATCAGTTCCGCGGCCGCAGCCTAGACCTATCGGTGGACAGCTAGTCGCTCAGGCGGTTTTAGCCGCCGAGCAGACAATTCGCGAGGATTGGTCGGCGCATTCGGTGCACGCGTATTTCCTAAAGGCGGCCGACGAATATCACCCAGTCGATTACAAGGTGGAACGGGTTCGGGACGGCAAGCCCTTGGCCGGCGCACGCGTGGCAGCAAAATTGCAACCAGTTGGCGCGGCAAACACGGTCTGCGCCTAACGCTTTCCAAGGCTCCTCGGTAAGCCAATAACTTATAGTTGCTCTATACGTTGACCAGCCCGCAAACATACTGCCTGCACATTATTTGTTCGCCCGAAAACGTGTTCAAGAGAATAGCGACCACAATTCTCCGTCCGACCCAATTTCTTTCAAGAACTTAAAATGACATCTCGGGGCTATTCGCATTGGGCGCCACGACGCGATGCATCAAGGCTTCGCGTTTGACTATCCGGCGCAGATTTTCTGCTCCGTAACAGGAAAGATTAGCTAATTGCCAGTCTCTAACCCCGATACATTTCTTGCGTACGCGGCAACAGTAATTGCCGCGCGGACGCATTAGAGAGCGCCTACATGGCCTGACAGCAGCCACGGTCACGGCTTGCTGTATTCAAGCAATGCTCAAGCCGCAAAGCTGAGGCATAAGCTTGAGAGCTCCCCTCCATTGCGAGCTGAGGGCAGCTGTCGATTGCACTGCAGCCGTTGGATTTATGAACAAAATGGCGTCCGTATGACCATCAGTCTCAGTGCAAGCGCCATATGAAGAACATTGGCGATGTGCTTCTTCAACCGACTTTCGGACGCCGGCGGCACGCTGACGAATGGTCATCCGCTAAGATCGACATCTCTTGACAGGTAAGGACGATGCGCAAAGTGTATCCCGACGCCAAGTCGGCTCTCGAAGGCGTTCTGAAAGACAATATGATGATCATGTCGGGCGGCTTCGGCCTCTGCGGCATCGCCGAGGAGCTGTCGGACGCGATCCGCGAGTCCGGCGTCAAGGGCCTGACGGTCGTCTCCAATAATGCCGGCGTCGACGGCATCGGCCTCAGCCGCCTGCTCGAAACCCGCCAGATCAAGAAGATGATCTCGTCCTATGTCGGCGAGAACAAGCTGTTCGCCCAGCAATTCCTGGCCGGCGAGCTGGAACTCGAATTCAATCCGCAGGGCACGCTGGCCGAGCGCATCCGGGCCGGCGGCGCCGGTATCCCGGCCTTCTACACCAAGACCGGCGTCGGCACGCTGATCGCCGAAGGCAAGGAAGTGAAGGAGTTCGACGGCGAGAAGTACCTGATGGAGCGCGGCCTGTTCGCCGACCTCGCCATCGTCCACGCCTGGAAGGGCGACACCGCCGGCAACCTCATCTACCGCAAGACCGCGCGCAACTTTAATCCGATGATGGCGACCGCCGCCAAGATCACGGTCGCCGAGGTCGAGCATCTGGTTCCGGCCGGTGAACTCAATCCCGACCACATCCACACGCCCGGCATCTTCGTGAAGCGCATCGTCGAGGTCGGCACGGCCAAGAAGCGCATCGAATTCCGCAACACCCGCCCGCGCACCGCCGCTTAAGCGTCAGGAGACTCACATGGCCTGGACCCGTGAACAGATGGCTGCGCGCGCCGCCAAGGAACTGCGCGACGGCTACTACGTCAATCTCGGCATCGGCATCCCGACGCTGGTCTCGAACTTCATCCCCGATGGCGTCGATGTCAGCCTCCAGAGCGAGAACGGCATGCTCGGCATGGGCCCGTTCCCCTATGAGGACGAGGTGGATGCCGACCTCATCAATGCCGGCAAGCAGACCGTGAGCGAGCTGCCGTCGACCTCGTATTTCTCGAGCGCGGATTCCTTCGGCATGATCCGCGGCGGCCACATGGACCTGTCGATCCTCGGCGCCATGCAGGTGGCCCAGAACGGCGACCTCGCCAACTGGATGATCCCCGGCAAGATGGTCAAGGGCATGGGCGGCGCGATGGACCTCGTCGCCGGCGTCAAGCGCGTCGTCGTCGTGATGGAGCATTCGGCCAAGGACGGCTCGAAGCTGCTGAAGAAGTGCAACCTGCCGCTGACCGGCGAGCGCGTGGTCGACATGGTCGTCACCGATCTCGCCGTCTTCACCATCGACAAGCACGGCGACGGCGGCATGGCCCTGATCGAGCTCGCCGACGGCGTCTCGCTCGACGAGGTCAAGGCCAAGACCGAAGCCGAATTCCGCGTCGCGCTGAAGAATAAGGTCTCGGAGTGGTGAGAGATTGTCGCTGACGTCGGCTTGACCGGTGGATGCGCTCGGCCGCGAAGACGTGGCTCCAGATCGCATCGACCAGCGGCATCAGGATTGCCGCGCAGTCACCTACCCAGCCGCAAGCGGATACACGAGATCGATGCTTTCCCACTGGTAGACGTCGCTCTGACGATAAAGTGGCAGGTGCAGACGTACTTGGCGAACAGGACATAGGTCAGCGGCTTGGGCCCTGCACGACCGCGCGCAGTCGGATGCGAGGGAGCCCTCGTTGGGTGATCGCTTTGCAGGCCCGGCAGACGAGCTTCTAGCGCACATGCTGGATCACCTTCCACTAGCACGGCACGAACTCCAGCATCTCTGTCACGTCCTCGCCAAGCTTGCAATTAAGAGCTGCTAATGCTCACCGACTGCGCAGCATTCATGTTACTGCAGTTCATTTCTGCGCCTTTGTAGTCCGTGATACACCTACCGAACCGTTCTTCAGGCGACATGAAGATCTTCGCGAATATCGCGAAAAAGATAGAGGGGCTTCATCTCAGCGATCGCGCCCGCCAGATGACATTAGCCATAGGCCGCCTTCATCGAGTAAAGGTCACCGCATCTCCTGCTTTATAGATGAACATGAATCTTCGCACTGTGCGGCCCCGGCGCAGGATTTCGGCCCCGTGAGCGGCGATATCAATGAATTTCGTCTCTGATAGTTCGATAATATTTCTGTGAAAGACAATCTTCTGTTGGCTGAAAGTCCGCAGAGACCAACGCGTGTGGGGGGGAGCGCCATGGTTAATCGCACACGCGTCCTAGAGGCCCGTCGCGGCGGACTCGACGGCGCGCTCAATAGCATGCAATCCATCAAGAATGAACATCGTGGTTTAGTAGGCGGCGGCGCGTTA
>NZ_JADFUE010000119.1:0-10391 GCF_054967145.1 Bradyrhizobium sp. UFLA06-24
TGTCAATCCTGATCGATGAAATCCTGTCACCTCCTAAGCGGAGACGGGGCGCAAGATGTTGGCGAAGATGTTGAGAGATATTGCGGGACATTGTCCCGGTGTTGCCGATAGACTTCGCGACGCAAACGTGGACAATGAGCCTCAAGCGCTTCGCGCGCGCAGTGCACACCAAGATGCGCCAGAGGAAACAAGATGCCGACCGCCTTCCCGTCGCCCGTCCCCGCCATCCCGACCGTTCCCTTGACCGATCACCTACGCGATGCGTTGCGTGCGATCGTGGGCGAGAAAGGCCTTATCGAGGACGAGCACGGCAAGCAGCCCTTCGTGACGGACTGGCGCGGCTTGCTGGTCGGCGGCGCCGGCGCTGTGGTTCGTCCTGGCAGCACGGAGGAAGTCTCGAAAGTGGTGCGGCTCTGCCATCAGCACCGCATCGCGATCGTGCCCCAGGGTGGCAACACCGGGCTGATGGGCGGCGCCACGCCGTGGCCCGCGCACACCGGCATCGTGCTGTCGCTGGGGCGGATGAACCGCGTGCTGGACGTCGATCCCGTCGGTTACGCGATGACGGTCGAGGCGGGCTGCGTGCTGCAGACGCTTCAGGAGACCGCGGCGGCGCATGACAGGTTCCTGCCGCTCAGTCTTGGCGCCCAGGGCTCATGCATGATCGGCGGCAATCTCTCGACCAATGCCGGTGGCGTACAGGTGCTGCGCTATGGCAATGCCCGCAATCTCGTCCTCGGGCTCGAGGTCGTGCTGCCCAACGGCGACGTCTGGGACGGATTGCGCGCGTTGAAAAAGGACAACACCGGCTACGACCTCAAGCATCTCTTCATGGGCGCCGAAGGCACGCTCGGCGTCATCACCAAGGCGGTCCTCAAGCTGTGGCCGGCGCCGAAAGACATCAGCACCGCGTGGCTGGCTGTCCGCGACCCACGCGCGGCGCTGGAGATCCTGTCCGAAGCCCATGCGGCATCCGAGGACAATGTCGGCTCCTGCGAGCTGATGAGCCGCGCCGCCATCGACATGGTGATGCGCCACATTCCCGGCGTCCAGGATCCACTGAAGGCGGACACGCCGTGGTACCTGCTGCTGGAATGGTCGTCAGCGCGGGCGCGCCGGGGCAGCACTGAAGGCATGTCCGAGAAGCTGGAGCAGTTTCTCGCCGACCAGCTCGAGGCCGGCCGCGTGCTCGACGCGGCGATCGCGCACGCCGGGCATCAATCGCGCAACATGTGGCGCATCCGCGAAGCTGTCGCCGAGGCGTCGCGGGCGGAGGGACCGGGGATCAGCTACGACGTGTCGGTGGCGATCTCCAGAATTCCAGATTTCATCGCCAAGGGACTGAAGGCCGTGCTCGAGATTCTCCCAAGCATCCGCCCTTATCCGTTGGGGCATATCGGCGACGGCAATCTGCATTTCTCGTTCATGGGCCCCATCGGCATGGATCAGCAGACGCTGAACCAATACACGGCCGCGATCACGCGGGCCGTCAACGATCTCGTCACCTCCATGGGCGGCTCGATCTCGGCCGAGCACGGCATCGGCATCGACAAGCTCGACGAGCTCAGCCACTACCGCTCGAAGACCGAGCTCGACATCATGCGCACCATCAAGCGCGCGCTCGATCCGCAAAACATCATGAACCCCGGGAAAGTGCTGCGGGTGTGAGAATGCTGCACACCCGCACCGCCTCCTCAGCCGTGCGGATTCACGACCGTGTAGCCCCGCAGCGAACGCGCGTGCATGCGCGTCGCGTGACCGCCCGAATTGGCGTCATACGCCATCCACATGTCGCCACCGAGTGACTGCTCCAGCACGAAGACATGCCCGTGGCGCGCTGCGACCATCCCCGGCGCCGGCGCCGTCCGCGGAAAGCGCAGCCAGTTGGACGCGAGATTCAACTCCGGCACGACGTGACCGAACACGCGGATCGCGGCGCCGCAGCCACAAAAAGACGACGGACAACCGGCCGGACGACCACCAATGACGCGATCACCGGAGACGCTGATCGTGCTGGCGGTGTTGCCGGCATCGGTCACCGTCATCTGTGTTGCGCGATACGCATGTAATGCCTGCCTGGGAGACCGCCCACGGCGCGTTTGCGCGTACGAGAAGTCGCACGGCATGGTGACGTTGCACTCGGCGGCCTGAAGACTGCGATAGGGCCGCGCTTCCGCGGCGACGGAGCTGATGACAATAAAAACGCACGCCGAAAGAACTCGGTTGATCATTGCAGGACTCTGGGTTGGAGGGTCCTGCCCCGGTCAGCAACAACCACTATCGGTTTGGCTGAAATGGGCCTGAAGAACGGCGAAAAGAGGTTGCCCTTGTGCGGGATTTAACCTGGGTTAACTTCCGGCACGTGGGCGGCTGCGCTTTTACGGCCGGATCGTCATGTTCTCCGGCGGTCCCGCTTTGCGCAGCGGCTCGGCCAGCCGCGCGAACTCGCACAGCAGCGAGCGCGTCTTGCGGGGATCGATGATCTCCTCGACCCAGAATTTTTCGGCCGAGCGGAACGGCGAGCGCAGCTTATTGAGCCGCTGCTGGATCTCATCGAGTTTGGCGGCCTTGTCCTCGGCCGCGTCGATGTCGGCGCGATAGGCGGCCTCGATGCCGCCTTCGAGCGGGAGCGAGCCCCAATAGGCCGATGGCCAGGCGTAGCGGATCGAGAAGCGGTCGGCCGGCTGATGCACGACGCCAGCGACGCCGAAGGCGTTGCGCAGGATCACCGTGCACCAGGGCACCGTGGTCTGGTTGACCGCGGCCAGGGCGCGGACGCCGTGGCGGATCGTTGCCGCCTTCTCGGCATCGAGGCCGATCATGAAGCCCGGGCAGTCCATGAGATAGACGATCGGCAGATGGAAGGTTTCGGCGAAGTCCACCCAGCGCACCACCTTCTGGCAGGCATCGGCCGTCCAGGAGCCGCCATAGTGGAAACTGTCGCTGGCGAGCAGCATCACCGCCCTGCCCTCGAGCCGCGCCAGGCCCACGATGATGGGCTTGCCGAAGTTCTTTGCGACCTCGAAGAACGAACCCTTGTCGACGACGGACTCGATGATCGGCCGGATCTTGTAGACCTGCTTGCGGTTGCGCGGCACTGCGTTGATCAGCGCCTCGTCGCTGCGCTCCGGATTGTCGGAACAGGGCAAGGTCGGCGGCAGCTCGTAAACCGACGACGGTAGGTAAGACAGGAAGCGTCGCGCGCAGGCAAACGCCTCCTCTTCCGTCTCGACGGCGTGATCGATCGCGCCGGCGCGGGTCTGGATGTCCGCGCCGCCTAGCTCCTCCTTCGAGAGATCCTGCCCCAGCGCCTTCACCACCGGCGGGCCCGCGACGAACATCGCGGACTTGCGGGTCATGATGGAATAGTGGCTCGATGCAAGACGTGCAGCACCTAGCCCTGCAACCGAGCCGAGGCCGAGCGCGACCACGGGCACGCGCGACAAATTCTCGGTCGTGAACCGGTACCAGCGGGTGCCGCCGATTCCTCCAGGCAGATTCGCCGCGCCCTTGGTCTCGATGGTCTTGACCGAGCCACCGCCGCCCGAGCCCTCGATGATGCGGATGATGGGCAGACGGAAGTCGTGCGCCATCTCCTCCGCCATTAAGGGCTTGGCCGAGATCGACGCATCGGCGGAGCCGCCGCGCACGGTGAAGTCATCGCCGACCACGACCACAGTGCGACCGTCGACGCGCGCGCGGCCGAACACGCAGTTCGCCGGCGTCACCTTCTGCAACTCACCGGTGGAGTCGTACTCACCGATGCCGGAGACGGCACCGATCTCGTGGAAAGTCCCCTTGTCGATCAGTCCGTCGATGCGTTCCCGAACTGTCAGCCGGCCCTGGTCATGCTGTCGCTTGACCTTGTCAACGCCGCCCATCTCCCGCGCGAAGGCTTCGCGCCGGGCGAGCTCGTCGAGTTCCGGCTTCCAGTTCATTCACTCCCTCCGAATGGATCGGCTTGTTATTGTTGTGCACGGCCATTGCGACCGGTTTACGCGAAATGCGGTTGTTGAAGACGTCGCCTTCCGCGCCTTCTACCAAGCTGCCGAGCGAGCGGCCGAGTTCGAGCATCAGCGGCGCGACTTCCGCATGCAGACGCTGCTCGTCATACATCGCGGACAACAGACCGATCGTGATGACCACGAAGGTCTGGTACTGCGGTGCCCAGATCGGCACCGCGAGGCCGTTGATGTGCGGGCTCCACAGGCCGCAGGCGACGACATAGCCGCGCTCGCGCAGCGACTGCCTGTTGGCCTCGATGCGGGGCTTGAGGATCTTTGCAGCCTCAGGCGCTTCCCGTTCCATCTCGGCAATGAAGGCATCGCCGACTTCCGGCGAGAGGGCTGCCGTGTAGGCCGCGCCCGCCGCGGTCGAGGCCATCGAGATGCGGCTGCCGGTGCCTTCATGCAGGCCGAGCGCAGAGGCCGAGCGCGCGAACTGGAGATAGACCAGATGGAAGCGATCGGGCACGACGAAGCCGACCGTGCCTGGAAGCTGCTCGGCGACTTCCTGCAACCGCTGGCGGATCATGCTGCGAAGCTGCGCACCCTTCATCATCGAGGCGCTCATCGCCACCGCGCTGGGGCCGATACGATATTTCTGATCGCGCGGCAAATACACCAGCTGTCCCATGCGCGTCAGCGTGTGCGTGAGGCGCGACACCGTCGAGCGCGGCAGGCCGCAGCGATTCGAAATCTCGAGATTGCCGAGCCGCGCTTCATGGCCCTCGAAGCATCGCAACACGTCGAACGCGCGCGAAACTACCTGGATGACATCACCCTCACCGGCATCGCCAGCGAGCGCACCTTGCCTGCTTAACCGCTCCGAACGTCGTCCCATGATCCCTACCGTTTGTTCCGCTCTGCGGAATTAAATTCCACTTGCAGATGACGCTACCTCAGGCATTTTGCGACGACAACAAAAAGGCGATGGCATGCCAGAAATTAAGATCGTGACGGAGGTCGCCGGTCGGATCTGCGCAACTCCCGTGCAAGTTGGGGGAACCGTCGCCGATGGCGATGAGATTGTGCTTGTCGAAGCGATGAAGATGGAGATACCGGTGCCTTCTCCTGCATCGGGCACACTCAAATCACTCCTCGTTGACATCGACGACCTCGTCGCCGAAGGCCAGACGATCGCGATCGTCGCGAGTTAAGCTCGCGCTGCCCGCAGCTTTCTTGTCCGCGACAATCTGAAACAGACGATATCAAGATGACGATCGGCGTCTTGCGTTCGGACGTCGCGCGGACGGGCGCGCTGGTATCGACGGGTTGCGCGTGCCCCGATTGCGTTGCACAAGGATGCGATGATAGCGCAACCGCCGCCCGCCTCTGCCTGGACCCGCTCGAAGCCGCCGCTGCTGCGGTTTCTCGATACTTGCCTCAATGAATTCTCCGCTGAAACGTCAGGCAAGGTGGCCGACTACATTCCCGAGCTGAGCAAAGCCGACCCTGCCTATTTCGGCATCAGCCTCGCGACGCTCGACGGCCATGTCTACGAGGTCGGCGACTCCAGGGTCCCCTTCACCATCCAGTCCATGTCGAAGCCGTTCGTGTTCGCGCTGGCGCTGGACCTGCTCGGCGCGGGCAAGGTCGAGAGTGCGATCGGCGTCGAGCCGTCGGGCGATCCCTTCAACTCGATCCGGCTCAATTCCGAGAACCATCCGTTCAATCCGATGGTCAATGCCGGCGCGATCGCCTGCACCGGGCTGATCTACGATAGCAAGGGCCCAGAGGCCTTTGAGCAGATCTGGCTCGCGCTCGGCCGCTTCGCGGGGCGCGAACTCGCCGTCGACGAGGCGGTCTACGCGTCCGAGAGCCAGACCGGCGATCGCAACCGCGCCATCGGCTATCTGCTCAAGACCAACGCGGTGATCTCGGACAACGTCGCCGGCGTGCTCGATGTCTATTTCCGGCAATGCGCGGTGCTGGTCACCGCGCGCGACATCGCAGTGATGGCGGCAACGCTTGCCAATCGCGGGATCAACCCGGTGACCGGCGAGCAGGTGCTGACGCCTTACGCGATCTCGCGCACGCTGTCGGTGATGACGTCGTCGGGCATGTACGACTATGCCGGCGAATGGATCTACCGCATCGGCATCCCCGCCAAGAGCGGCGTCGGCGGCGGCATCCTGGCGGCGCTCCCCGCCCGCCTCGGCCTCGGCAGCTACTCGCCGAAACTCGACAAGCACGGCAACAGCGTGCGCGGCATCAAGGTCTGCGAGGCGCTGTCGTCACATTATGACCTGCATATGCTCAACCGCAGCGACGACGCCCGCAACGCCGTCATTGCCGACTACGACATCGGCAAGAGCCCGTCACGCCGCGTCCGCCGCCAGCAGGAGCGCGACATCCTCGTCGCGCACGAGCAGGCGGTGCGGGTGATCGAGCTGGTCGGCGTGTTGTCGCTCTCGGCCGTCGACTACGTCTCGCGTCGGCTTGCGGGGCGAGCGCGGCCGCAAATCGTCGTGTTCGACCTGCACCGCGTCACGTCGACCACGCGCGCCGGCGCCCGGCTCATCGCCGAAGCCTTCGAAGAGCTCGCCGCGCTTGATGTAACCGTGGTGATTTCAGGCGTCCGCCGCGCCTCCAGGGAGTGGGACAGCCTGCGGGAATGGACCGCGAAGCTGAAGAACGTTCGCGACTTCTACCTGCTCGACACCGCCATCGAATGGGCGGAAGACCAGATCGTTTACCGCTATGGCGGCTCGATCGATTTTCATGAGACCACCGAGCTGTCGGAGCAGCCGCTGCTCGACGGCCTCGGCGAGGAAGAGCTGATCGACCTCGCCTCGATCTGCACCATCAGGACCTATCAATCCGGCGCAAAGATCATCACAACCGGCGATCCTGCCGATGCCCTGTTTTTCCTGCGCAGCGGCGCGGTGCATGTCACACTGCGCGACGGCGTCAGGCTGGCGACGCTCACCGCCGGCATGGCCTTCGGCGAGATGGCCCTGATCGAGACCATCCGCTCCGCCGACGTGTTCGCGGATATGGCGGCGACCGCGTTCGTGGTCCCTCTGAAAGAATTCGAGCGCTTCCGCAAGCAGCACCCGGGCGCCTCCGAGCGGATCATGCGCAACCTGGCGCAACTATTGGCCGATCGACTGATCGTCGCCAACACCAAGGTCGACATCCTGACGTCGACTTAGTGGTCTCATCCCCGAGTGCTCGTCATGCCCGGGATTGTCCCGGACATCCACGTTCTTTTCGCGCGGTAAGGAGTGGATGGCCGGGACAAGCCCGGCCATGACGGCGCGGAAACTGACGGTGCCCCAAATGCGCCTCGCACTCTACCGGCTTGCCGCCTCGCTGATCCGCCGTTTGATCTTGGCGGCGCTGGCCTTGAGCAATTCGGACGGTTGCTGACCGGTGGCAGTGCACAGGCAGGCCCAATAATAGATGACATCGCCGAGCTCTTCGACGAGACCCGCCTTGTCGAGCCAGTCGTCACGCAGCAGCTTCTTGATGTGCTCGGCGACCTCGCCGGCTTCACCGGCAAGCCCAAGCCCGAGATAGGACAGCCGTTCGTTCGAGGGATGTTCATCGACTTTCGCTGTTATCGCGGCCCAAGCCGCATATTCATCGATCGTCATGACCATTCCTCGCTCGCCCAAGCTTTGGATCAGCCCACCACTTCGGTGACGGGCTGGAGATCAATCTCGAATGTCTCCAGGAACTTTGACGTCATGATGTAGAATCCGACCGAGAGCTGCAGCTCGACGAGCCCCGGGGGCGTCAGCCTGGCGGCGATCGCCTTGAAGGTCGCATCGGTCGGCTTCTTCAGCTTGACGATCTCGTCGGTGAAAGCCAGCGCAGCGCGCTGGGTCTCGTCGAAGCAGGTTGCGGCCTGCCAGTTTTCGAGCGCCTCGTTCTGCGCGTCGGTGACGCCGACATTCTTGCCGATGCGCTTGTGCGCGATGACCTCGTACGGCGCTTCGCACAGAATGCCGGTACGTGTGATCGCGAGCTCGCGCACGACAGGATCGAGCTCGCCCTTGTGCCTGATGGCACCGCCGAGCCGGCAGTACTGCTCAAAATAGCTCGGCGAATGCGCCATCATGCGGAAGATGTTGGCGTTTCGATTTTTGTCGAGGATTTCGCGGGTGCGGTCGGACGCCTTGGATGGGTCGCTGTAGTCGATGCGGGCCATGATTTGCCTTGAGTTTTCCTGAGGCTTTTGATGCTTATTGTCTTTGTCGCGCTAAGTTCCCTCGAACTCTAATTGCGCGCGGACGCAGGAGCAACATCATCGAGTCAAATTGCCGCCGCATTGCTGATCGACCTTGGCACAGTCGATATTCGCCGCGTGGGGACACATTGCGGTGAATACTCGAAGTGGGGTGTTCCGAGTAAAAACAATTGGCCGTCTGCGCGCTCACCACGCAACGATGAGTCACGCCCAAGTCTAGGGAGATAACGGCATGAAGGAAGCCACCAAGGGGGCAGCCTCGGGAGCGCTCGCGCATATGCTGGCGGTGACGGCGATGCTCGTCATCGCCAGCATCTTGTTCTACGGGCGCTAGTCAGGGTTCTTCAGTTTTCGTCATTCCGGGGTGGCTCTCGCACAGGCCAGGCCCAGAATACCCGTTCCAGGCTCGGTCCCTTGGACCGCCCCCGAATGACGGATCCCGTTACGGTTCCTTCGTGAAGTACGGCACGAGCTTGCCGGCAAAAGGCCTGAAGCCCGCGGTGACGGCATCGCCGATCGACAGTCCGTTCTCGCCATGGGCCATCATGCGAAAGCCCTCGGCGCAATCGACCAGCAGGATGTTGTAGGGCACGTGGGCGCGCGTCTCCGGCGTGGCGGCCCGGCAGACCAGCGAGGCCGCGTAGACCGTGCCCCTGCCGCTGGCGCGCTCCTCGCGCGGACCTCCCGTTCCACACGCCGCACAAAAGGCACGATGGAAGTACTGCACATGACCGCACGCGGTGCAGGTCTGAAAAACGATGGCCTCTTCGCCACCGGTCCAGTCCACAAGATCCTCGCTCATCGCACCCGCTCCAGAAACATGCTGACATGGGACGACAGCACGCCGCCGTCGCCGTGCAGCAGCGCGATCGAGGCGTCACGCACCTGACGATTCGACGCCCGCTCCGTCATTTGCAAGTGGGCCTCGACCAGATGCGCCATGGCGCCGCCGACGCCGCAATGGCCGTAGCTGAGCAGGCCGCCATGGGTGTTCAGCGGCATCGCGCCGTCGCGGCTGAAATGACCGGCACGCACCCGTGCTGCCGCCTCGCCGCGGCCGGCAAGGCCGAGGTCTTCCAGCAGCATCGCGAGCGTGATGGTAAAACTGTCGTAGATCGCGGCGTAGCGCACGTCGGAGATCGCGAGGCCCGTGGCCTCCTTGGCGCGCGCGAAGGAGATCTCGGCGCCGAGTTCGCTCAAGTCCGGCGCCGCCGTGACATGCTGATGGGTGTGCGCCTGGGCACAGCCGCGGATACGGACCCCCGCCTCTCCGGTCCGCTCGCGGCTGACGACGAAAGCCGCACCGCCGTCGGACACCGGACAGCAGTCGAGCAGCTTGAGCGGCATCGCCACCGGCTTCGAGGCCATGACGTCGGCAACCGTGATCGGATCATGGAATTGCGCACCAGGATGCGTGCAGGCGTGCGCACGCATCAGCACCGCGAATTCGGCGAGATCCTCGTCGGTCACGCCGTATTCGTGCATGTATCTGCTGGCGACGAGGCCGTAATAAGCGGGAATGGTCGGCCCGAGCGGCACCTCGTACTCAGGATGCCCCACCTGTGCCAGCGCCTGGATCGAGGCATCGCGGCACTGTCCGGTCAGGCGATTCTCGCCGGCGACGACGAGCACGTTGCGCGCAACGCCCGCTTCGACGAGATGGTGGGCGAGCATCGTCATCGCGAGGCCCGTGGCGCCGCCGACCTGCACAGCATGAGCGTAAGACGGGCGGATGCCAAAATGTTCGGCGAACACGGTCGCCAGCATGATGTGCGGCGAGACCGTGGAATAGCCGCAGAGGATGCCGTCGATCTCGGCCCGCTTCAGCCCGGCATCGTCGAGCGCGAGTTGGGCAGCCGTGCTCATCAGGTCAAGCGAGGATGAGCCTTCGTGCTTGCCGAACGGCGTGAGGCCGACGCCGGTGATGAAGCTCATGAATCCCCCTACTCCGCCGCCGGCCGCGTGACGCCGTCGCGGATCATGGCGGCGATCTCGTCAGCGGCGTAGCCGATCTCGCGCAGGATCTCCGCGCCGTGCTCGTTGAGGCGCGGCGCCAGGCGCACCGGCTCGGCCTGGCTGTCCGACCAGGTCGCCGTGACCTTCATGCTGCGGATCGGACCTTCGGTCGGATGGTTGACGACCGGAAAGAAGCCGGTCGCCTCCAGATGATCGTCGTGCAGGATCGAGGCGAGATC
>NZ_JADFUE010000011.1:0-157461 GCF_054967145.1 Bradyrhizobium sp. UFLA06-24
TTCCGCGCGCTCGATCTCGACCGGCTGAAGACCACCATGGCGCAGCCCATCATCGTCGACCTGCGCAACATCTACCGCCCCGAAGACATGGCTGCCGCCGGCTTCACCTATGAGAGCGTGGGGCGGTCGCCCCAGGCCTGATCCACCACCGCACGTAATTCCGTCATGGCCGGGCTTGCCGTCTTCGCTTAGGCTTCGCCGGCCCGATTCTGTAGCCCGGCGATGCGTTCGCGGAGCCGGCTCCCCGCCATCCACGTCTGTTTTCTAGTCGAAGACGTGGATGCCCGGCACAAGGCTGGGCATGACGAGTGGATAGACCTTGCCCCGTAGCTTCGACACGCCCCTCCCGATCGATGCCGTGCTCGACGACCTCTCGCGCACGCTGGAGGCGCACAATGCGGCCGTGCTGGTCGCCCCTCCGGGCGCCGGCAAGACCACACGCGTGCCGCTGGCGCTGCTCGATGCGCCCTGGGCCAAGGGCAAGAAGATCATCGTGCTCGAGCCGCGCCGTATCGCCGCGCGCGCCAGCGCCGATCGCATGGCCAAGTCGCTTGGCGAGCGCACGGGGGAGACCGTCGGTTATCGTGTCCGGTTCGGTTCGAAGATCTCGCGCGCCACGCGCATCGAGGTGGTGACCGAGGGGATCTTCACCCGCCAGATCCTCGACGATCCCGAGCTCTCCGGCGTTGCGGCAATCTTGTTCGACGAATTCCACGAGCGCTCGCTCGATGCCGACATGGGCCTCGCGCTGGCGCGGGATGCGCAAACCGGTCTGCGCGAGGAACTACGAATCCTGGTGATGTCGGCCACGCTCGACGGTGCGCGCGTGGCCAAGCTGCTGGGCGATGCTCCCGTCGTCGAAAGCGAGGGCCGCGCCTTTCCGGTCGAGACGCGCTATCTGGGCCGCAAGGCGGATGCGCCGATCGAGCGGCAGATGGCGGATGCGATTGCCTCGGCCCTGCGCGCCGACAGCGGCTCGGTGCTCGCCTTCCTGCCGGGGGCGGCCGAAATCCGCCGCACTCAGAATTTCCTCAGCGAGCGCGTGCAGGACGCCAGCACCGAAATTGTGCCGCTGTTCGGCGCGCTCGATGCCGCCGTGCAGGACCGCGCCATCTCGCCTACGCCAAAGGGCATGCGCAAGGTGGTGCTGGCGACCTCGATCGCCGAGACCTCGCTGACGATCGAAGGCGTGCGTATCGTCGTCGATTCGGGGCTCGCCCGCGTGCCGCGCTATGAGCCCGACATCGGCCTGACGCGGCTCGAAACCGTGCGTGCGTCGCGTGCTGCAGTCGATCAGCGCCGCGGCCGCGCCGGCCGCACCGAGCCAGGCGTCTGCTACCGGCTCTGGGACGAGCCGCAGACCGCCTCGCTGGCGCTCTATACGCAACCCGAAATCCTGAGTGCCGACCTGTCCTCGCTGGTGCTCGACCTCGCGCAATGGGGCGTTGCCGATCCCTCCGCGTTGTCCTTCCTCGATCCACCGCCGCAGCCGGCCTGGAAGGAGGCCAAGAGCTTGCTCTCCGAGCTTAATGCGCTCGATGGCGATGGCCGCATTACGGCGGAAGGCAAGAGCCTGCGCGCGCTGGCGCTGCCGCCGCGGCTGGCCCGCATGATCGTGGATTCGCATCGTGCAGGCTGCGGCGAAGAGGCGGCCGAGATCGCCGCCATCATCACCGAGCGCGGGCTCGGCGGCGACAGCGTCGATCTCGAGCACCGGCGTGACCAGTTCCGCCGCGACCGCTCGCCGCGGGCGGCGAGTGCGCGCGATCTCGCGCGACGCTGGGCCTCGCAGGTCGCAGCGTCCGAGAAGCCGGGACCGCAGGAGGATCTCTCCACCGGCCTGATGCTGGCCTATGCCTTCCCGGACCGCGTCGCCCGCAACCGCGGCAACGGTAGTTTCGTGCTCGCCAACGGCCGGGGCGCCGCGGTGGAGCAGAGCTCTTCGCTCGCGCGAGCGCCTTACATCGCGATCGGCGAGATGACCGGCACGGCTGCGAGCGGCCGCATCCTGCTCGCGGCGCAAATCGCCGAGGACGATATCGAGCGGCATTTCGCCGAGCATATCGAGAGCGCCGACGAGATCTCGTTCGACCGCGGCGCGATGGCACTGCGCGCCCGCCGCAAGCGCATGCTGCACGCGATCACGCTGTCCGACGCGACGCTTCCTGTATCGCCATCGGAGGATACTGCGCGCATCTTCGCAGATGGTCTCATCGCCGCCGGCCTCGACCGGCTGCCATGGTCGAAGGCCGCAAAACAATGGCGCGATCGCGTGATGTTCTTGCGCAAGGCCGAGGGCGAGAGCTGGCCCGATCTCTCCGATAGCGAGCTGATCGCGCGGCGTGACGATTGGCTGGTGCCTGTTCTCTACGACAAGATCGCGCTGAAGGACATTTCCGCGGGCGACCTCTCCGATGCGTTGATGGCGCTGTTGCCGTGGGAGATGCGCGCGCGGCTCGACCGCGAGGCGCCGACCCATTTCGAGGCGCCCACGGGAAGCGTGCTCGCGATCGACTACGAGGCCGAGCAGGGACCGACTATCGCGGTGCGGCTGCAGGAACTGTTCGGCCTCAACACCCATCCCTCGATCGCCGCCGGCAAGGTGCCGCTAGTGCTCGAATTGCTGTCGCCGGCGCAACGCCCCGTGCAGGTGACGCGCGATCTCCCCGGCTTCTGGCGCGGCAGCTATGCGGCGGTCCGTTCCGACCTGCGCGGCCGCTATCCGCGCCATCCCTGGCCGGATGATCCGGCCAGCGCGATGCCGACCCGGCGCGCAAAGCCGCGCGGCACCTGAAGCCATTAACCGTCCGCTCATCCTTTTCGTCAAAATAGCGCCGGCTCCGCCGGGCGTTCGCTCGCGGGCGGGCGTGCCGCGTGGTGAAATCGAGCTCTCCGGCTCGGAAGTGGTGTGATGCGTAACATTATGATCTTCGCGGCCATCATGATCGGCCTCGGCACCTTCATGGCGCAGATGGCGGACAGGGTGAGCTCCGCGTCCGCCACCTCAGTGCCACGCACGACCGTTGCGGTCGCGGCGACCGCGCCAGCTGGCGGCCGCAGCCTCAACATCCCCCGCGACATTCGCGGCCACTTCCAGGCCGAAGGCCGCATCGACGGTCAGCGCATCGGCTTCATGGTCGACACCGGCGCCTCCGTTGTGGCGCTGAACGAGACCTCGGCCGCGCGCTTCGGCCTACGTCCCTCGCGCAGCGAATACAACGCCACGGTCACCACCGCGAACGGCACCATCAAGGCCGCGCGCACCCGCATCGCGATGCTTGATGTCGGCGGCCTCATCGTGCGCGACGTCGATGCCATGGTGCTCCCCGACGCGGCGCTGTCGGAGAACCTGCTGGGCCTCTCCTTCCTGTCGCGTCTCAGGCGTTTTGAATACGCCAACGGCCAGATGGTGCTGGAGCAGTAGGGTCGGGCAGTAGCGCCCGGATAGTTTGGTCTTGCGCTGACCATCCGCGGGCCCCGCTTTTCGTTGCCAAACTGCCGCAATTGTCAGCCATAAGCCTTTATTCCTGCCTTCCGCTGCGGCCCGGCATTCGCTAAGGCTGCACCAATTCAAGCCCCTTTCACGAGACCGTCTCCATGTTTCCCAAGCCGAAATCCGTGCTTTTGCCCAACACCTACGCCTTCGAATCCGAACCGATGGTGAAGCCGACCGGTTTTCGCGAATACGACGCGCGCTGGCTGTTCCAGAAGGAAATCAACCTGATGGGGATCCAGGCGCTCGGCATGGGGTTGGGCGCGCTGATCGCCGAGCTCGGCGTCAAGCCGGAGATCGTCACAGGCCATGATTTCCGCGGCTATTCGGCCTCAATCAAATATGCGCTGATCTCCGGCCTGATGGCCGCGGGCTGCAAGGTGCACGACATCGGGCTTGCGGTGACGCCAATGGCGTATTTCGCGCAGTTCGACCTCGACGTGCCCGCGGTCGCCATGGTGACCGCCTCGCATAACGACAATGGCTGGACCGGCGTGAAGATGGGCGCCAACCGTCCGTTGACCTTCGGCCCCGACGAAATGACGCGGTTGAAGGAAATCGTGCTCAACGCCGCGTTCAAGAACAAGGCGGGCGGCTCCTACCAGTTCCACGAGAATTATCCGGCGCGCTACATCGCCGATCTCACCAATCGTCCGAAGCTCAAACGCAAGCTCAAGGTCGTTGCGGCTTGCGGCAACGGCACTGCCGGCGCGTTCGCGCCGCAGGTGCTGGAGGCGATCGGCTGCGAGGTGATCCCGCTCGACACCGAGCTCGACCACACCTTCCCGAAATACAATCCGAACCCCGAAGACATGGAGATGCTGCACGCGATCCGCGATGCGGTGCTGCATCACAAGGCCGATGTCGGCCTCGGCTTCGATGGTGACGGCGATCGCTGCGGCGTCGTCGACAACACCGGCGAGGAGATCTTTGCCGACAAGGTCGGCGTGATGCTGGCGCGCGACATGTCGGCGATCCACAAGGACGCGCAGTTCATCGTCGATGTGAAGTCGACCGGCCTGTTCATCACCGATCCGGTGCTGCAGAAGCAGGGCGCCAAAACCGCCTATTGGAAGACCGGCCATTCCTACATGAAGCGCCGCACCAACGAGACGGGCGCGCTCGCGGGATTCGAGAAGTCCGGCCACTTCTTCTTCAACAAGCCCTACGGCCGTGGCTATGACGACGGCCTGGTTTCGGCGATCGCGATCTGCGACATGCTCGACCGCGCGCCCGGCAAGTCGATGGCGGACCTGAAGAACGCGCTGCCAAAGACCTGGTCATCGCCCACGATGTCACCGCACTGCGCCGACGAGGTGAAGTACAGCGTCATCGACAAGGTCGTGAAGCACTTCGAAAGCCTGCAGGCCAAGGGCGCCAAGATCGGCGGGCAATCGATCCGCGATCTCGTCACGGTGAACGGCGTGCGCGTCACGGTCGAGGACGGCAGCTGGGGGCTGGTGCGTGCCTCCTCCAACAAGCCCGAACTGGTGGTCGTGGTCGAGAGCCCCGTCTCCGAGCAGCGCATGCACGACATGTTCGAGATGGTGAACAGCGTGCTGCGCACCCATCCCGAAGTCGGCGAGTACAATCAGAAGATTTGAGGTGAGGGAGGCGTGATGCAGGCCTCTCACACCGCTGTCATGCTCCGGCTTCACCGGGGCATCCAGTACGCTGCGGCTTCTCCGTATCCCCGCACTGTCTCTGGAAGACCGGATCGTCCGGTCTTCGCCGGGCGATGACAGCATCTGTATGGTGCGCCTTACGCCGCCACCACGGCAGGGATCGGCAGCGTCGTCACCGACTTGATCTTCTCCATCGCGAAGCGCGAGGTGACGTTCTTCAGCGGCACGGCGGCGATCAGCTTCTTGTAGAAGACGTCGTAGGCCTGCATGTCCGCGACCACGACGCGCAGCATGTAATCGACGTCGCCGGCCATGCGATAGAACTCCATCACCTCGGGCATCGCGCTGACCGCCTCGGCGAATCTCTTGAGCCAGGCGTCGGAATGATCGGAGCTCTCCACCGACACGAACACGGAGATACCCAGCCCGATCTTGTTCTGATCGACCAGCGCGACCCGTTTCAGGATCACGCCGTCCGCCTCCAGGCGCTGGATGCGCTTCCAGCATGGGGTCGAGGACAGGCCAACACGGTCGCCGATTTCGGCTACCGACAGGGAGGCATCCTCCTGGAGTACCATCAGGATCTTGCGGTCGATGGCATCGAGGCGGCGGCTGGTCTCAGGGATCTGGACGGCGGCATCGGTCATTTGAAGAACGTTGTTCCAATATGATGGCTGATTTCCGTCATATAGAGGAAAATCTTCTATCGCAAGCCCATAATCTCAGCGCGCCCCTGCAAAGGCTCTAACGGCGATCACATAAAAACTGTTCAACTTCAATGCGTTGGGGCGCGGCGGTGCCGCCGCCATGCCGGGTGCATTTCAGAGCTGCGGCGGCCGCGGCGAATCGCAGCGCGTCCGGCACCCCGGCGCCCTCGGCGAGCCGAAGCGTGAAAGCGCCGTGGAAGACGTCGCCGGCCCCGAGCGTATCGACCGCCTCGACCGGAAAGGCCGGCGTCTCCTCCAGCGTGCCCGTCTCGTTCAGCCAGATCGTGCCGCGTGGGCCGCGGGTGGCGGCGAGGAAGGCTGGCGTCAGCTTGGCCAAGCGCTTCAAGGCTTCGGCGTCGCCGGCGACGCCGGCGGTTTCCTGCGCCTGCTCGCTGGCGAACAGCAGATGCGAGGCGGCCTTCAGCAGGACGTCGGTCAGCGCCATCGCCCGGTCGACACCGACGATCACGGGAATGCCGCGCCGGTGCGCCTCGGTGCAAATATCGTTGCAAAAGGCGCCGCAGCGGCTCTCGACCAGGACGGCCTGGCAATCCGCGAGGAGTTCGGCTGCATCTGCTAGCTTCACGGTCCACAGCGCGGGATCGCGATAGATCGTCAGCGTTCGTTCGCCTGATGCGTCGATGATGATCGCGGAGACGGGTGTCGCCGCGCGCGGTATGCGCACGATATGTGCGGTGTCGATGCCCTCAGTCGCCATCTGGTCGAGAATGAAGTCGCTCGACGTTTCCCGCGCATCGCCCATCGGTCCGGCAAACGCGACGCGCCCGCCGAGCCGCGCGATGGCGATCGCAGCATTGAGCGCGTTGCCACCGCAGATCTCGGTCATATGCGTCGCATTTGCCTTGCTGCCGCGCGCCGGCACGACCTCCACACGAAAGGTGAGGTCGCGCACGGGCATGCCCACGCAGAGGATGCGCGGCGCGATCTCGGATGGCGCCATCGCCGGTCAGCTCTTGTCGTGCACCCAGCGGCCGAGCAGGTGATGGGCGATGGCAAACGGATGCGGGCCGGCGAGCCCGTCCGGGTGCGTCCGCTTCAGCATCAGGGCCGCTTCCTCGCGCGAGAACCAGCGCGCATCTTCCAGCTCCATGCGATCAACGACGATGTCCTCGCTCACCGCCCGCGCGCTGCAGCCGATCATCAGGGATGACGGATACGGCCAGGGCTGCGTCATGTAGTACTGCACGTCGGTGCAGCGAATGCCCGACTCTTCGAAGATCTCGCGGCGAACCGCGTCTTCGATGGTTTCGGCGGCCTCGACGAAGCCGGCGAGGCAGGAATACATGCCCGGCGGAAACTGCTTCTGTCGGCCGAGCAGGCATTTTTCGCCTGATGCCACGAGCATGATCACAACCGGATCGGTGCGCGGAAAATGCTCGGCCTTGCAGGCGGGGCAGTCGCGTTTCCAGCCACCTTCCTTCATCGCGGTACGCGTGCCGCAATTGGCGCAATAGCCGTGGCGCTGATGCCAGCTGACCATCGACTTCGCCATTGCGATCGCCGAGAGCTCGTCAGGCGGGATCGCGCCCTGCATCGCCATGCCGCGCAGTTCAGTGACGGTGTAGTCCTCGCGGCCGAGCAGCTTCTCGGCGGCGGCCTGGGCGAGACCCATGCCGAATATCGCCGCGCCATCGCGCAGGCCGAGGAAGATCGTGCCGGGATTGGCGCCGCATTTCAGCGCTTCGTCGATCGAGAGCAGCGCGCGCACCTTGTCGCCCTCGCGCTTCACCACGAGCGAGTCGCGGTAGACGACGTAGGCACGCGACGAGGATTTCTGCTCCATCGCGAACAGTTTTTCGTCGTCGCGGCGCAGATGCGCGGCGCGATCGAGGATGTTGGTAACGAAGGCTGGTTGCCCCAGCGGAAACGCGTCGAATGCTGACATTTCTTGTTCTTTCAACCCAACCAGATTTTTCGGCGAAGCGCGCTGATGAAATTCTGAACCTCTGCGGCATCATGGGCCAGCGGCGGCATCACGCCCCAGACCGGCCGCGGCCAGGCGGCATCGCTGGTGCGGCGCGCGATGATGTGGACGTGAAGCTGCGGCACGAGGTTGCCGAGCGCTGCGACATTGAGCTTGTCGCATTTGGTGATCTCCTTCAGCGCGCGCGAGACGCGGGAGATCTCCGTCATCAATTGCGCCTGCTGCACTTCGTCGAGATCGATGATCTCGACTGCATCCACCCGCGGCACCAGCAGCAGCCAGGGATAGTGCGCGTCCTTGATGACCAGCACCTTCGACAGCGGCAGATCGCCGATGTCGATGGTGTCCTCTTTCAGGCGGGAGTGCAGCGACCAGGTGGGTTCGGACATGGATGCTTCCGGATGGCCCGATGGGAGCGGGCGTGTTCGGCTCCGACCATACGATACCGATTCCCTGAGGGGAAGGATCGTGCCCCGCTGTCACCGCATACACGGTCGTCGTACCGGACAAGCGCGCCTCGAGCGCGCGGAATTGTTTCCGAATCGCTTCGAGATGTCGAGCAATGCCATGTCGGCCGATCGCGCCGCCGCTCGACGTCAGCTCCAGCAACACGCGCTAGACGATTGCTTCGGTCATGTCAGGCCTCCGTTGACGTGCCAGACCTGCCCGGTGACGTAGGATGCTTTTGCAGATGCCAGGAAGGCGACGACCGCGGCGACCTCCTCCGGCCGTCCTCGGCGGCGCATCGGGATCAGCGCCTCTGTCGCCGCGATCTGATCCGGCGATAGCCGGCTCTCGCTGGGCTTGTCCTTGACGATGAGGCCAGGCGAAACCGCGTTGACGGTGATGCCGTCCTTCGCGAGCTCCATGGCGGTGAGTCTCACCAGTGCTTCCAGCGCGGAGCGGCTTGCCGCGGTTGCCGCGAACGGCGCGAATTCGGGCCGGATCGCATGCGCCACGAAGGACGACACCGCCACGATGCGCCGGTCTTGTCCGGCACGCAGCAACGGAAGTGCAGCCTCGACCATGCGCGTGAAGGCCAGCGCGGATTCGTCCATCGCCTGGCGGAACTGATTCGCCGGCATGCCGATGGCGCTGCCGCGGCGGGCGTGGCCGCCGACCAGGATCAATCCGTCGAGGCGGCTGAACGCGACTTGCGCGGCGGCGATGGCATTGATGACGGCTGCTTCCTCTGCGAGATCGCCGAGGCACTTTGCAACGACCGCACCCTTTGCTTCGGCCTCAGCCGCGGTGGCATCGAGACCTTCCGCGTTCGCGCGCGTGTGCAACAGAAGCGCGATGCCGGGTGCGGCAAGTAGCTTTGCGGTGGCGCGGCCGATTCCGCTGGCGGCGCCGGTGACGAGATAGACGCGGGTGATGTCTGACATCAGGATGCTGTGATAGCCGGCGGCAGGGCGCCGGTGCGGTGGAAATGGCTGAGGAAGGTGCGCCTCGCCGACTCCTGCGGATTACGCTCGGATGGAGTTCCGGCGGCCGTTCTTAGCAAGGTGGTCCGACCAGCGAAAGCGTAAGCCTATCGGCTGGGCAGGTCAGGAAATGCCCGGATGCTGGGCAAACTCAACCTGTTCAAGCCGATACCCGCTTGCTTTCCGCGTCCTTTGGCCCCAAATAGGGACCGGGAGATTGGCGGTGGACGAGCCACTCGCCAACCGGGTCAGGTCCGGAAGGAAGCAGCCCTAACGAGGTCCGGATCGGGTCGCTCGTCAGTCTCCTACCTGTTTTTTCGAGCGAACCAGCGCCGGCGGGCCTCCCGCCAGCGCGCTCCTTTCCGCAAAAGCCGGCCGAGAGAGATTTCATTGCGGATCGACCGATGACCGACGCTGGCGCCCCTCAAAATCCCGACAGCGCCGGCCCCGCCGGCAACGCACCCTACCGGGTGCTGGCGCGCAAATACCGCCCCTCAAGCTTCGACGATCTGATCGGCCAGGAGGCCGTGGTCCGCACCGTCTCCAATGCGTTCGAGACCGGGCGGATTCCGCAGGCCTGGATCCTCACCGGCGTCCGCGGCGTGGGCAAGACCACCACCGCGCGCATTCTGGCCCGCGCGCTCAACTACGAGATGCCGGACGGCTCGGTGAAGGGCCCGACTATCCACATGCCGACGCTGGGCGTGCACTGCCAGGCGATCATGGAAAGCCGGCACATGGACGTGCTGGAGATGGACGCGGCCTCGCATACCGGCGTCGACGACGTCCGCCAGATCAATGACAGCGTGCGCTATGCGCCGGCCAGCGCCCGCTACAAGGTCTACATCATCGACGAAGTCCACATGCTGTCGACGGCGGCGTTCAACGCCTTCCTGAAGACGCTGGAGGAGCCGCCGGAGCACGCCAAATTCGTGTTCGCGACGACCGAGATCCGCAAGGTTCCGGTCACCGTGCTGTCGCGCTGCCAGCGTTTCGATCTGCGCCGCGTCGAGGCCGATGTGCTGATGAAGCACCTTGCCAACATCGCGGCCAAGGAAAACGTCGAGATCGAGCCGGAAGCGCTCGGCATCATCGCGCGCGCCGCGGAAGGCTCGGTGCGCGATTCGCTGTCGCTACTCGATCAGGCGATCGCGCATGCGGCGGGGCAGGTGAAGGCCGATGCAGTCAGGCAGATGCTGGGCCTCGCCGACCGCACCCGCGTCATCGACCTGTTCGAGTCGCTGGCGCGCGGCGATATCGCCGCGGCCTTCAAGGAATTCCGCGATCAATACGACGTCGGCGCCGATCCCATCGTTGTGCTCTCGGACCTTGCCGAGTTCGTCAATTTCGTCACCCGCGTGAAGATCGTGCCTGCTACGGCCGACAACGTCGCCTATGGCGAGACCGAGCGTGTGCGCGCCAAGGAATTTGCCGCGAAGATCTCGATGCGGGTGCTCTCGCGGATGTGGCAGATGCTGCTCAAGGGCATCACCGAGGTCCAGGGTGCGACGCGCCCCGCCGCGGCCGCCGAGATGGTGCTGGTGCGCATCGCCTATGTCGCCGACCTGCCGGCGCCTGACGAAGCGATCCGGATGCTGGAACAGAACGGCGGTGGCTCGCCGGTCGTGAGCGGAGGCGGTGCGGCACGCAGTAACGCGCCGTCTGCGCCGATGGCCTCAGCTGCATCCGTTACGTCAGCTGCGCCAGTTCGCATGCCGACGTCATCGCCCTCAGCGTTCGGCGGTGCCGCGCGGCCGCAAATGGCGGCGCCCGCGCCGGATCCGCAAGGTGCGGCTCCCCAGCTGCGCATCACGAGCTTCACCCAGCTCGTCGCGCTTGCCAGTCAGAAGCGCGACGTCATGACCAAGGCCGCGCTGGAAGGCGACATGCGCCTCGTCCGTTTTGAGGAGGGCCGGCTCGAAATCGCGCTCGAGCCGAACGCCTCGAAGGCCATGGTCACCGAGCTTGCGCGGAAATTCGAGACGTGGACCGGCCGGCGCTGGACCATCATCGTATCCAACGAGCAGGGCCAGCCGACGCTGCGCTCGGTAAACCAGGCGGCGAAGCAGGAACATGCGCGCACGGCAGAGGCCGACCCGCGCGTGCAGGAGGTGCTGTCGCGCTTCCCCGGTGCAAAGGTCGTCGAGGTCCGCAAGCTTGCCCCCGAGACGCCGGAATCCAATATTAACGCGGACTATGGCAGCGACGATCCGATCGACGGTTCCGACGACGATCTCTGAGCCACTCTTTCCAAGGACGAATACCCATGGCTGATTTTCTCGGCATGATGAAGCAGGCGGCGCAGCTGCAATCCAAGATGCAGGAGATGCAGGAATCTCTCGCCAATGTGGAGGTCGAAGGCATCTCGGGCGGCGGCCTGGTCTCCGTGCGCATGACCGCGAAGATGGACGTCAAGGGCATCAAGATCGATCCCTCGCTGATGAAGGCCGAAGAGCGCGAGGTTCTGGAAGATCTGCTCGTCACGGCGCTCGGTGATGCCCGCCGCAAGGCCGAGACCGCGATGCAGGAGAAGATGCAGTCGCTCACCGGCGGGCTCGGCCTGCCGCCGGGGCTGTTCGGCCAGTAACATGGGCGCGGTTGCAGGTCCTGAGATCGAGCGGCTGGTTCAGCTTCTCGCACGGCTGCCGGGCCTGGGTCCGCGCTCCGCGCGGCGCGCGGCGCTGCATCTGATCAAGAAGCGCGAAGCGCTGATGATGCCGCTGTCCTCCGCCTTGCAGGTCGCGCTCGACAAGGTCCAGGTCTGCAAGACCTGCGGCAACATCGACACGCAAAATCCCTGCACGGTCTGCACGGATCCGAAGCGCGACCCGGCGATCATCGTCGTCGTCGCCGACGTTGCCGATCTCTGGGCGCTGGAGCGAGCCAATGCGACGCAAGGGCGCTACCACGTGCTGGGAGCGACGCTGTCGCCGCTCGACGGCGTCGGTCCGCAGGACCTGACCATCCACGCGCTGGTCGCGCGTGCGCATGCAGCCGAGGTGCACGAGATCATCCTGGCGCTGAATGCGACCGTCGACGGCCAAACCACCGCGCATTACATCACCGACCTTCTTCAGGACGCCAACGTCAAAATAACCCGGCTCGCGCACGGTGTACCTGTCGGTGGCGAGCTTGATTATCTCGATGAGGGCACCCTATCGGCAGCGATGCGGCAGCGGACCCTGTTCTAGAGCGTTTTCGAGCGAAGTGGATCCCGGTTCGCGTGAAGAAAACGCGTCAAAACGAGAATCTCCATCCAGACTTACGGAACGGACGACATGACGAAACTTTTCGCCACACGCTTTGCTTTGGTCGCGACGATGCTGCTGCTGGTGACCCCGGCGATCGCCGCGCAGCAGGAGGACGAGGCGCCGCCGCCCCCGAAGCCCGGCAAGCCGATCAGCGCCGGCGAGGTGCTCTCGGGCGAGCTGAACGCCATGAAGATTCGCGACGTCAAGAACGCCGGCAAGCGGATAGCGATGTACCAGATCACCTCCGAGCCGCGCCGCCTGCCGGCGCCGAACGGGCTGTGCGATCTCGAGACCGGGCCCGAGACGTTCCAGCTCGTCACCTCCAGCGACGCGCAGGCCTCGCAGCTGAAATCGTTCGTGGGCAAGGAGATCTCGGTCAAGGTGGACGAGATCACCTGCGCCAGCGATCCCGGCCAGATGAGCGAGGCCGTGGTGACGAAGTGGAGCTTGGTGAAGAAGTAGTAGGGAGCGAACCGCTCTCTCCCTGTCATTGCGAGGAGCCCTTGCGACGAAGCAATCCAGAGTCTTTCCGCGGATGCATTTCTGGATTGCTTCGCTTCGCTCGCAATGACAAGGGAGAGCGCCGCGTCACACCCTCACTGGCCCCAGCGCCTCGAAGTGCCCGCGCTTCTGCAGCCAGGCCAGCAGCACCAGGCTCGGGATCGCCACCAGCACGCAGATCACGAAGAACAATGGCCAGCCGGTTGCGCTGGCGACGAAGCCGGCGCCCGACGAGAGATAGGTCCGTCCCACCGCCGCAAGTGCGGTGAGCAGCGCATATTGCGTCGCGGTGTGCAGCGGGTTCTGACACAGGGCGGAGAGATAGGCGACGAAGATCACGGTGCCGACTGCGCTGGTGAAGTTCTCGGCGCAGATCGCGAGCGCCAGCGCCCATTGATTGGTGCCGACCACCGCGAGCCAGGAGAAGGTGAGGTTGGCCAGCGCCTGCACCACGCCGCCCAGCCAGAGCGAGGTCGCCAGCGAATAGCGCCGCGCGACGAAGCCGCCGGCAAAACCACCGATCAGGGTGGCGGCGAGACCGACGCCCTTCACGATCGCCGCGTAATCGTTGCGGGTGAAGCCGAGGTCGATCACGAATGGCGCCGTCATGGTGCCGGAGAACGCGTCGGTGAACTTGAACAGCACCACGAAAGCGAGCGCGGCGAGCGCATCCTTGCGCGACAGGAATTCCGAGAAGGCGCCGATTGCCGCGTGCAGCACGCGCGTGAACGCGGTCTCGTCGTGCGTCGCCGCTTCCGCCTGCACGGATTGCTCAGGCTCGGTCGCGACCAGCGCCGTGACCGTTCCGATCAGCACCATCGCCGCCATCACCACATAGCCCCACATCCAGGCTGACGGACGTGGAATGCCGCTGCTCTCGAAGCCCGAGACGATGAACAGCGCACCCGCAGTCGAGACCAGCATGCCGATGCGATACGCCGCGACGTAAGACGCCATGCCGGCCGCCTGCTCGCTCTCCGGCAGGCTCTCGACGCGGAAGGCATCGACCACGATGTCCTGGGTCGACGACGTCGTCGCCACCAGCAGCGCGCCGAGTGCAACGTAGAATGGCGAACTGGCGGGATTGGTCATCGCCAGCAGCAGGATCGCGACGATCAGCAGTATCTGCGAGAACAGCAGCCAGCCGCGCCGCCGCCCGAAGGCGCGGGTGAACAGCGGCACATGCAGCGCATCCACCAGCGGCGCCCACAGGAATTTCAGCGTGTAGGGCGTGCCGACCAGCGCGAACAGCCCGATGGTCTTGAGATCGACACCGGCCTCGCGCATCCACACCAAGAGCGTCGATCCCGACAGCGCCAGCGGCAGCCCCGAGGAGAATCCGAGGAACAGCACGATCAGCACTCGCGGTTGCAGATAAACGGCCAGGCTGTCGCGCCAGGACGTTGCGGGGGCATCGGTGCCGGCGGGCGAAGTCGCGTCGGGTGCAGTCATAGGAAGGTGTTAGCAGATTCTGGGGGCGCTGCCTCATCTCCCTCTCCCCGTTCTTACGGGGAGAGGGTTGGGGTGAGGGGCATCTCTCCACACGGGAGGCGACGACGGACCTGTACCCCCTCACCCGGATCGCAAGAGCGATCCGACCTCTCCCCGCAAGCGGGGAGAGGTGAGCGGCTCACTCCCCCGCCTGGAGCTTCCTTGGAAACAGCTCGCCCGCTCCCGCCACCAGCCGCGGGCCCTCCGCCGGTGTGTCGGTCTTGCTGAAATCCAGCTCCTCGATCCGCCCCGCGCGCTTCTCGATCTTGTCGGCCGAGATCAGGATCTGTCGGACATCCTCGTTCGCGTCGGCGAAATGCTTCTGCAATTTCAGCACGCGGTCGCGCAGGCGGCCCAGATCATCGCCGAGCTTGATCACCTCGGTCTGGATCAGGTCGGCGGCGTCGCGCATGCGTGCATCCTTCATGATCTGCTGCATCACCTGGATCGCGAGCATCAGCAGCGAAGGCGAAACCAGCACCACGCGGGCGCGATAGGCTTTCTGGATTACGTCGTCGAAACCGTCATGGATCTCGGCGTAGACCGATTCCGACGGCACGAACATGAGCGCCATCTCCTGGGTTTCACCGGTGACGAGGTATTTTTCGGCGATGTCGCTGACATGCTTCATCACGTCGCCGCGCAGCCGTTGCGTGGCAAGGCGCTTCTCCTCGTCGGTGCGGGCGTCGTGCAGCGCGGTCATCGCTTCCAGCGGGAATTTCGCGTCGATGCAGAGCGGGCGCTGGTCGGGCAGGAATACGACGCAGTCCGGCCGCTTTCCGGTCGAAAGCGTGAACTGGAATTCGTAGGACCCTTTGGGAAGACCGTCCTGGACGATCGCCTCCATCCGGGCCTGGCCGAAGGCGCCGCGCGACTGCTTGTTGGCGAGCACGTCGCGCAAGGTCGTCACCTGCGTAGTGAGGTCGGTGAGGTTCTTGTGTGCGCTGTCGATAATTCCGAGCCGCTCATGCAGCGCGCGCAGGCTCTCCATGGTGTTGCGGGTCGAATGTTCCATGGACTGGCCGACCCGATGGGTCACCGAATCCAGCCGCTCGTTGACCGCCCGCGCCATCTCCGCCTGCCGGCCGGCCAGGGCCTGGGTCATGGCATCGACCCTGCCCGAGGCTTCGCTCTGGGCGTGCAGGACCTGGGCGAGCCGCTCCTCCAGCTCGTCGGCCCGGATCGCACTCGCCATCGCGAGTTCCGCGCCGCGGCGCCCGGATCGCGCGATCACGACGGCAATCACCACCAACAGGATGAGGACGAGCGCGCCGAAGCCGATCAGCGCATCGATCGTGCGCACCGGCCAGTCGCCCAGCATGAAAATGATATCGTTCATGGCTGCCCTTCTAGCCGATTCGGCGGCCAAGGGCGAACGAAGAGGGAACGGGCTCGGTTAACGGTCCCCTCGTTTTTATGGTTAACGAAAGCTGAAGTTTTATGGTTAGCGGAGCGTTAACGTGTTCCCGGCCGCATTGACCGCTTGTCGCGCGCGGCTTAAATCGCCCGCCATGGCCCTCAGAGAAATCATCATCCTGCCCGACAAGCAGCTGCGTCTGGTCTCCAAGCCGATCGAGAAGGTCACCTCGGAGATCCGCAAGCTTGCCGACGACATGTTCGAGACCATGTACGACGCGCCCGGCATTGGCCTGGCGGCGATCCAGATCGCGCAGCCGCTGCGGCTGATCACCATGGACCTCGCCAAGCCCAACCAGGACGGTGAGACCAAGCCGGAGCCGCGCGTCTTCATCAATCCGGAGATCCTCGCCTCGTCCGAGGAGCTCTCCACCTACGAGGAAGGCTGCCTGTCGATCCCTGAATATTACGAGGAGGTCGAGCGGCCGGCGAAGGTGCGCGTGCGCTTCACCGACCTCGACGGCAAGGTGCACGAGGAGGACGCCGAAGGCCTTTACGCCACCTGCATCCAGCACGAGATCGACCATCTCAACGGCGTGTTGTTCGTCGACTATCTGTCAAAGCTCAAGCGCGACCGCGTGATCAAGAAGTTCGAGAAAGCCGCCAAGCGCGCTGAGTGAGTCAATTGTAACCGACTGGTGTTGTCCCACGCTCCCCTGCGCTCCCTCCCCCTTGTGGGGGAGGGTGGGGGAGAGGGGTAGACCAGCAAATGGTGCTCTCGATTCTCGGAGTGCCAACAACAAAGCGCCCGCGCTCACGGCGAGAGAGCGCGTCGTGTGGCACCCCTCTCCCCCACCCTCCCCCACAAGGGGGGGGAACGCAGCGAGTTCTGTTGATGCCCCTCCGCCTGATCTTCATGGGCACGCCCGATTTCTCGGTGCCGACGCTGCTCGAACTGGTCGCGCACGGCCACGAGATCGTGGCCGTGTACACCCGTGCACCGAAGCCGGGCGGCCGGCGCGGGCTGCAGATGCAGCCGACCCCGGTCGAGGAGGCCGCGCGAAAGCTCGGCGTGCCTGTGCTGACGCCGAAGACGCTGAAGACGGAGGAAGCGCTGGAAGAGTTTCGTGGGTTCGACGCCGATGCGGCCGTCGTCGTCGCCTACGGCATGATCCTGCCGCAGGCGATCCTCGATGCGCCCAAACTCGGCTGCTACAATCTGCATGCCTCGCTCTTGCCGCGCTGGCGCGGCGCCGCGCCGATCAACCGCGCCATCATGGCGGGCGATGCCGAGAGCGGCGTCATGGTGATGAAGATGGATATCGGCCTCGATACCGGCGACGTCGCCATGGCCGAGCGCCTTGCCATCTCGGACAACATGACCGCGCTCGATCTGCATGATCGCCTCTCCCGCCTCGGCGCCGATCTGATGGTGCGCGCGATGGCCGCGCTCGACCGCGGCGGGCTCCAGCTGAAGAAGCAGAGCGAGGACGGCGTCACCTATGCGGCCAAGATCGACAAGGCCGAAGCGCGGATCGACTGGAGCAAGCCCGCGCACGCGGTGCTGCGCCACATCCACGGCTTGTCGCCGTTCCCCGGCGCCTGGGCCGAGCTTGAGAACGCTCGGGTAAAAATCCTGCGCTGCGAGTTGGCCAAAGGCTCGGGCGATCCGGGCACGGTGCTGGACGATCAGCTCACGATCGCCTGCGGGGAGGGCGCCATCCGCGTTCTCGAGCTGCAGCGCGAAGGCAAGGCGCGGATGCAGGCCACCGACTTCCTGCGTGGCGTCCCTGTGAAGCCGCCGATGCGGCTTTCCTGATGCCGCGCTACAAGCTCACCATCGAATATGACGGCGCGCCGTTCTTCGGCTGGCAGGTGCAGGACACGCTGCCCTCGGTGCAGGGTGCACTGGAAGCGGCCGTGAAGGCGATGACCGGCGCCGATCTGCGGGTGCACGGCGCCGGTCGCACCGATGCCGGCGTGCATGCGCGCGGCCAGGTCGCGCACGTCGATGTCGAGAAGCAGTTTCCGCCGGGGCGCTTTCGTGATGGCTTGAACGCGCATCTGCGCCCGCATCCGATCGCGGTGCTCGAGGCGGAGATCGTGCCCGACAGCTTCGAAGCGCGTTTCTCGGCGGTGAAGCGGCACTATCGCTATCGCGTCGTCAACACCCGCGCCAATCTCGCGCTCGACGTCGGCCACGCCTGGCGCGTGCCGCGCAAGCTCGATGCCGATGCGATGCATGCAGCAGCGCAGCGCCTGCTCGGCAAGCACGACTTCACCACCTTCCGCGACACCGAGTGCCAGGCCAAATCTCCGGAGAAGACGCTCGACCAGCTCGACGTGATGCGCGACGGCCGCGAGATCATCATCGTCACGTCGGCGCGCTCGTTCCTGCACAGCCAGGTGCGCTCGATGGTGGGCTCGCTGGTCTGGGTCGGCGAAGGCCGCTGGACCGCAGACGACCTCTCCGCAGCACTCGCCGCGCGTAACCGCTCAGCCTGCGGCATCGTCGCTCCGCCAGAGGGGCTGTATTTGATGAAGGTGGATTACTAGAGAGGCGCAAGCTGGCGCAGCCTTCTCGGTGTCATGCCCCGCGAAGGCGGGGCATCCAGTACCCCGCGCCCTCTCGGTTCTATCACTGCCGTCTCGGAGTACTGGATCGCCTGGTCAAGCCGGGCGATGACGGTGGTGGTCGATGCGGCAGCAGCGCCTCACCCAAAATACCGCGTCAGAATCCCGCGATAGACCTTGGTCAGCTTCTCCAGATCCGTCACCGGCACGCGCTCATCGACCTGGTGCATGGTCTGGCCGACCAGGCCGAACTCGATCACCGGGCAGTAGCTCGAGATGAAGCGGGCGTCCGAGGTGCCGCCGGAGGTCGACAGCTCCGGCTTGCGGCCTGTCACCTCCTCGATCGCCGACACCGCGAGATCGGTGAACGGGCCGGGCTTGGTGACGAACACGTTGGAGTTCGACGGCTCCCAGACGATGCGGGCCTTGATGCGGTTGCCGCAGGCTTTGGCGAGGCGGGTCTCGACCAGCTCGCGCAAGGACGCTTGTGTGTGGTTGTCGTTGTAACGGATGTTGAACCTGGCGCGGGCCTCGCCGGGGATGACGTTGAAGGCCTTGTTGCCGACGTCGACCGAGACGAATTCGAGATTGGAAGCCTGAAACTGCGCGCTGCCATGGTCGAGGGGCTCGTCCGAGATCGCCACGATGAGCCGCGAAATATCTGGCACCGGATTGGCCGCGCGGTGCGGATAGGCGACATGGCCCTGCACACCGTCGACGTAAAGCGTGCCCGATTGCGAGCCGCGCCGGCCGACCTTGATGGTGTCGCCGAGCGACTCGACATTGGAGGGCTCGCCCAGCACGCAATGATCGAATTTTTCGCCGCGCTCGGCGGCCCATTTCAAGAGCTTGATGGTGCCGTTGATGGAGACGTCTTCCTCGTCGCCGGTGATCAGGAACGAGATCGAGCCTTTACCATCCGCGCGCGGTTTGCCGCCGTTCGCCGCAAGATGCTCCAACACCGCGGCGACGGAGCAGGCAATGCCGCCCTTCATGTCCACAGCGCCGCGGCCGTGCAGGAAGCCGTCCTTCACCTCGCCGGAGAACGCGCCGACGCTCCAGGCGCTCTCGTCGCCCGGCGGCACCACGTCGGTATGGCCGGCGAAGGTGATGTGCGGTCCATCGGTGCCGATCCGCGCATAGAGATTGTCGACGTCGGCGGTGCCTTCCTCGCTGAAGGTCACGCGGTGACAGGTGAAGCCGGCTGCGATCAAGGCTTTTTCAAGCACGCCGAGCGCGCCGGCGTCTTGAGGGGTTACCGAGGGGCAGCGGATGAGGTCGCGGGCAATGGAGAGAGCATCGGTCATGCTTCCGGCTTAACACGCCATTGCGGCGGCGGGCCAGCCTTCTGCGCGGACATTTCGAGCTCGCGTTGCTGATCCCAACCCGGCTTGCCCGCGGGCGAGACGTAGAGCGGATCGGCGCCGAAGCGGTTGGTCTTCCTCGAGCCGCGGAAGAACAGCAGTTCGATCCCGCCCCAGGTCGCGAGCACGAATGAGATCAGGGCCAGCGCGAAACCGATATAGCCGTTGCCGATCCGGTCCACGAACTGGTTGATCAGTCCGGGAAGGACGAAAAAGGGCAGCACCCACCAGGCGCTCTTGTCGCGGTCATGCAGCCGCTTGATGGACGTTGCGGCGAACACCCACGCAAACAGCGGCGTGCCGATCACCTTGGCCACGACCAACGGGAGGTCGGTGCGCGACAGCGTGCGATAGTTGTCGGGATCGACGGCCTTGAAGATGTCGTCGACCGCGAAACCGAACGAGCGGGCACCGAGCGCCGCCACGATGGCCGCCAGGAAGATCATCCAGCAGACGATGATGAGCCCGGCCAGCCAATATTTGGCCCGGTTGATGCGGCCCTCGAAGCGGAAGAGATACCAGGTCCAGTCCATGCGAAAGGCTCCGGGCGAGAGAAAGCACCCAGGAATTGGTCGCGATGGAGGGAGAGAGGGTTCGATGAAGAAGGCCGCGCGGGCTTGCTTTACCTCGCCCCGCTTGCGGGGAGAGGTCGGATTGCTTTGGCGCGCGACTGCGCGCCTGAGCAATCCGGGTGAGGGGGTACAGGTCTCGTGGCCATCTCATTCGTTGAGAGAGGCCCCTCACCCCAACCCTCTCCCCGTAAGAACGGGGAGAGGGGGTGGAGGGAGGCTCAGTCCCGCAGCAGCTCGTTGATGCTGGTCTTCGAGCGCGTGCGCTCGTCGACGCGCTTGACGATCACGGCGCAGGCGGTGCTCGGGCCGATCTGGCCGTTCTTCATCGGCTTGCCGGGCAGCGCGCCGGGCACGACAACCGAATATTCAGGCACTTCACCCATGAAGACTTCGCCGGTCTCGCGGTCGACGATCTTGGTCGAGGCGCCCAGGAACACACCCATCGCCAGCACCGCGCCCTTGCGTACGATCACGCCTTCGGCGACCTCCGAGCGCGCGCCGATGAAGCAATCGTCTTCGATGATCACGGGCTCGGCCTGCAGCGGCTCGAGCACGCCGCCGATGCCGGCGCCGCCGGAGATGTGCACGCGCTTGCCGATCTGCGCGCAGGAGCCGACGGTGGCCCAGGTGTCCACCATGGTGCTCTCATCGACGTAAGCACCGAGATTGACGAAGGACGGCATCAGCACGACGTTCTTGGCGATGAAGGCCGAGCGGCGCACCACCGCGCCCGGCACCGCGCGGAAACCGGCGTCGCGAAAACGGTTGGGCCCCCAGCCTTCGAACTTCGAGGGCACCTTGTCCCACCAGTTCGCCTGGCCCGGGCCGCCGGGAATGACGTCCATGTCATTGAGGCGGAAGGACAGCAGCACGGCCTTCTTCAGCCACTGATTGACCTTCCACTTGCCGTCGGTGCCGCGCTCGGCGACGCGCGCCTCGCCCCGGTCCAGAATCTCCAGCGACTGGTTCACGGCGTCGCGCACCTCGCCCTTGGTCGAGGTCGAGATGGTCTCGCGCGCGTCGAAGGCGCTGTTGATGGTGGATTCCAGGGCGGACAGGGACATCGGAGGGCTTCCTCGAAACCGGAGTTGTCTTAGGGGAAATCGAGGGGGCTTTTTCGGGATTTGGGCCGAGAGAGTCAAGAACGCGACCCGCTATGTTCCGGGGACCTGTCGATGCACCCGGAACATGGCCGCTTCAGCGGGTCTTCAGAAGCCCAGGCCGCCGACAATGGCCTCGAAATTGCCGGCCAATTCCTCGCCGAGCGCCGTCAGCGCGGGCGAGCCGTATCGCGCGAAGGCCCGGGCGGGATCGAGCCAGCGCAGCTCGGTTCGTCCCTCAGGGAAGCCGTAACCGCGAACTTCAGAGGCGCCTCAAGCAGCGCTGCCGAATCGGCTGCCAGCAGGCGAGACATCAGGCGCGGGTGGAAGAAGAGGATTTGCCGTACCGGGCCGATATCATAGCCGCCGCGATGCAGCAGCATCTGCGGATCGATCTCGTGCAGCACCCAGAGGTCGGCTGCAATGATCTTTTCCTTGAGGCGTGCCACGACCTCCTCGACCGGCAGCGTGCCGACGCGCACGTGCTGGAACGAAGCGGCCATGCCGCCCGGCTCGGAAAAGCCGACAGCCTGAAGTCGAGGCTCCGTCATTGGACAGCCCCTTCGTTCTGCTTCGCTGTCCTGTTGGCCTCGAATGCGTCGAGCGTCCGGGCCGAATAAACCAGCGCAGCTCCGGCCCCGATCGCAATCGCGACGCCCAATGCTTCCGCCAGCTCCTCGCGGCTGGCGCCGTACTTCGCTGCGGCGTCGGCATGCACGGCGATACAGCCGTCGCAGCGCGCGGTTACGGCGGCTGCGAGTGCGATCAGCTCGCGAGTCTTGTTGTCGAGCTGACCGGTCTGTGCGCCGGCAGCGCTGAGGGCACGATAGCCCTTGACTGTGTCGGGGCTCAACTTGCCGATGTCACCGATACGCGCAAGCAGCTCGCCTTGATAGTGTTTCCAGTCCAACATCTCGGATCTCCTCGATCATAGTGGCGTCGGAGAACAGATAGTCGGCAATCGTGGTGACGCCCATCGGCTGCGGCCGTATGGCCACCATACGTCGGCAGGAGGTCATCAGCTGAGGTGAGGCATCCGTTCGGCCAGGAAGTCCACGACGCTGCGTACCCGCGGGATTGCGCGCGTATCGCGGTGAAATCCAAGCCACACGTCACGGCTGGGAATTGGTGTAGCTGTCGCGATGGCGCGCAGGGCCGGATACGCCCGGGCGAGACATTGCGGCAGGCATGCAAGGCCGGCGCCGTTCGCTGCGGCCGCCGCCTGGCCGTCGCGGCTGTTGCTGCGGAAGGCAATGTGGGCATTCGGAAAATGCTGGCGCAGCCATTTTGTCTCGGCGACCGTTTCGGCGAGTGCCGCATTCATGGCGATGAGGGCCACGTCGGCACCGCCTTGCTTGAAATCCGGGAAGCCGCGCGCCTTGAGATAGCCAGGGGAGGCATAGAGTCCGAACGGAAGACTGCCGATCTTCCGTTGCACCAATCCTTCCTGCTGAAAGCGAACGAAGCGCACCGCGATGTCGACCTCGCGCCGGGTCAGGCTCAGCGCTTCGGCATCCGTGACGAACTCGACACTCATTCCGGGATGCATGGTGCAGAATTCCGCGAGCAGCGGCGAGAGAACTCGCGCGCCGATCCACTCGGCCGATGTGAGGCGGACGGTGCCCGTGATTCCGGCGCTGCTGCCGGTCGCGATTCGCTGCGCGGCAAGCGCAGCCTCTTCCATCCTTGCTGCATGGTCGAGTATTTGCCGTCCGGTGTCGGTAAGCTCAAGGCCGGATGGCTTGCGTTGAAACAGCACCGCGCCGAGTTTCTTTTCGAACAGCTCAAGCCGGCGACTCATGGTTGGCTGCGTCGTGCCGAGTTTTCGTGCGGTGCCGGATAGGCTCTTCTCGCGGGCAAGGTTCAGGAAATAGCGCAGATCGTCCCACTCGATGTCGGACAGGCCCGTGGCAGGTAACTCTGGCGGCTTGCGGGACACCTTTGCTCCTCGCGTGGTTGCACTCAGTCGGTGAGCGATCGCAGGAATCCTGCCAGATTGTCCGTGACGTGATCGACATGGGCCGCATCGCGGCCCTCCAGTTCCCAGTCCTCACGCACCACGTCCTTGGTGCCGTCAGGCACCACCAGCACGGTGGTCATGCCGAGCTCGTGCGGAACGGTCAGGTTGCGGGCGAGGTCCTCGAACATCGCCGCGCGCGTCGGGTCGACCGCATGATCGGCGAGGAATTTCCGGTAGGTCTGCGCCGCCGGCTTGGGCTCGAATTCGGCGGCGATGATGTCGAACACGCCGTCGAAATGGCTGGCGAGACCAAGCCGCGCCAGCACCGCATCGACATGGTCGACCGAGCCGTTGGTCAGGATCAGCTTGCGTCCGGGCAGCTTTGCGATGGCTTCGCCGAGGGCCGGGTTCGGCTCCAGCGGCGAATGGTCGATCTTGTGGACGTAAGCGAGATAATCGTCGGCGCGAACGCCATGCAGGGTCATCATGCCGCGCATGGTGGTGCCGAAGCGCCGGTAATAATCCTTCTGGATGTTGCGCGCTTCTGCAGGGCCAACGTTCAGCCAATTGCACACGAACTCGCCGATTCTGGCGTCGACCTGCTGCCACAGATTGACGTGATGCGGATACAGCGTGTTGTCGAGATCGAACACCCAGGTGTCGACGTGAGCGAACGTGCGGGGGGATTTCATCGGAACGCTCTCAATCAGGGCAACGCAAAGCGCAGCGTCTTGCCGCCGCTGCTCATATCCACGGGCCCAAAACCGGTCGCGGCAAATCCGCGCGCGCCGCAATCGGCCTGCTCGGTGGTCTCGAACTTGGTGTCGCGGGTGCAGAGCTGCTTGTCGCCGCCCCAGTTCAGCGGTCTGTCCTTCAGCTTGATGGCGCGGTTGTCGGCATCGACGGCTTCCGCGAAGCTGAAGATCTGCTTGGGCTGGCCGGCAATGTCAGGGTGCAGGCATGTCTTGGGATCGATGCGGTACCAGCCCCGGCTGGTCACGGACTTGCCGTCGTCGGTCGCGATGGCCGCCATCACCTTGTGAGGCGTGTCGTTGCACCAGGTGAGACCGCTGGTGGACGGCGTCTGCGCCGCATCGACCATGGTCTTGAAGAAGTTCGGCGAGCCGACCACGTCCGAGGACAGCCCGCGGCTCTTCAGGAATGCGGCGAGTGCTCCTTGCGTCTTCGGTCCGTCGACGCCGTCGATCGCGCCGACGTCATAGCCGGCGATCACCAGCAGCCGCTGGATACCGGCAAGCCGCGCCTGCTCGTCGTCATATTCGGAGTCCTCGGCGAGATAGGCGACGAGATTGCCGTCGTCGGCCTGCGTCGGCGTCACTTGTGTGAACGGTGCCTGCGTCTGACCGCTACGGCACTGCCGCGCGGCCGCGATGACGAAATTGTCCTGGGCCACGCACAGCATGTCGCGGCCGTTCTGCGGAATCGGTGAGGCGCCATAGACGCCGAGCGCGCGGGCATTGAGCAGGATGCGGTCGGCGGTGAGCGTGCCCTGCACCACCACGCGACAGGTCGCAGGATCGATCCTGAACCAGCCCCGCGTCGCCGTCGCCGCCTTGTCGTCGATGCCGATCGCGGCCTCGACGACATAGGACATGCGGTTGCAGATCTTCAGATCGGCCAAGGCCGGCGCGGAGGAAAAGACGAACGAGACGGCGGCGGCCGGCAGCGTCATCAGCAGACGCGTGAGGGGCGAGCGGCTGGGGTACCGCGCCTTCGGCCCGGCGATCCCCGTCGCTCCTGTCGTCTTGTCGGTCACTTGTGGATCAGCGTTCCCGTGCCCTGGTTGGTGAAGAGCTCGAGCAGCACTGCGTGTTGCATCTTGCCGTCGATGATGACGACGCCCTCGACGCCCTGCTCAAGCGCGTAGATGCAGGTCTCGACCTTCGGGATCATGCCCCCGGAAATGGTGCCGTCGGCAATCAGCTTGCGTGCGTCCTTGACCGACATTTCGGGGATCAGCTTCTTCGACTTGTCGAGCACACCGGGCACGTCGGTGAGCAGCAGCAGGCGCTTGGCCTTCAGCGCGCCCGCGATCGCGCCGGCAAAGGTGTCGCCGTTGACGTTCAGCGTCTGGCCGTCATGCGACGTGGCAAGCGGCGCCAGCACCGGGATCAGCTCGTAGCCGATCAGCTGGTTGAGCAGGGTGAGGTCGACCTTTTCGGGGTCGCCGACGAAGCCGAGATCGACCACCTTCTCGATGTGCGAATCCGGATCGACCATGGTGCGGGTCGTCTTCGACGCCTTCACCATGTTGCCGTCCTTGCCGCAGAGGCCGACGGCCTTGCCGCCGGCATCGTTGATGTAGCCGACGATCTGCTTGTTGACCGAGCCGGCCAGCACCATCTCGACGACCTCGATGGTCGCGGCATCGGTGATGCGCAAGCCCGCTGCGAACTCCGATTGAATGCCGAGGCGCTTGAGCATGGTCGCGATCTGCGGCCCGCCGCCATGCACCACGACCGGATTGATCGCAGTCTGCTCGAGCAGCACGATGTCGCGGGCAAAATTCTTCGCGGTCTCCTCGTCGCCCATGGCATGGCCGCCATATTTGATGACGATGGTTTCTTCGTCGTACTGCTGCATGTGCGGCAGCGCTTCGGACAGGATGCGGGCCTGGTCGAGCGGGGAGATGTCGGTCATGTCACGGTCTCGCTGGCGGGACTAACGCGGGTTCGCCTTCTATCCGATTGGCGGGCGAGGCGCAAAGCGTGGCTGGCATGCTGCTCTCATGTCCCGGACGCGGTGCGGCGCGTAGTGCCGCGCCGCTGAGCCGGGACCCAGAAGCGGCATGGGCCCCGGCTCAGCGGCGCACCGCTGAAGCGCTGCGCCGCGTCCGGGACATGAGACCTACTTCGCCGCCACCACCGCCGCCAGCGTCACCGCCAGCCAGCTCGCAATCATCGCCGTCCCCCCTGTCGGCGCCGCGAACGGAAACAGCGAATGCCCGGCATATTGCCGCAAGGTGAGATCGCCCGCGAACAGCGCCGCGCCGATCACGAAGCCGAACGCGGCGATCAGGCCAATTCCGCCGTGCAGAAGGCCGCGCGCGAGCAAGGCCGCCACCGCCAATATGGCAGTTGCATGAAACAGCAGCATGGCGCTTGCGGAGGCAAGCCGGCTGGCGTCGGTGCCGTGAGCGGAGGCGGCGGCCAGCGCGACGCCGGCGGCGCCCATTAGGCCGGCGAGCGCAATCAGCAGGCGCGCCATCACGAGCTTCGCTCTTCCAGCAGCTTGGCCATGGCGGCGCGCAGCTCGGCCATCCCGCTCGACGAGCGCGACGAGGTCGCGATGACGTTCGGGAACGCAGCCGGATGCTTGGCGAGCGCGGCTTCGGTCTCGGCGATGCGTGATTGCAACTCGGAGGCCTTCACCTGGTCGGCCTTGGTCAGCACGATCTGATAGCTGACGGCGGAGCGGTCGAGCGTCTTCAGCACCTCGAGGTCGACATCCTTGAGGCCATGGCGCGCATCGATCAACACGTAGACGCGCGCGAGCGAGGCGCGGCCCAGCAGGAATGTATCGATCAGCTCGGTCCAGGACGCGACCTGGCTCTTGGGCGCCTTGGCATAGCCATAGCCGGGCATGTCGACGAGGCGAAGGTCGGTCTTGCCGGGGACCTCGAAGAAGATCAGCTCCTGGGTGCGCCCCGGGGTATGCGAGGTGCGCGCCAGCGCATTACGCCCGGTCAGCGCGTTGATCAGGCTCGACTTCCCGACATTGGAGCGGCCGGCAAACGCAATCTCCGGCCCCGCCATCGGCGGCAGCGTCTCGATCGAGGGCGAAGCCCAGATGAACTGCCAGTCGCGCGCGAACAGCTTTCGCCCGGCCTCGATCAGCTTCGCATCTTTGTCGTCGGTCATGCGAAGGCTCGCTGTTTCCTTGCGTCATTGCGAGCAAAGCGAAGCAATCCAGGAATGTATCCGCAGAGGGGACTCTGGATTGCTTCGGAGCTTCAGTGCAAAATTGCTTTGCAATTTTGTCACGAGCTCCTCGCAATGACGGCTACGTCGCTTTCCTCGCGAACGTCGCTTTGAGATTATCGAACAGCTCCACCTTCACACCGTTGCGGCGCATGATGAAGCTCTGCTGGAGCACCGAGAGCGTGTTGTTCCAGGCCCAGTAGATCACGAGGCCCGCGGGGAAGCCCGCCAGCATGAAGGTGAAGATCAGAGGCATCCAGTTGAAGATGATCTGCTGCGTCGGATCCGGCGGCGTCGGGTTCAGCTTCATCTGGAACCACATCGTGATGCCCATGATGATCGGCCAGATACCGAGCGCGAGATAATGGCCGAACACCGGCAGCGTGGTCGGATCGAACGGGATCAGCCCGAACAGCGTGAACAGATTGGTCGGATCAGGCGCGGAGAGGTCCTTGATCCAGCCGAAGAATGGCGCGTGCCGCATCTCGATGGTGACGAACAGCACCTTGTAGAGCGAGAAGAACACCGGGATCTGGATCACCACGGGAAGACAGCCGGCGACCGGATTGATCTTCTCCTTGCGGTAGATCTCCATCATCTCCTGCTGTTGCTTCACCTTGTCGTCGGGATAACGCTCTTTCAGCGCCTGAAGCTGCGGCTGGATCGACTTCATCTTCGCCATCGAGGCGTAGGACTTGTTCGCCAGCGGGAAGAACAACAGCTTCACGATGACGGTGACGAGCAGGATCGAGATGCCGAAATTGCCAAAGAAACGGTAGAAGAAGTCGAGGCCGAGGAACATCGGCTTGGTGATGAAGTAGAACCAGCCCCAGTCGATCAACAGGTCGAAATGGTTGAGGCCGAGCTCCTTGTTGTAGCCGCCGAGGCCTGCGAACGGGAACACGCCGACGACGCCGGCTTCCTTGGCGCCGGCGAACAGCCGCGCATTTGCGGTCGCGGTGCCGCCGATCGCGACGGTGACGGGATCGAGCAGATAATCGGTCTGATAGCCCCGGATGTTGTTGGCGAGGGTCGACGAAAAGCTCGCCTGGAGCTGGGCATTGGTGTCGGGCAGCAGCGCCGAGGCCCAGTACTTGTCGGTGATGCCGAGCCAGCCATTGGTGGCCTTGAAGTCGACCTTCTTGGCTTCGTCGATCTTCTTGTAGGCGTATTCCTGCAAGCCGTGGTCGCCGAGATAGCCGATCAGGCCTTCATGCAGGATGTAATAGCCCGAGACGTGCGGCGTGCCGTGGCGCGAGATCAGCGCGAACGGATAGAGCGTGACCGGTGCGTTGCCGACATTGCTCACCTCGTCCTTGATGCTGAAGAGGTAATGGTCGTCGACCGAGATGGTGCGGCGGAAGGTGAGGCCTTCGCCATTGTCCCATTTCAGCTTCACCGGCGTGGTCGGCGTCAGGCTGCCGCTGCCGTCCTGCTGCCAGAGGGTTTGGGCATCAGGCAGCTTGGCCGTCACGCCCGTTGCCGGCACCCAGCCGAACTCGGCGTAATAGGGCTCAGCCGTACCAGACGGAGAATAAAGAATGATCGGCGGCGACTTCGGATCGACGGTTTCGCGGAATTGCACCAGCGCGATGTCGTCGATGCGCCCGCCCTTCAGCGAGATGCTGCCGGCAATGCGCGGTGTGTCGATCTTGACGCGCGGGGTCGCTGCGATCGCGGTCTCGCGGCTCACGGTCGGCTGGGCTGGCTGGTTTGCGCCCGGAGCCGCTGATGGCTGGGTCGCGCCGCCCGCTTGCTGCGATGTGGTGCCAGGCGTCGCGGAGGCCGTCGGCTGCGGATTGGCCTTTTGGAGCTCCGCCTGCGCCTGCTGCTGGGCGCGCTGCTTCTCCATCGCCGGCACGTTGTAGAAGTACTGCCAGGCGATCAGCACCAGGCCGGACAGAATGACGGCGAGGATGGTATTGCGATTGTCGGTCATCTCGATGGTCTCGTCATCAATCCGGTTTGCGGCTGGTCGCCGGGGTACGGCTCTGGCCGCGTCCCTTGTGCGTATGCCGCGCGGGCTTCGTGAACGCTATGCGCAGATCGTCGAGCATGGTGGCGAAGTCGCGCGACAGCGCGTCCCTGCGACCAACCAGCACGTAATCATGATGGGGTTGCATCGACACCGGATCGAGCCGCTTCACCAATTCGCGAAGTCGGCGCCGGATGCGATTGCGCTCGGGGGCGTTGCCGTTCTTTTTGGTAACGGTGAAGCCGATCCTGACAGGACCAACATCGTCGCGACGACGGCTTTGCAGGACGAACGCAGGACTATTCGCCCGCGCGCCATTGGCAACGGCGAGGAAATCCGCTCGCTGCCTCAGCCGTTCCATGATGAAATCCCGGAAAAGGGGGTCCGGCTCAGGCGCTCAGACGCTTGCGGCCGCGGGCGCGGCGGGCGGCGAGGACCTTGCGACCGCCGGCAGTGGCGAGACGGGCACGGAAACCGTGACGGCGCTTGCGCACCAGTTTGCTGGGTTGATAAGTCCGCTTCACGGGTTTTTCTCCGCTGACCGGGCAATTTGCCTGTAGAATTGAAGGTAAAGTCCGGAAGATGCGACCCAAAACGGGCCGTTTCCGGCCCCAGAAGAGCCGCTCCCGGTATCGCACCGGGTCATCGCGGACAATTTGCGCGGCTTATAAGGGAGCGTCTTGTTTTCGTCAACGCCGCAGGTCCGCGCAGTTCCGGTGAATATCGCTGTTTCCTTGCCTGTTTCCTGGGGGTTTTTACCCCTGAGGTGGCGGATAGCGATATCAGCACCTACATCCCACCTCGGCAGATTAGCGATCCGTAATTTGACCACCCCTAGGGTCGGGTCGCATCCTCCGTCAGCCGAACTCTATCAGAAGGCCAGCAGGGGCGAATTTCGTGGCAACGACAGACCTCCAGCAGCTGACCCAAGAGCTGGATCCGGATCAGCCGATGGTGCGGTCGCGCGGTTCGGGTGGGCTTGGCCTATCCGGAAAATTGCTGCTGCTGACCGTGCCCCTGGTGATGATTGCGGCCGTCCTGCTCTATGTGCCCGCGATCGCGAACTTCTGGGTCAACCGGCTCAACGACCGCGTCGCCGCGGCCAACACCGCGGCGCTGGTGCTCGATGCCGCACCGCTCGGCATGGTCCCCGATTCGCTGTCGCGCGAGATCCTGAAGAGCATCAATGCGCGCGCGGTCGCGATCAAAATGGGCCAGCAGCGCCGCCTGCTCGCCAGCGACAATCTGCCTGCGACGATCGAGCACGACATCGACCTGCGCGACATGACGGTATGGGAGGCGATCACCGGATCGTTCCAGATGATGCTGGAGACCGGCAACCAGCCGATCCGCATCGTCGGCCCCGGCGTCGGCAATGCCCAGTTCATCGAGATCGTGACCGACGATCTGCCGCTGCGGCAGTCGATGTATCGCTTCTCCCGCAACCTCGTGGTGGTTGCGCTCATCATCGGCATTTTGACCGCCGGTCTGGTCTATCTCGCGCTCCATTACCTGTTCGTGCGGCCGATGCGGCGGCTGACAGCGAGCCTGGTCGGCTTCCATGAAAACCCCGAGAGTTCCGCTCGGATCATCGTGCCGAGCCAGCGCAGCGACGAGATCGGCGTTGCCGAGCGCGAATTGTCGGACATGCAGCGCGACCTGATGTCGATGCTGCATCAGAAGAGCCGACTGGCCGCGCTTGGCCTCGCGGTCTCCAAGATCAATCACGATCTGCGCAATCTGCTCGCCTCGGCGCAGCTCTTGTCCGACCAGCTCGCCAGCGTGCCGGATCCGCGGGTGCAGCGCTTTGCGCCAAAGCTGGTGCGCTCGCTCGAGCGCGCCATCGCGTTCTGCCAATCGACGCTCTCCTACGGCCGCGCGCAGGAGGCCGCGCCCGACCGCCGCATGATGCTGATCGAGCCGGTCGTGCAGGAAGTGCGCGAGACCGCCGGCCTTGCCAGCGACGCCTCGATCGCCTGGGTCGCAGCGATCGAGCGTGGGCTCGCCGTCGATGCCGATCCGGACCAGCTGTTTCGCGTGCTGCTCAACCTCGTCCGCAACGCCGCCCAGGCGCTGGAGAGTCACGCCTCCGGGGACGGGGGGCCGCAGCAGATCCGCATCACCGGCAAGCGCGAGGGTGCGGTCGCCATCCTGGAGGTCTCCGATACCGGTCCCGGCGTGCCGCAGAAGACCCGGGAGCATCTGTTCGAGGCGTTTCAGACCTCCGGCCGCCCCGGCGGCAGCGGGCTTGGCCTCGCCATCGCCGCCGAACTGGTCCGTGCCCATGGCGGCGACATTCACCTGGTCGAAGGCACCATCGGCGCCACCTTCCGGATCGTCATCCCCGACCGCCCCGTGGAACTGCTTTCGATCCGCAACGAGCGGGCCCGGGCGTAATAGGCGGGGCCGACAGTCTCTCGTCGTTTCGGGACGGTCCGCAGGGCCGGAATCCATAACCCCAGCTGGTGGTTATGGATTCCGGCCTCGCGACTTCGTCGCGCCCGGAATGACGGTCGGGTGTGTGAGAATACGCCAAAATCTCCTCATTCCGGACCTTGCCAACGCCGGCAAGAGCGGTTAGTCAGAGCGCTCTTTCGCACCCCTCCGGCGCTGTCCGGAGGCTGCCTGCGGGCTTAGGTCCGCACTCCATGCGAAAAACGCGCCCGTAGCTCAGCTGGATAGAGCATCAGACTACGAATCTGAGGGTCGGACGTTCGAATCGTTCCGGGCGCGCCATTTCCAGGGTTACGGGATTGTTCCGTCCTTGCTTTGCCTGCCAGCGACGGCCGCTTCAAGAAGGTCTTCGCTCCTCACATTCGGATGCAGCGTCAGACGATCCCAAGCTTCCCTCCTCAGGGAGTTCGCGCTTCGAGGGGGGCGGACGTCGGCGTGACCCGGCAATCGGTCACGAACGGTTCGGAAGCTTCGAGGAGTGTGATCCGACTCTGGAGCCGCGCGGCCTCGCCGGAGAGCCAGTGAAGCTCGGCGCACATGTCCATCAACTCGGCTTGGTCTGATTTATCGATGGCGCGCTTGGCGCGGCGTTCGCATTCGTCGGCCTTCTTCCGCAATAGCTCGATCGCCCCGATCATCGCTCGCTCCTGCCCGTTGGATTCACAAGCTTCATTCCTGAGTAGCCGGGTGCAATTCGGTGAACGTCCCAGAAGAAATACGGGATGATTAACGAATGGGTAAGGCTCACCGCTTGTCTCGTATCGCCAACAATACCAGCGCAGGCGGCGGAATCTTTGTCGGAGATCAAGCTCGGGGGCGAATGGCGCCGTAGTTTGTGTCCAGACAAAGAGCTGTCGCCCGTCACGGCCTACGGTGTGTCCAGGCCCAGCTGCCATGGCGCCGATGCAGATGCATCGTGCCGGCTGCAGCGGCTGCGGCTCTCGTTCCGCCGAGACGGAGATCGTCATGTTCGAGAAATTCGGAAGCTTCGCGCTGGTCCTTGCGGCCGTTCTGGCGTTCGTCGGGTCCGCGCCTGGTCTCGCCGATCATGCCGACATCGTCGTCAGCCAGGCCTGGAGCCGTGCCACGCCGAAGGGTGCGAAGGTCGCGAGCGGCTATCTCACCATCGAGAACCACGGCACCGCGCCGGACCGCCTTCTGTCCGCTTCCAGCCCGGCTGCAGCGACGGTCGAGATCCATCAGATGACGCTGCAGGACGGCATCATGACGATGCGTCAGCTCGAGCAGGGCTTGATGATTCCCCCGGGCGAGGTTGTCACGCTTGCGCCGGGCGGCAGCCACATCATGTTCATCTCTCTGGCTGCGCCGTTCGAGGAGGGGCAGCGCATCCCTGTTACGTTGAACTTCCAGCGTTCAGGGGCGATCGAGACGACATTCGACGTCGGCAGCGTCGGCGCCAAGGGGCCCAGGCTTCAGATCGCCTCGACGGAAACCTCAGCCCCGACGCTGCCTCCGACGCCGCAGAAGACGAGCGCTTCTCCTGAGGCGGACGAACCGTTCTTCACCCACATCTGCGGCACGCGCTTGATGGCCGATGTCACCGTCACGCCCGGCCGCACCGGACCCGTCGAAGTTCTGGTTCAGCTCTACGACGGCGACGAGCGGCCGCTGAGCGTCGATGCGCTGTCGGTGACGCTGGCCAACCCTGACAAGGCCATTGCGCCGGTGACCGCATCCGCGACGCGGATCGCGGCCGACAAATGGCGCGTCAGCATGACGACCGCGGCAAGCGGGAAATGGTCGCTGGCGCTCGGCATCGACATGAAGAAGGACGACCGCATCGACATCGCCGCGCCGATCCTGATCGAATGATCCCGTCTAGCCGTCGAGATCGGGAACAGGCGAGATCGGAGAACCGCCGGCTGCGAGCGCCTGACGCACAAGTCCTTTCTTCCGCCGCCTTAGCCTGTCCAGGATCAGATACATCGCCGGCGTCGAATACAGCGTGAACAGCTGGGCGACGACGAGGCCGCCCATGATGGTGATGCCGAGCGGCTGGCGGATCTCGAAGCCCGGGCCGGTGCCGAAGGCGATCGGGACGGCGCTCAGGAAGGCAGCCAGCATGGTCATGGTGATGGGTCGGGCCCGCAAGCGCGCCGCCAGCAGGATGGCCTCGCGCGCGCTGAGGCCGCGATTCCGCTCCGCATCGAGCGCATAGTCCACCATCATGATGGCGTTCTTCATCACCATTCCGACCAGGAGGATGCAGGCGATCGTGGTCACCAGCGTGAACTGGGTGCGCGTCGCCCACAGCGCGACCAGCGCGCCGAACGCGGTCGGCGGCAAGGTCGAGAGAATGGTCAAGGGGTGGACGTAGCTCTCGTAGAGCATGCCGAGCGCGATGTAGATCGCGATCAGCGCTGCTGCGAACAGCGCCGCCTGTTTGGCGATCGACTTGTCGGCTTCCTTGGCCTCGCCGCGGAATTCCGCCTTGATATCGTCGGGCAGCTTGGCGGCAAGTTCCTCCTTGCGGATCGAGGCGATGGCATCGGCGATCGACGTGCCCGGCTTGATATCGAAAAAGATCGTCGCGGCCGGAAACTGCGCGCTGTGACGGACCCACATCGCGGCGTGCGCGCGCTGTGGCCGGGTCAGGGCCGTCAGCGGCACCGCCTTGCCGCTGGCGCTCGGCACGTAGATCTGGCCCATGGACTCGGGACCGGTCGCGGCCTGCGGCTCGACCTCGAAGATCACGCGCGAATAGTTGGTCGGAAAATACAGGAGATTGACCTGGCGCTGGCCGAAGGCGTCGTTGAGCGTGTTGTCGACCGCCACAGGCGTCACGCCGAGCATCGCAGCGCGCAGGCGGTCGATGGTGAGGCCGGCCTGCAGACCGCCGGTCTCCCAGCTCGGGATGATGTCGATGATCTGGGGAATGCCGCGGACGCGGCGGATCATGTTCTCCGCGGCGCGCAGCACCTGCTCCTCGTCGATGCCCCAGAGCGTATATTGAAAGCGCGAGCCGCTGGATTGGACGCCGAGATTGAGATCCTGCAGCGGCACGAAGAACACTCGGACGCCGTCGATCCGGTTCATGCGTTCGCGCAACCGCGCGATAACCTTCTCGATCGGCAGTTTGCGAACCTCGGGTGGCTTGAGCGCCACCAGCATCTGCCCGACGCTGAGTGCGTTGCCGTTGCCCTCGCCGATGTAGGACGTCAAGCCCGAGATCGCGGGGTCTTCGAGGATCGCCTCGCCGACCGCGCGCTGCCGGTCCTCCATGGACAGGAACGAGATGTTCGAGGGCGCAACGGTTCGCACGAACATCACCCCGGTGTCCTGGGTCGGCATGAAACCCTTGGGCAATTGCAGATAGAGCCAGACGCTGGCGCCCGTCAGCGCGGCGATCGCGAGGGCGGTGAGGAAACGATGGCGCAGCGTCCAGTCGAGACTGCTTGCGTAGAACGTGCGGCGTGCGGGATCCGCATCCGGATTGTGCAGCCGTTGCCGGCCGCGATCGAGCAGATGTCCGCACATCATCGGCGTCAGCGTCAGCGAGATCGCCGCCGAGGACACGATGGCGACCACCAGCGTCACGCCGAATTCTCGGAAATAGCGCCCCACGATATCGGGCATGAACAGGATCGGGATCAGCGCCGCGATCAGGGCGACCGTGATCGCGACGACCGTGAAGGCCATCTGCCTGCTACCGTTGATGGCGGCCTGGAGTGCCGGCTCGCCCTCTGACATGTGGCGGATGATGTTCTCGATCATGACGATGGCGTCGTCCACGACGAAGCCGGCGGCGATGGTCAGCGCCATCAGCGAGAGATTGTCGAGGCTGAATCCGCACAGGCTCATCACGAAAAGGGTCGCGGCCAGCGAGACCGGAATCGTGACGCTCGGGATTACGGTCGCCCAGAACCGCCTGAGGAACAGCGCGATGACGAGCACGACCAGCACCGATGCGACCACGAGCGTGAGCTTGACGTCGTTCACGGCGGCCCGGATCAGCGTGGTGCGGTCGTAGATCGTATGCAGCTTGATGCCCGGCGGCAGCCAGCGCTGGATCTCCGGCAGCTGCGCCTTGATGGCATCGACGGTCTCGACGATGTTGGCGTCCGACTGCTTGTAGACGAACAGCACGACGCCGCGTTCGGTGCCGTACCAGCCGGCAAGGCGGTTGTTGATGACGCTGTCGGTCACCGATGCGACGTCGCCGAGCCTGACAGGGGCGCCGTTGCGCCAGGCCAGCACGATGTCGCGGTATTCGGAGGCCTGGAGCAGCTGGTCGTTGGCTTCGATGGTGAGACGCTGGCCATCGACCGAGACCGCGCCCTTCGGCAGGTTCTGCGATGCGCTGATCACGGCGACGCGTGCCGCCTCCAGCGACAGGTTCATCGCGGCAAGCCGGGCCGGCGACACCTGGATGCGCACCGCGCTTCGCTCCGCACCCGTCACGTTGATCCGCGCGACGCCCGGCAGCTGAGACAGTTTCGGCGAGATCACCCCGTCGGCAAGACTATACACCTCGCCCGAAGTGAACACGTCGCTGGTGAGCGCGAGCGCCACGACGGCGGCGCCGGCCGGATTCGCCTTCCAATAGACCGGCGGCCACGGACCCTTGGGCAGGTTCGGTCCCGCCGAGTTGATGGCGGCCTGCACCGCGCCGGCGGCGGCATCGAGATCGACCGAGAGCTCGAACTGCACCGTGATGCTGGTGCCGCCCATCGCGCTGAACGAGGCGATCTCGGTCACGCCAGGGATCAGCGCGAGCGTGGTCTCGAGCGGCTGCGCCAGCGCGTTCGCGACGGTGGCCGGGCTCGCACCGGGGAAGGGCGCGTAGATCCCGATGGTGGGCCGCTCCACCGCCGGGACCGAGGCAATCGGCAGGCGGAAATAGGCGACGCAGCCGAGCAGGAACACGCCGATCATCAGCAGCGTCGTCGCCACCGGCCGCAGCACGAATTGCGCGGTGATGCTCACGGCGCCGGCCGTTCGGCCTGCGGCAAGGCCGTCGCTTCGGATGCGGATCGCCGTCCGAACCGGCTGCGCAGCGAAGCGAAGGCCAGATAGACCACCGGCGTGGTGTAAAGCGTCAGCACCTGCGAGACGATCAATCCGCCGACGATGGCGATGCCGAGCGGCTGGCGCAGCTCGGAGCCGGTGCCCGAGCCGATCGCGAGCGGCAGGGCGCCGAACAACGCCGCCATCGTCGTCATCATGATGGGGCGGAAGCGGAGGATGCATGCCTGCCTGATCGCGTCGAACGAGGACGCGCCGTCCTCGCGTTCGGCGGCGAGCGCGAAATCGACCATCATGATGGCGTTCTTCTTGACGATGCCGATCAGGAGGATGATGCCGATCAGCGAGATCAGGTTGAGGTCCTGCCGGTACAGCATCAGCGCCAGCAGCGCGCCGATCCCGGCCGACGGCAATGTCGACAGGATCGTGATCGGGTGGATGTAGCTCTCGTAGAGCATGCCGAGGATCAGGTAGACCGTCACGATCGCGGCGAGCAGCAGCCACTTCTCGTCGCTGAGCGAATTGGCGAACTCGGCGGCGGTGCCGATCAGCTTGGTGGTGACCGCATCCGGCAGCCCGATCTCGCGCTCGGTCTGGCGCAAGGCGTCGGTCGCTTGGCTCAGCGACACACCGTCGGCGAGGTTGAACGAGATCGTCGTCGCCGGAAACAGGCCCTGATGCGAGATCAGCAGCGGCGCCTGCTGCCGCTCGATCCGCGCGAAGGCCGACAATGGCACCGGCGCGGAGGCCTTGCTGAACGCGCCGCTGAAGCCGCCGGTCTGCTGATCGATGGTGCTGGCCTGGGCCGCGGCGGCAGTGAGGTAGATCTTGCCGAGGATATCAGGGTCGTTGCGCAGCGCCGGATCGACTTCGATGATGACGTGATACTGACTGAGCGGACCGAACACGGTCGCGATCTGGCGCTGTCCGAATGCGTCGTACAGCGTCTGGTCGATCGTGTTCAGGCTGACGCCGTAGCTCGATGCGAGCTGGCGGTTGATGGTGACGGACATCTGCAGGCCTTCGTCCTGGCGGTCGTCGGCGACGTCGGCGAGCTCGCGCCGCTTGCGCAGGCCCTCGACCAGGCGGCGGCTCCAGAGCCGAAGCTCGTCCTCGTCGAGATCCTGCAGCGCATATTGGTATTGCGTGCGCGCGGCGCGCGATTCGATCTGCAGATCCTGCGCCGGCTGCAGATGCAGCGTGATGCCGCGAACGCCCTCGACGGCATGCTGCAGCCGCGCCATGACTGTAGCGGCCGACGACTTCCGCGCGTCGGGACTGCCGATGTCTATATAGAGCCGGCCGCTGTTCAGCGTCGTGTTGACCGAGCCGATGCCGACGAAGCTGCCGACCGTGACGACATCAGGGTCCTCGGCGATAACAGCCGCGAGCTGCTGCTGCCGTTCGGCCATCGCGGCGAAGGAGGTGTCCTGGGCCGCGTCCGTGGTGCCGATCAAAAGGCCCGTGTCCTGCAAGGGCAGGAATCCCTTGGGGATCGCGACGTAGAGCATCCCGGTCGCAACCAGCGTCAGCACGGTGAAGACCAGCGTGAGGTTGCGGTGCTTCAGCACCCAGTCGAGCCCCCACAGATAGAAGCCGGCGCAGGCACCGAAGCCGCGCTCGCTGAGGCGGAACAGAAAGCCGTGCTGCGCGTCCGCGTCCTCGCGTTGCAGCAGCTGGGCGCACATCATCGGCGTCAGCGTCAGCGAGACGAGGCCCGAGATCACGACGGCAAAGGACAGCGTGATCGCGAATTCCCGGAACAGCCGGCCGACCACGCCACCCATCAGCAGCAGCGGGATGAACACGGCGATCAGCGACACCGTGAGCGAGACGATGGTGAAACCGATCTGCCGCGCGCCCTTCAAGGCCGCTTGAAGCGGATCCTCGCCGTCCTCGACATAGCGCGCGATGTTCTCGATCATCACGATGGCGTCGTCGACGACGAAGCCCGAGGCGATCGTCAGCGCCATCAGGGAGAGATTGTCGAGGCTGAAGCCGCACAGCGCCATGACGCCGAAAGTTGCGATCAGCGAGACCGGGAGCGTGACGCTCGGAATCACGGTCGCCCACAGCTTGCGCAGGAAGATGAAGATGACGAGCACGACCAGCGCGACCGTCAGCACCAGCGTGAACTGCACGTCGTGGATCGCGGCCCGGATCGTCGTGGTGCGGTCGCTGACGACCGAGATCTTCAGCGCCGCGGGCAAGGAATCCTGCAGCTTCGGCAAGATGCCCTTGATGGCGTCCACGACCTCGATCGTGTTGGCGCCGGGCTGGCGCTGGATGTCCAGCAGCACGGCGCGCTCGCCCTGGAACCATGCCGCCTGCTCGGCGTCCTCGACGCCGTCGATGGCGCTGCCGACGTCGCGCAGCAGGACGGGCGCACCGTTGCGATAGGCGATCACCGCATCCTGGTACGCCTCCGCGGTGAACAGCTGGTCGTTGGTGTCGACGTGAAACGCCTGCCTCGGACCGTCGAGCGAGCCCTTGGGATTGTCCGCCGTGGTGGCGGCGATGCCGCGCCGGACGTCGTCGAGCGACAGGCCGAGCCCGGCCAGCCGGGTCGGGTTCATCTGCAGGCGCACGGCGCGCGTTTGTCCGCCCTCGATGCTGACGGCGCCGACACCAGGGATCTGCGACAGCTTCGGCACCAGAATGGTCGCGGCGTGATCATTGGCCTCGTGCAGCGCCATCGTCCTTGATGTCAGCGCCAGGATCAGCACCGGCGTATCGGCCGGATTGACCATGCGATAGGTCGGCGGGTTCGGCAGCTGCTCGACCGGGATCCAGCCGGCCGCCGCATTGATCCGCGCCTGCACGTCCTGCGCGGCCGCGTCGATCTTGCGCGACAGGTCGAATTGCAGCGTGATCTGGCTGTAGCCGTAGGAGCTGGTCGAGCTCATGTCGGTCAGTCCGGAGATCGTGCCGAAATAATGCTCCAGCGGCGCGGTGATCGAGGTCGCGACGACATTGGCCGAGGCGCCGGGATAGCGCGTCACCACCTGGATGGTGGGAAAGTCGACATTCGGCAACGGCGCAATCGGGAGCTCACGATAGCCGAGCATGCCCAGCAGCACGACCGCGACGATCATCAGCGTCGTCGCGATCGGCCGAAGAATGAAAGGCGCGGACATGGCGGGCCTCAGTCAACCCGCGGCTCGGAACGCGGCTGAGTGGCGGGCTGCGCCTTCGCCGTCGGCATCGCACCCTCGATCGTGATGTGAACCCCGTTCTCGAGCCGGTAGGTACCGTCGGTCACGACGCGCTCTCCCTTGGCGAGGCCGCGCTCGATCATCGCGCGTCCGTCGAAGACCTGTCCGACGGTGACAGGACGGAAGGCCGCGGTGTCGTCCGCCTTCGCGACCCAGACGAAATCGCCGCGCGGTCCGTGCCGCACGGCAACCGCCGGCGCGGTCACCGCGTTCTTGCGCGTCTCCACGGTGATCCGCCCATTGGCGAAATTGCCGGGCCAGAGTTTCAGCGCCTTGTTGGGAAAGCTCGCCTTCAGCTTGATGGTGCCGCTGGCCTGGTCGACCTGGTTGTCGACCAGCGTGATCGTGCCCCTGTCGAGCTCGGTGGTGTTGTCGGCGGTGAGCGCAACCACCGGCGCTTCGGTCTGGCCGAGGCTGAGCCGGGTCTGGCCGACGGCGGCGGCGGCAAGGGTGAAGATCACCGAGATCGGCTGCAGCTGCGTGACGGTGACGATGGTCGTCGGCGACACTGCGCGCACGTAATTGCCCTGGTCGACCTGGCGGATGCCGAGCCGTCCGCTGATCGGCGCACGGATATTGGTGAAGCCGAGCTGCGTGCGCGCATATTCGATCTGGGCCTCGTCGTTGCGGACCTGCGCCTTGTACTGCTCTACCAGCGCGTGCTGCTGGTCCACGGTCTGACGCGAGATCGCGGCGGTCTTGATCAGCGCGTCGTAACGCTCCATGTCGATCTGGGCGCCGTCCAGCAGCGCCTGGTCCTTCTGCCTGACAGCGATCTGCTGATCGAGCTGGGCCTGGAACGGGCGCGGATCGATCACCGCGATGATGTCGCCTTGTTTGACGTCCTGCCCCTCCTGGAAAAGGATCTGGACGATCTCGCCGTCGACCCGGCTCTGCACGTTGACGGTGTTGGAAGCCTGGATCGTGCCGATTCCGGTCAAATAGATCGGGACGTCCTCCGCCTTCGCGGCGGCGACCTTGACCGCGACCGCGGGCCGTGGCGGAGGTGCGGCAGGGCTTTGCTCGGCCTCCGCCGTCCGCATGAAGGGCAGCGCGAACGGCAGCTTGAGGTCCCGACCGTAATGATAGGCCCCATAGCATGCCGGCACCACGACCAGCGCGCCGATGAAGAGTTTTGCTGCGCGTTTCACGTTCAAACCCATCACCTCGGCCGGGCACCATTTCAGAGACAGTCGTCCCGGGATTGAAACCCACGCGGCATGAAGAGGCAACCGGACGTTGATCCCGGCGGGTGCATACCCGCTACCATTCGTAACACTAGCACGCGTAGCATATCGAGATCAACGGCGCTCGCGCGCGTGAAGGGCGGCTTGGCTGATGGTTTGCCGGCGGCCGGCGGGAATAACCCGCTAGACGACTTCGACAGTGGCCGCGTCGAACTGGGTGCCGGCGCCGCGATGGCGTGCGAGCACCTCGGCCGGCAGCTCCGAAACCTCGTTTTGGGGGGTGCCATCCAGCATCGCTTGAACGCGCTTAGCTGAGGCCTTCAGCACCGCCGGATCGAGCTTGCCTGAATCGACGCCGTCGAGGATCGATTGCGCCAGGAAGCGGGCGCGTTCGGTGTCGGTCAGATGCGAGCAGATCATCAGCATGTCGTTGCCCGCCGCCATGAAGCGCGCACCGGCGTCAGGCGCATCCAGTCGGCCGGCCATCGCACGCATGCCGACGTCGTCGGACACGATCACGCCGCGGAAATTCATCGCCTCGCGCAACAGTCCTTGCGTGATCGCGCGCGACAGCGTGACGGGATCGTTGGGATCGAGCTTGCGGTACAAGATGTGCGACGTCATCATCATCTCGATGCCGCCCTCGATGGCCGCTGCGAAAGGCTTCAGCTCGCGCGCCTTGATCTGGTCGAGATCGAGATCGAGCACCGGGAGTTCATGGTGCGAATCCACCTGCGTGTCGCCGTGCCCCGGGAAATGCTTGCCGCAGGCGCGCACGCCGCGGCGTTCCATCGCCTTCGTGAACGGCAGCATCGATTTGATGACCTCGTCGGCCGTGCGGCCGAAGGCGCGCTCGCCGATCACGGGGTTGGCGGGATTGGAGTGAATGTCGAGATCAGGCGCGAAGTTCAGGTTGCAGCCGAGCGAAGCGAGCTCGACGCCCATGGCGTCGCCGACCTGCTCGGCGGTCGAAGCCCAGCGCGCCGCATAGGAAAACCGCGTGATCGGCGGCGGCGTGCGACACACGCGGCCGCCTTCGTGGTCGATGGCGATGAACTGCTTGTCGCGCTGGGAAGCATCGCGGATCGCGGCGATCAGGTCGCGGTGAACAGACAGCCAGTCCCGATAGGGCAGGTCGTGGCGGAAATTGCTCTTATAGAGGATGACGCCGGCCGGCTTGAGATCCCGCAGCAGCGCGCGGTCGCGATCGTCAAGAACGCTGGTCGGCCGCAGGCCAAGGAAAAAATGGTCGCCGACCGTTGCAAGAAGGGAATCGCTCATCCGCCAGGGCCGTCATGGATCGTTCGAGTTGATTGGGATGGAGCTGGACGCAACGCGAACTCTTAAGCTCCCGTGCGGGCCTTCGAACGGCCTCGCATCGTTACGACGATATTCCAAATTTCTTAACGGAATCAACCTTCGAATAACGGCACAGGCAGCCGCGCCGGCAAGGTCGGAGGTGCGTGCCTTGCCGGCGAGTCGTTATCTACGCCGCAGCCAGCGCAGGCTGCACCGGACGACGGCCGATCATCAGCGACAGCACTGCCGCCACGATGCCGGTCGCGCCGGCGATCATGAAGGCCTGCAGATAATCGCCCTGCGACGAACGCATGAAGCCGGCGAAGAACGCCGCGCAAGCCGCGCCCAGCTGATGGCCGGCGACCACCCAGCCGAAGATCAGCGGCGCGTTCTTGTCGCCGAACGCCTCGTTGGCGATGCGCACGGTCGGCGGCACGGTCGCGATCCAGTCGAGGCCGTAGAACACGGCGAACACCGACAGGCTGACGAAGGAGAAATCCGAATAGGGCAGGTAGATCAGCGACAGTCCGCGCAGGCCGTAATAGAAGAACAAGAGCTTGCGCGGATCGAAGCGGTCGGTGAGCCAGCCCGAGAGTGTGGTGCCGAACAGGTCGAAGAATCCCATCAGCGCGAGCAGACTCGCGGCCTGCACCTCGAAGATGCCGTGGTCGCCGCAGAACGCGATCAGATGGGTGCCGACGAGGCCGTTGGTGGTGAAGCCGCAGATGAAGAAGGTCGCGAACAGGAACCAGAAGGTCGGCGTCCTGGTCGCGCGCAACAAGTTGCTGATCGCGGCGACGAACGGATTTCCTAACGCGGGCGCGGCCGGGTGATCGTCATGCGGGCTGCCATAGGAGCGCAGGCCGATCGCTGAGGGGCGCTCCGGCACCAGGACATACACCAGCGGAATCAGCGCCGCGCAGCATGCGGCGACCGTCAGCACCACGGGCTTCCAGCCGCCCCATTCGACCAACGATGCAAGGCCCGGCATGAAGATCAGCGTGCCGGTGGCGGTGCTGGCCGTCAAAAGCCCCATGACGAGGCCGCGATTGGTGGTGAACCAGCGATTGACGATGGTGGCGCCGAGCACGTTGGCGACCGCGCCCGAGCCGATGCCGGAGAGCAGTCCCCAGGTCAGGAACAATTGCCACGGCGCCGTCATGAAATAGCTCGCAGCCGTCGAGATCGACATCAGCGTCAAGGCGCCGAGCACGGTGCGGCGGATGCCGAAGCGCTGCATCACCGCCGCGGCGAACGGACCGGCGAGGCCGTAGAGAAAGATGCCGATGGCGGCCGACGACGAGATCACGCTGACATCCCAGCCAAAGGCCTTCTGCAGCGGCAGCATCAGCACGCCCGGCGTGGCGCGCAGGCCCGCGGAGGCGAGCAGCGCCAGGAAAATCACGGCAACGACCACGAAGGCGTAGTTTGGGCCGAACGGCCGGCGGGCGACGGCGGAGGATTGAGCGGAGGCGTGTTGAAAGGAGGGTTCGGGCATGTTACTTACCGGTACGTATTGGGGTGCGGTACTAATACGTACCGGTCAGTAACATTGTCAAGCCCGAAGCCAAGCCATGCCTGAGACCAGACGAAGCCGAATGCCGAAAACAGCCGAGAAAGCTGAAAGCGCCCCGCTCCGGGCCGCCGACCGGATCAGAGCCTCCGCCAGCGAGCTGTTCTATCGCGAGGGCATCCGCGCCGTCGGCGTCGACGAGGTGGTGGATCGGGCCGGGGTGACGAAACCCAGCCTGTATCGCGCCTTCGCCTCCAAGGACGATCTCGCCGCCGCCTATTTGCGCGATTACGACCTGAACTTCTGGGAGAATTTCGAGCGGCCCGGCGGCAAGTCCTACAGCAACGCACGCGACCATGTGCTCGCCTATATCGGCCAGCTCGCCCCACGCGCTGTCGCCAAGGGTTATCGCGGCTGCGGCCTCAGCAACGCCGCCGTGGAATATCCGGCGCGGGACAATCCCGCCCGCCAGGTCGCCGAAGCCCACAAGAAAGTCTTCCGCAAGCGCCTGCGCGAGCTTGCCGCGCAGATGGGCGCGCGTCAGCCTGATGTGCTCGGCGATGCGCTGCTGCTGCTGATCGAAGGCATCTACGTCACCGGCCAGCAGTCCGAAGGCGGCCCCGCACAGTCGGCCCTCGCAGCCGCGAAGCTATTGATCGATGCGAGCGTGAAGGCGGGGTGAGGGCGCACCATCGCCGTCGGCAGGTCACGCGCTGCCGTCGTCGGTCGGGATGTGGCGCTGAAGATCCATTCTGTCATGGAGGATGCGCACGACCTCGATCATGCTCTCGGGCCCGACACGGTACATGAGGAAGTGGCTTCCGCGTCGACCGCGCCGTGCAATGTGGAGCGTGCGAAGGCCCGGCGCGATCTCGTCACGGGATTTGGACCCTGCGACCTCCGGGCCCTCGGCGAGTGCGCCAATCGCTTGAACGAGCGTATCTCGATAGATGCGGCGCTTGCCGCGGCCCGAAATTCTCGGTGGTCCATTTCAGAATGTTGGCAAAATCGACTTCGGCGGCGGCGCCAAGGCGGATGCGCCATGGGTGCGGAGCCACGATTTTATTCGACTGTTCCGGAGATGACCTTCTCCGAGAGATCAGTCAGATAGGATTGCAGGTCCTCGATCGTCCTGAATTCCTTGAATTCGCCTCGCTCCAATGACCCGATGCCGAGTCGAGCCGCGGCACGCAACGCCTTGAGCTTGCCGGCATCCTCGGCCTCGCGTTGCTCCACCAGTCGCAGTCCTTCCCGCAGCACCTCGCTGGCGTTCTGGTAGCGGCCGGACTCGACGAGCGCTTCAATGAGTTCCTGTTGACGTTTCGTCAGCACAACGTTTCTCGTCGGCATCGTGGCCTCGCTGTCCCAACCCCTATGGCATAGTATGCCGCAAGCGTTGTCACTTCAACCGCGTTACGGGCCATAGGGCGAATGGCTGGGGCCCGCGCATCATCGAATTGTCACTGCCCCGTCATTCGCGCTCTATTGATTGCGGCTCCTTTCGCTGCGCATGCATAGAGGCTGACATGACTCTCACTGACACGATTTCGTCCAACCGCCGGTCGATCCTGAAAGGCCTCGCGGCCGCGGCGATGGCCCCGCTGGCGTCGCCCGCGATGGCGGCCGAAGCCCTGTCGCCGGCGCCGGCCGGATCGGCGGCCGACATCGCCATGGACAAGGCTTATTGGGCTGACGTCAAGCGGCTCTATGCCGTGACGCCTGATATCGTCAATTTCGAGAACGGCTATTGGGGCATCATGGCCGAACCGGTGAGGCGCGAGTTCATCCGCCAGTCCGACATGATCAACTTTCAAAACACCTATTACGCGCGGCAGCGCGTCGGCGCGGATTTCGAGGCGGTGCGCGCCAAGGTCGCGGAGGCGGTCGGTGCCGCGCCTGAGGAGATCGCGCTGACGCGAGGGGCGACCGAAGCGCTGCAGCTCCTGATCGGCGGCTACAACAGGCTCAAGCCCGGCGATGCCGTGCTCTACGCCGACCTCGACTATGATTCGATGCAATATGCGATGAATTCGCTGAAGGCGCGCCGTGGCGTCGACGTCGTCAAATTCGACATTCCGGAGCCGGCCACGCGTCAAGCGGTCCTCGACGCCTATGCCCGCGCCATCGAGGCGAACCCGAAAGCGCGGCTGCTCCTGCTGACCCATGTCAGCCATCGCACCGGCTTCGTCATGCCCGTCGCCGAGATCGCCCGTATGGCAAAGGCGAGAGGTATCGATACCATCGTCGATGCCGCGCATTCCTGGGGCCAGATCGATTTCCACGTCAACGATCTCGAATCCGATTTCGTCGGGTTCAATCTGCACAAATGGATCGGCGCGCCGCTCGGTGTGGGCTTCCTCTACATCCGGAAGGACCGCCTCGCCGCCATCGACCGCGCCATGGGCGACGAGGACTTTGCAGAGACCGACATCCGCTCGCGCGTTCACACCGGCACCGTCAATTTCGCCACGGTGCTGTCGGTGCCGGCGGCTGTCGCGCTGCATCAGCAGATCGGCGCCGCGGCCAAGCAGGCCCGCCTGCGCTATTTGCGCGACTATTGGGTGAGCCGCGCCCGCGGCTTCAGGGATATCGAGATCCTGACCCCGGATGAGGTGGGCTCCTACAGTGCGATCACGTCGTTTCGTCTCGCCGGCAGGACCGGCAAGGCCGACAACGAGGCGATCGTGGCGAAGCTGCGGGACAACCACAAGATCATGACGGTGCGCCGCGCCGGCGTCGCCAAGGGCCAGTGCATCCGCGTGACGCCGGCGCTGTTCACCGACGAAGCCGATCTCGACCGCCTCGTCGAGGCGCTGGCCGTCGTGACCGGGACGAAGACCGGATAGGCCGCGTGCGGCCGGTCCAGATCGCCCGCTGCGTCATCGGCTCCCATCGTGCGCCACCGGTGCCGCGAGGGGCGATGCCTCGCCGCGGGGCGGACCGATCAGGCAGGCGAGCCGGTCACGCCAGGACTGCGAACGCCAGAGATCGCGCAGCAGCGCCGCCCATTCGTGAGACGCAATGACAATCGGATTGTTGGAGCGCAGCGGCGTGACGAGCCCGTAGCGGCACGGCAGATCGTCGCGCTCCGCAACGAAGGTGCCGAACATGCGGTCGAACAGGATGAAGATGCCGCCGTAATTGCGGTCGAGATATTCTGCGTTGCAGGCGTGGTGCACGCGATGATGCGAGGGCGTGTTGAGCACATATTCCAGCCAGCCCAGCTTCGGAATCCACTCCGCGTGCAGCCAGAACTGGTAGAGCAAATTGACGGAGGCGGCGGTGAACACCGGGCCCGGGGCGAAGCCCAGCCAGATCATCGGCACGAAGAAGATCGCAGCGCCGGTCAGCCGCCCGGTCCAGCCGAAGCGATAGGCGGCGGCGAGATTGAAGTCGTTCGAGGAATGATGGATCGCATGTGTCGCCCAGAACCAGCGCACGCGGTGGCTGCAGCGATGGAACCAGTAGTAGCTGAAATCCTGGGCAATCACGAGCACGGCCACGGCCAGGGGACCATTCAGCGGCAGGGTGAACAGCCGATGCTTCCAGGCCAGTTCGACCAGCGGCTGCGCCAGGCTGAGCGGCACGATCGCGTAGACGACATACTCCCGGCCGAGCGCGTCGGCCAGCGAAGCCAGATAGGCGCGCCAGTCGTAGGCGCGTCGCATCACCAGCGCCAGAACCAGCCCTTCCAGCGTCGCGATCACGATCAGGGCGGGAAGGGCGAACTTGAGCACCTGGAACAACAGCGTCATGGTAATCTCCGCATTTGCAGGCGCGTGGCCTGCCCGGAGCAAAGCTGGCATGCCGAAGATGTCGCGGCGCGCCGATTCCTGCGGGCGGATTGGCCGATTCCCGCAAACGGCCGCCCGGATTCAGAAATCGGTCAGGTCTCGGCCAAACTCGGCCCGGCGGCTCCTGCCGCGCCGGCAAGCCGCGCCCGCCGGTACTCGGACGGCGTCAGTCCGGTCTGGGCCTTGAAGGCGCGATTGAACGGGCCGATCGAGCCGAAGCCCGCATCGAGGGCGATGGTCAGGATCGGGACGCCGGCCTGCGCGGGATCGCTCAGCGCGGCCTCGGCGTCGGCCAGCCGGTAGCCGTTGACGAAGGCGCTGAAATTGCGATGCCCGAGCTGACGGTTGATCAGGTGTCGCAGCCGGTACTCGGGAATGTCGAGCTTTTGCGACAGGGACGCGATGCTCAAGTCCGGCTCGCGAAAGACCTTGTCGTGCTCGAGCAGGTGCTGAAGCGCCAACAGTTGCGCCGAATCGGGTCCGGCAGCCGGCGCGGCCTGGGAATCGAATGCAGGCGCCGACGGCCTGGATTGTACGGCGGCGGGCGCCAGCTGCGTCTCCGCCGTCATGATCGAGCCCTGTACGGCGAACAGAAAGATCAGCGCCGTCAGGGCGGCTGCATTGGCGAGGCTGACCGAACTCGCCGAAAGGCCGCCGGGCCAGAGCCAGTCCGCCGCGATCGAGACCAGCGCATAAAGCACCGTGACGGCAGCGTACCAGACGCGAAGCCTCCGCCGCCCTTCAACCAGGTCGATTCCGCGCCCCGACCATGCATGCCAGGCGCCGAACAGCAGGAAGATCACCGACAGGCCGGTGCGTGCCACGTCGACGGACATCGGGTGCTTGAACTGGTCCATCACGGCGAGCGCCACCAGCGCCAGCCAGCCGAGCGCATGGGACCAGCGCGGCCGAAACCCGTCGGTGAACATCGCGCCCATGGCGATCCAGAACGCGGCCGGCAATCCCGCGCTGACCATTGCAACCGGAATGCGCAGGCGCAGATCAAGCGCACCGAAGCCCGGTGCGGACTCGACGATAAAGGCTGCGATACTCGCGTTCAGCAGCGCGGCATAACGGCTCACGGGGTCGCGCCGCGCATTGCGAGCGGCGACGGCCGCGCGGAGAAGAAGGATGACGACAGCTCCTCCACGCAGTGCAGCTTCCAGGGTCGACATGCAATTCAGGGGTCCGGCAGTGATCGGCTTCGACGGAGAATTGCATCAGGAGCAGTCCTGTCAACAGGATGCATGACGCCGTACAGGAACTTCCATTTTTTCCCGGCGTTGGACCTGCGGCGCGCAGCAGCGGCCGGCCATGAGATGAAGAACTTTTCCAACGCCGCATTTTCCCCCGAGGTGATCGAGCTGATGACCAGCGCCCTTGACGCTGCGGTCGCGACCTTGCCGGAGCCGGTGCATTCCTCGCATGTCACCGCGCTCGCCGAATCCATCCTGCGCACCGCGAGTGCCGGCGAGCGCGATGTAGCGAATTTGCAGAGGATCGCCTTGCTGGAGCTGCAACTGGCGCCGCGCAATTGATGAGGTCGACATGAAGACGATAGCCGCCGTCACACTTGCACTCCTGGTCGCCTCGCCGGTTCTTGCCCGGGCCGAGTCCTGGACCGCCTACCGCATTCCTCAATCCGGGACATCGGTCGACATTCCGATTTCGATCTTCACGGAACAGGCCGGCGAGCCGGACGGCTACGGCCGGAAATTCCGCACGCCCGACGGCGCTGCCGATCTCACGGTGCAGGCCGTTGCTCGCGAGCAGGGGATTTCGCCGGCCGCGTTCCTGGCCGCCAAGCAGCCGCCTGCGGGCATCGTCTACAAGCGGATTGCGCAAAACTTCTTCGTCGTGTCCAGCATCAGGCACGATAAGATCTGGTACGACCGCTGCAACTTCACCAGCCGCTACGTCCACTGCGTGCTGATCAATTATCCCGCGGCCGAGAAGCGGCGATGGGACGCGATCGTCACGCGCATCAGCCAGAGCCTGAGCGGCGGCTGAACCGGCGCGCCAGCAAAAGAGCTGCCCGATCGGATCGGGCAGCAGGTCGTGAGGATCGAAGCGTTCTCGGCGCTCAGCGTGCCGTCGTCGAGGTGGTCGACATGGTCGGCTTCGAGCCCGGCACGTGCGACATCGTCTTGGTGGTCGAGCCCACTTCTTCGCCGGCCTTCACCTTTGTGCGCGTGTGCGAACGGCTGAACGTGCCGCCCTCATGCGCTTGCGCGCGGGCGTTGGAATTCAGCACCGGTCCGTTGCCCTTGTTCATGCTGACGCCGGTCTGGGTCTTGCCATTGACGGCGGCGGCGCTTCCACCAGCCGCGATCGAGGAGCCCGTGCGGCCGCTTGCCGAGGTGGACGTGCCGCCGGTGCCGACGGTGGAGGCGGAGGTGCCGCCTACGGCGGCCGAGCCGCCTGATCCCCCGGTGATGCTGGTCTGCGCCAGCACAGGTGAGGTGGCGGCAAGCAGAAGTGCGACCGCCGAGGTCGTGATGAGTGTTCTCATGTTGCAATCCTTTGTTCAGGGTGACGAGGTCGAGATCGTGCAGCCGTTGACGGTGATGGTGCTGGCGCTGGTCGAGCCGGGGCCACCTGCCGTCGATGACGAGCTTGAAACGTTGCCGCCACCGGCCTGCACATGCACCGACGATCCGCCGGCCGAGCTCGAGCTCGACAGCGAACCGCTTGATGCCGTCGATCCGGTCGTGCCTGAGCTGGACGAGCCGAGCGCAGTGATGCTGCCGTCGGGATGTTTTTCGACCGTGACCTTGCAGGTGTCGCCGGAGGCCGTCTTGCCGGTCTTTTCGGTGGTTTCGGCCAGAGCGGTACTCCCCATCAAAGCCAATGCTGCAATCGCAATGATCGATTTGTTCATGGCAGTTCTCCTCCAACACGGACGAAGGAGCGGCATCGCTGCCGCTCCGTGGATCAAGGCGTCAATCCTTGTCTTTCTTCATCTCGTCCTTGTGGTGGCCCTTGCCCTTTTCCATGCCCATCTCGCTGGCATGGCTGCCGGACTTGCCGGCGTCGTCCATGTCGCGGGATTTCGACGAGCCGGACTGACCGACGGTCGAGCCGCCCGCTGCCGAGCCGCCGGTGCCGACGCTGGACGAGCTCTTGCCGCTGCCCGCCGACGAACCGCCGGTGCCGAGCGTGGAAGCCGAGCCGCTGCCCGAGCCGCTGCCCGCTGCCGAGCCACCGGTGCCGACGCTGGACGAGCTCTTGCCGCCGCCCGCCGACGAACCGCCGGTGCCGAGCGTGGAAGCCGAGCCGCTGCCCGAACCGCTGCCGGCCGCGGAGCCGCCGGTCCCGACACTCGAGCTGCTGGTGCCGCCGCCCGCCGACGAGCCGCCGGTGCCGAGCGTCGACGCCGAACCCGAGCCGCTGCCACCGGCCGACGAGCCGCCGGTGCCGATGGTCGAATTGCTGGTGCCGCCGCCGGCGGACGAGCCGCCGGTGCCGACCGTCGAGCTCGATTGCGCAACGGCAAACGCCGTGCTGGCCAGCAGAGCGGCCGCAACTGCGGAAAGCTTCACTATCCTCATTGTCGTCTCCTCCAGTTTCCAAAAATCGCCAAATCAGGCTCGGGATAAATTGGCAATCGCGCAAACGTTCCTTTGCATGCGCGCTGTTCGCAGCTGATCCGCTGCGTCTGCAGTTTCGCGGTGTGTGGGCAAACATCGAGAGCGTCTATTCATCTGCGGTTCATGCGTGCGCGGCTCTTCGCGCAGCGCAGAGTCACGATCTTGGGCAGGGCGTGTGTGCGGAGCGAACGCGAATGATGGTTCGCTCGATCTCGTCGGCTGTCGAAGGTGCGGCGGTCGGCGGCAGATTTCTGGACTACAAAAGCAGCGCGACGATCAGTGCGCGTGCGAGCAGAATTATTGAGTGACGGGCATCGGCGCCCTGCAATGAACCAAGCGCATCCGCGGCGGGCCGCCCCACGGCCCGCCGCGAGCGGGGTTAGTCGACTTCCTGGACGACCATGCGCGATTCCGGATCGACCAGCATCACGTGGCTGCCGGAATAGACGTAGCGATACTTGGTGAGCGAGGGACCCCAATCGCTCGGGACGGTCGCGAGCTCGACGTCGCGCGGGACCGGCGAGCCGACCACGATCTTTTCGTGCGTCTCGACCGGGCGGATCTTGTGCTCGGTGACGTAGGAATGGATCCTGGTGCGATACTCCGGCTCGATCTGCACGGTAGCGCCGTGCGCCGCGCCGGTCGTGGTCGTCGTCACAGTGGTCTGCGCCATCGCGCCCGTCGACACGAGCAGCGCGGCGGCTGAAATCAGCATGAACTTCTTCATCGCGTTCTCCCTCGCCGCTGGATGCGGCGCTGCGATGAACTCGGTGATCCAGCCGGGTGTTCCCCTGGGAACAGGAACAATTGCCTGTTTTTCCTCTTTTCGGTTCCGCAAGCGCATTCGCGTCTGCAACGATGTTGGAACGCAGCCTTCGGCTACCTGTTGAACCGGCATGAAGTGGCTCGCCGCCGCGCTCGCCGTCGTGGCGCTGTGTCTGCTCGTCTATGCAGGTACGGCATTCGTGTCTCTTGCCGGGCTGGTCGCGGCTGCGCGCAGCGGCGATGCCGATCAGGTGCTCGCCCGGACCGACCTTCCGCGCGTGCGTCACGCCTTGGTCGATCAGCTCATCGATGCCTATCTGCGTCGCCTCGGACGCGAGCGCCCCGTCAAGCCGTTCGAGCGCCTCGCCATCAACACGTTCGGCGCCAGCGTCGCGGATGACCTCGCAAGCAAGCTGTTGACCCGGGACAACATCGCCGTTCTGCTTCAGACCGGGACGGTGCGAGGCAACGTCGAGTTCGGCAGCATTCCGCCGCTCGCTGAGATCGACGTCTCGAACATACCTGGGATCATCCGGCGCTTCACTCTCATCAAGCCCGTCGAGTTCTCGTTGCGGCTGGGTGCCAGTCGCGAGGCCGGCAGCATCAGCATGCATTTTGCCGGCGATGGCTGGCGGCTGTCGGCGGTTAACCTTCCGGCCGCCGTGTTGGCAAAGCTCGTGGAGCGACTGCCGACGCGCTAGAGAATGATCAGCAGGCTCACCGCCACCCCAGCGCCGGCGCGACATGCGTCAGGATCGCCTCGATCGCGTGCGCGCAATAATCGACGCCGAGCTGGTTCGGGATCGTCAGCAGCAGCGTATCGGCCTCGGCGATCGCCTCGTCCTGCCTGAGCTGCTCGATCAGCACGTCAGGCTCCGCTGCATAGGAACGGCCGAAGATCGCGCGGGTGTGCGGGTCGATGAAGCCGATCTGGTCTTCGCCGCCGCGCTCGCCGCCGAAATAGGCGCGGTCGCGATCGTCCATCAGCGCGAAGATGCTGCGGCTGACGGAGACGCGGGGCTCGCGGCTGTGGCCGGCCTCCTTCCACGCCGCGCGAAACTTTCGGATTTGCGCGGCCTGCTGCACGTGAAAGGCTTCGCCGGTCTCGTCGTTCTTCAGCGTCGAGCTCTGCAAATTCATGCCGAGTTGTGCGGCCCACACCGCCGTCGCGTTCGAGCCGGCGCCCCACCAGATCCGTTCGCGCAGGCCTTGCGCATGCGGCTCGAGCCGCAACAGGCCCGGCGGATTGGGAAACATCGGCTGCGGATTGGGCTCGGCAAAACCCTCGCCGCGGAGCAGATCGAGAAACACTTCCGCGTGGCGCCGCCCCATGTCGGCATCGCTCTGGCCCTCGGCCGGGCGATAGCCGAAATAGCGCCAGCCGTCGATCACCTGCTCCGGCGAGCCGCGGCTGATGCCGAGCTGCAGCCGCCCGCCGGCGATGAGATCGGCGCTGCCGGCATCCTCCACCATGTAGAGCGGGTTCTCGTAGCGCATGTCGATCACGGCCGTGCCGATCTCGAGCTTGCTGGTCCTGGCACCGACCGCCGCGAGCAGCGGGAAGGGCGAGGCCAGCTGCCGCGCGAAATGATGCACGCGGAAATAGGCGCCGTCCGCGCCAAGCTGCTCGGCCGCGACCGCAAGCTCGATCGACTGCAGCAGCGTATCCGCCGCCGAGCGGGTCTGCGATTGCGGCGAGGGTGTCCAGTGTCCGAACGACAGGAATCCGATCTTTTTCATGGGCGCAAGGTAAGCGTGACCACGGCAATTTGCGATAGCCGGCCTGAAAAGAATGGCCCCTTGATCGGACCGGGCGATCTCACATAGACTGTCTGGGCGGGATCAAGCAGACTCCCGGCGAGACTTCGGTCCAAGCTCTGCGCAGCACGCAACACGTGGAGCTTGCGCATGAACACCGAACGACGATCCTCATCCCGACCAAGCGTTGCCATCCTCTCGCGAGGCGATGCCGTCGCCCGTCGAGAGGCCACCTCGAAAACTGGTCGCTTCGCCGACGTGTTCGCGGCGCTTGATGCCATCGGCGTCGAAGCTCAGCCAGCGATTTACGACGAGAGCTTCGCGGACGCCGTCCGCGAGCAACTGCTCGGAGTGGATGGCGTGCTGGTCTGGGTCAACCCGATCCAGGACGGTCGAAACCGTGCCGGCCTCGACGCCCTGCTGCGCGACGTCGCCGCGCAGGGCGTCTGGGTGAGCGCGCATCCCGATGTCATCCTCAAGATGGGCACGAAGGAAGTCCTCTATCGGACCCGCGCGATGGGCTGGGGATCGGACACGGCGCTGTATCGGACGGTCGAGGCGATGCGTGCCGGGCTGCCGGCGCGGCTTGCTGCCGGCCCGCGCGTCATCAAGCGCAGCCGCGGCAACGGCGGTCAAGGCGTATGGAAGGTCGAACAGCTCAAGACCTCGCCCATGGTGAAAGTGCTGGACGCGACGAAGGAGGCCTCCGAGGAGCTGACGCTGGACGATTTCATGCGGCGCTGCGCGGAGTATTTCGAGAGCGGCAGCGTGATCGATCAGGCATTCCAGCCGCGCCTCCACGAGGGCGTGGTGCGCTGCTACATGGCAGGCGATCGCTGCGCCGGTTTCGGCCATCACAAGGTCAAGGCCCTGGTCGAATCGCCGGCCGCGCGTTCCGAAGCCGGACCGCGGCTCTACACGTCGAACGCGGACCCACGCTTCCAGCGGCTGCGCCTGATGATGGAGGACGAGTGGACGCCGCAGCTGACCTCGCTGCTCGACATCGCGCGCGGTGACCTGCCCGCGATCTGGGACGCGGACTTCATGCTCGGCCCCGTTCAGCCCGACGGCAGCGACAGCTACGTGCTCGGCGAGATCAATGTCAGCTCGGTGCATCCCTATCCGAAGGAGGCGCCGGCGGAGATCGCAAGGCGCGTCGCCGATCGGTTGCGGCTCAAGACTTGACGCATGTTGACGGTCCGCGCACTCAAGCGCCTGCACCTCTGCGTGTCGTTCGAGTTGCAGGGCGGCGAATGCGTCGCCCTGCAAGGACCGTCCGGCGTCGGCAAGACCCTGCTGCTCCGCTCCATCGCGGATCTCGATCCCAACGAAGGCGCGGTCATGCTGCACGGGAGGCTGAGGGAAACCATGCCGGCTCCCGTCTGGCGCAAGCAGGTGACGTATGTTGCCGCCGAGCCCGGCTGGTGGTCCGACACGGTGCAGGAGCACTTCACGGCCTGGGAGGATGCGCTGCCGCTGGTCGAACGCTTGCGGCTGCCGCACGACTGCGCCTCCTGGCCGATTCAAAGATTGTCGACGGGCGAGAAACAACGATTGGCGCTCGTGCGCGCGCTCGTGCTGCAATCGCGCGTGCTCCTGCTCGACGAGCCGACCTCGGCACTCGATGCGGCATCGGCTGGGGCGGTGGAAGCCTTGATCGCCGAGCGGGTCTCTGCGGGAACGAGCGTGATCTGGAGTACGCATGACGATGCCCAGGCGCGGAGGGTCGGGTCGCGGGTCTTCCTGATGAACACCGGCGGCAGGATCGAGGAGAAGCTGATGTGACCTACATCCCCCTTGCTTACGGCGATCTGATCCTGCCCGCGCTCCTCGTCGTCATGGACGGGGTTCTCTCGCTTGCTCTCCACCTCAAGCTCGAGAGGCAGCTGGCCGTCGCCACGCTCAGGATGGTAATCCAGCTCGTGCTGGTCGGATACGTGCTGACCTTCCTGTTTGCCGCCGTCTCGCCGCTCTGGACCGCGCTTGCGGCCTTCGTCATGGTCCTGTTCGCCTCGCGCGAGATCGTCGCGCGGCAGAAGCGGCGTCTTCCCGGCATCTGGAGCTACGGCCTCGGCGCGTCATGCACGCTGCTCGCCGCCGGCACCGTGACGATGTTCGCGCTGCTCACGCAGCTGCGCCCGGATCCCTGGTATCACCCCCGCTACGCGCTGCCGCTGCTCGGCATGATCCTGGGCAACACCATGACGGGGATCAGCCTCGGGCTGGACGTCCTGATCACCGGCCTCGTGCGTGAACGAAGTGCCATCGAAGCTTGCCTCGCGCTCGGCGGCACGCGGTATCAAGCCGTGTTGCCGGTCGTCAGGGATGCGCTCCGAAGCGGATTCACGCCGATCATGAACAGCATGGCGGCGATCGGCCTTGTCTCCTTGCCGGGCATGATGACCGGTCAGATTCTCGCCGGTGTCGCGCCGGTCGATGCGGCAAAATATCAGCTCTTGATCATGTTCCTGATCGCGGGCGGAACGGGCTTGGGTACGCTGGCCGCCGTGCTCGGTGGCGCAAGGCTGCTGACGGACCAGCGCCACCGTCTGCGCCTCGATCGCATTTCGACCGGAGAGCCGGCCTGACCGTTGCGCCTCGCGCGAGACGGAACCCGGACGGGGATTTGCCCGTTCCGGTCAGGCAACAAATGTGGAGCAACCATGAAATGGATGCTGGTGGTCCTTGTCGGCGGAATGACGCCGGTCAACACCGATCTTGTGTTCGATAAATTCGCCGATTGCCTTTCGGCCGAAGAACAGATGCGCAAGCACTACGCCGACGCGTTCGAGGCCTGGGACAAATGGGCGGCGATGAATATCGAGCGGCGTCACGACTATTCGAAAGCGCGTGATGCGCAAGCCAAGCGTCTCCTCAGCAACGTGGGAACGTGCGTGCCTCATGGTGACGGCTCCGTGGTGACACCGCAGGCCAGCCCGTCGCCGACGCCTTCCCCCAAACCCAGCCCATGACGGATTGAACGGAGCGTCCCAGGAGCATGTTTCGGGGCTGGCAGGTTCGAGACGGGAGGATTGCTTAGGCATTGTTAGCTTTTCTGGGCGAAAATCACCGCGTAGTTTTCAAATGATTCCCTTCCGCAATTTCCCGGATGATCCGACGTGCGCGCGAGATCTGCATGCCTGCCGGCCAACGGGGCGCCGATGCCTCGCGACGAGGCGAACAACATTCGGCCGATCCTGATTTGTGAGACATGCAGGAAGCCGATGGATTTCCTGGCATCTCTTCCTGCCATCGCAAGCCTTCCCGCCGTTCATGCCTATCGCTGCCTGCCCTGTTTGCGGGTGGCCACGGCCGCGCTTCGATAGCGGGGGCGATTTGCCAAGCAACGTCTTGGGAACGGATCAGCGAAGATTACGACAACGCCGAATCGATCGCGGCCTTGAGCTCAACCAGCAGACACGGCTTTATCACCACGGGGGTTCCTTTGAAGGCATCAGGGACTCCCGACGATCCATAGCCGCTCACGAAGAAGAACGGCTTGCCGCGACCGGCAACGGTTGAGGCGATCGGCGTGATCACGTCACCGCCAAGATTTATGTCGAGTATTGCGAGATCGAACTCAGCGCTGCTTGCAAGCGCGGCACCCCGGCTGACGTCGCCAGCCTCCGCAACGACCGAGTGCCCCGCCTCTTCGATCATGTCGACCAGCATCATTCTGATGAGGGCTTCATCTTCGACGAGGAGGACCGAAGCAGGCACGATTTGCGACCCTTAGGCGGGCCCCGTCTGCTGCGAACCCACGTTCAAGAGCTGAGAAACAGCCGCAACGACTTGCGCGGGCGCAAATGGTTTCTGGAGCAGAATGCTGTTTGGTACACCGAGTACGGGCCACTTATCGGCGGCCGCGCCGGTCATGTAAACCACGGGAAAATGCGGGTCGATCTCACGGGCAGCTCGTGCGATCTCCCAGCCGTCAAGACGTCCCAGCAAGTTGACGTCGGTCACGACAGCCCGATAGGGCCTGAGGCCGCTCTTCAGCAGCGTAATCGCTTCCTCACCCGTCTTCACGATTTCGATCTCGAAACCGCCCTCGGCGAGGGCTTCCTCGACGATGATCTGGATCGCTTCCTCGTCTTCGACGACCAGGATGATCGGGAGTTCCGTAGCCGCGTCTTGTCCTGCCATGTGTTACAAAGTGCACACACGGATTTTGTTCCGGCTGCGGAACGGGAGACCGCAAAATTAGGCCTGGAACATTCGCGCATTTGCCAAGTTTTCCCGGTGCCCTTCCCCAAGGGTGACCCCAATGGCCCCAGCTCAATGCCCCCCATTTCCCCGCGAGCTGGGGCCAAGCCGGACATCGGAAGCCAAGACGCGGTTCAAGGCAGCGCGGCTCGCGTCGAAGCCCGGCTCTGCGCCGAGGCGCGGCCCAATGTCTCGGAATGAGCGCGATCTTTCGGGACCACCGTGCGAGGTCAAAACCAAGCGGCCCAATCCACTCTTGCCAGAACGGATGAGGCCCCTTGCTTTGAACCGATGTTGCGAGCCTCCGGCCGGGCGCAAGCTCGTCCGGAGTCAATCGACACCCATGCAGCCTGCCCGTTCAGGCAGGCTTCGATATCGGCTTGTCCTTCTCGACGATGTAATTGATCAGGAGTCTCGTCTTGGTGTCCGCTGCCTTGCCACCAGCATGCGGCGTCTCCGGCGGGATCTGGAATGCTTCGCCCGCCTTGATGATGCGCATCGGCTGTCCCTCGACCGGGAGTTCGCCGCCTCCGCCCTCCATGCAGTAGCTCGACTCGATTCCGGGATGCGTGTGACGCGGGATCGAAACGCCCGGCTCGATCGTGACGTCCATGATGATCGTTGTGTACCCCGGCGCGGGGCCGTCAATCTGCGACAGGATTTTCCGGGTCACCCCGCCGGCGGCAGGTGGCTGTGCGCCCTGCGCGAAAGCCTCCGTTGCGATGAAATCGGTAATTCCACAAATTGCACACGACGCCAAACTGGCGAAACCTCGACGTGTTAACATGATTTTCCTCCCTTTATAATTTAGCGCCCGCGCTACGCGGGTGCTCAATCCTAGCGGGATTTCCAGGCTGCGGGGAGGCAAAGCAGGCGCAACTCTTTGCGGTAAAATCTGCGGCCGGCCCGGCGCGCAGGTGCGGTCGAAGTCCGGGGATGACCAGACCCAAGGCGGACCCCGATGAGAGGCGAGGCAGAAATCTGCCCCCGTTCACCACATTTAAACCATAAGGTTCTACGAAGGGGGACTTATCTGGGCTGCGGCGACATGCGCATAGCCTTCGTACAGAAGCCATCCATGGACTTCGGGCAATGAAGGTTTGGCAGACCGGCTGCATCGTGGCTCTCATCGCGTCCATTGGGGTCTTTCTGGCCGCCGGTAACAGACCGGCCGCGACGATGCCGGATGTCCTGCCGGCAGCGGCAGCGAACGTGGCTCCTGCGCTCGTGGTGACGCCTGCCTTGTACGCCGAGGCATCCGCCAGGCTTGCGGCGGCGCTTCGGGCCGACAGAGCAGAGCCTGGTCCGGCGACGTCGGCAGGTTCCGGGCCGTCGAGCAGTGCAGCCGAGATCGTCGCTGAACCCGTCGGGCCGAAACTGGCGTCGTTGGAGCCTGACACTGTCCAGCCGCTCTCCGCAGCGCGCGATGCGGTCAACGATGCTCCCAAAGCGGCGTCGGCGCCGGATTTCCGTTATCTGGTCTACTACGTCTGGTCCGAACTGCCGCCCGCCGAGAAACCGGCGGAGATCGTCTTGCGTGCGTTCAAGGACATTCCGGTGGGAACGCCGGCCGAAGAGATCAAGCGTGTGTCCGACGCCTTTGGTCTCGATGTCAATTTCATGATGGCGGTTGCCAAGATCGAATCCGGTTTCAACCCCAATCAACGCACCGGGTCCTATATCGGCCTGTTTCAGCTGAGCCAATATGAGTTCGGCAAGTTCGGCTTCGGGCAGATCCGCAATCCCAGGGACAACGCCGTTGCGGCCGCCTACAAGATCCTGACCGAGGGCGTCCAGTTCGGGTGGATCACGCACCGGACGCCTGACATGAGCGATCTTTACCTGATCCATCAGCAGGGCTGGGAAGGCGCCGCCGAGCACGTCAGCCACCCCGCTCGCACCGCCTGGAAATCGATGTGCGCCACTAGCGAAGGCAGGGAGAAGGGCGAGAGGTGGTGCAAACGCGCGATTTGGGGCAATGCGCTTCCGGCGTTCAAGCGCACCTGGAAATCGGTGGACAATGTGACGTCGGAGGCGTTCGTCGGCATGTGGCGCGGCCGGGTCGCCGAATTCTACACGAAATATGTGGCGACCGCCGCTGCGGCGGCGAGCCAGTAAGACCGTTGTCGCCAAGGCGATGCCGGCGGCAGTCAGGAAAGCGGAATAGCTTGTAGGACGGGTTGAGCCTTTGCGAAACCCATCGTCTCTCGTCACAGGCGGAGAGATTGATGGGTTTCGCTGCCGCTCTACCCATCCTACGCGCTATCGATGTCTTCTAAATTGCCCGATTGATCGAAGTCGGACCAACTCAATTGGTTCGCAATATCCCTCTTGCCCCGTGATCGGCTCCATCCAGTCGGAAGTTATTTTCAAAGTATGCTGATAGCCAAGGCAACTTCTTCTCAATGCCCGTCGTGATCAGCTCGTCTGTCATCTCGAGCGTAATCTCATTCCAATTTATGCCTTGCCCAAGCGTCGCTGGAAGATTGTTTGGATCGACTTCGATGACGCTCTTCGTAGTTTAATGTCGGCGAACGTCACGAGATCGGGCAGGTCCTCAGGAGTAATTTTTCGCGGGCCGCGAGTTGTGGCGAGAGAGCGCGTGGTTCAGCCCTTGCGGAACCTCCCCGCAGCGGCGGGATCGATGGGTTCCGCTGGCACTCTTCCCCTCCTACGAGCTGACCTTGTTCATACAATTGGCCCTTCCGGCGTGAATTGATCTGTGTCGACGAGACAGGCGGCATCAGGCGTACGCGACCCAGCCTCGAAAGGCGAAGCCGGTGTAAAACAGCGTTGGCTCGGAGAACCCGGCCTCGCGCAGGATGAGTTCGTCCTGAGCAGGCGCCAGAATCTGCAGATGGTTGCTGACGGCATTCTGTGCGGCCGCGGCCTGCTCCGGCTCGACGCCGGATGCGGCCAGGAACGCTGAGTAGCGCGCCAGCCACAGCGGACGTTCCTTCTCTCCATCGGGCGCGCTCAGATGCGCGACCACGAACGGTGCGCGCGGTTTGAGCCGGCGGCGGACCTCCGAGGCGATGCGGCGTCGTTCGGGGGCATCCACGAAATGGAGGGTCAGGAGGCAGGTGGCGCCGTCGAACGGTCCCTCCGGGGCATCATCGATATAGCCTTGGTGAAAGCGCGCACGTGGTGCGAGCTCTCCCAGAGTCTGCCCGGCCAGCGCGAGCATCGGCCCAGAGGGGTCGACGCCGTCGAAGCGCCAACCGGGATGTGCCTGTGCAAAGGCTTTGAGCTCCAGGCCGCCACCGGCACCGAGGACGAGCACTTGCCCATCGCCGGGGACGCTTTCGGCCAGCAAAATTGACGCCATGGATTGCATGGCGTCGTAGCCCGGCACGAAGCGCCGTGGTCCTTCGGTGTATCGAGCCACGAATTGCGGATCCGAAAATGCGGCTTGAATGTCGGTCATGATGTTGTCCCGTGAATGGAGCCGTTCACGCGCCATGCGCGCTGATGTGATGGATCTTTCGAGACCCCAGCCGCTTGCGCAAATCCTCGCTCAGCATCGCCAGCGTCACCTCGCCGAGGCGCGCCAGCAGCAGCGCCTCTGCATCGTCAAAGGCCTGATCGAGTGCCGCATTGACGGCCTGCTCGACCAGGCAACCCGGCGCTTCCGTCCGGTTGCCCATCGCCAGCAGCGACGGGCTGCCAAGCGCGACGTAGACGTCGTGCAGCGTCACCTTGGAAAGATCGCAGGCCAGCGTCCAGCCGCCCCCGTGGCCCTTTTCCGAGCGCACGTAACCGAGGTCCCGCAGCCCCGCCATGATGCGGCGGATCACCACCGGATTGGTGCCCATGGCTTTCGCCAGGGTCTCGGATGTGAACGGCCCTGGCTGCTGCGCCATGTGCAGCAGCACGTGGAGGACGCCAGAGAGACGACTGTCGCGCTTCATGTAACTTTATATGTTACATGATGGAGGAAAGGTCAACCGGTTTCGGCATGCCCGACGCGCAACGAATTCTCGTCACGTGTCGACAGACCGCGAAACATTCCGCGCGCGGGATGCGGAGTGAAGCTTGAGGATATCGATGCGGAGGAGCGGGAATAGCCCGGACGACAAGGGCGCGATGGTGACATCATGCGCCTGTTTTGCCCGACGGGTCAAGCGCGTCTACGGTTTTTCGGAAAAATCACGCGGACGGACGAGTTGATGCGCGGACGACGCACCATCCCAATCTCGCCGCGCTTTAAGTTCTTGATTTCGCTACCCCCGGCTACTGTGCATGGGGTTGCTTTCAACTTTGTTCGAGCACGCGAACGCGGGAGGCGCAATTCGGCGCTCGGCCGCTACTTCATCAGCCGCACGCCCTTGGTCGTGAACTTCTGCGCCTTGCCGCCCGGTCGCACCGGCCGCCTGGTGCCGGCGGCCTTGCCGGTGCCGGGGGGCTGGTGCGCCGGCACGAGCTGGTGGGGCTGCGAGCCGATCAGGTCGCGGCGGCCCATCTCGATCAGCGCTTCGCGCAGCACCGGCCAGTTGTCGGGATCGTGGTAGCGCAGGAACGCCTTGTGCAGGCGGCGCTGGCGCAGGCCCTTGATCGCCTCGACCTTGTCGCTGCCGCCGTGGCGCACGCCGCGCAGGGGATTGACGCCGGTGTGGTACATCGCGGTCGCGGTCGCCATCGGCGAGGGCAGGAAGGTCTGCACTTGATCGGCGCGATAGCGGTTCTTCTTCAGCCACAGCGCGAGGTTCATCATGTCCTCGTCGGTCGTGCCCGGATGCGCCGCGATGAAATAGGGGATCAGGTAATATTTCTTGCCGGCTCGCTCGGCCGCCTCGTCGAACATCCGCTTGAACTTGTTGTAGGCGCCGATGCCCGGCTTCATCATCTTGTCGAGCGGACCGCGCTCGGTGTGTTCAGGGGCGATCTTGAGATAGCCGCCGACATGATGGGTGACGAGCTCCTTGATGTATTCGGGGCTCTCGACCGCGAGGTCGTAGCGCACGCCCGATGCGACCATCACCTTCTTGATGCCTTTGGTCTCGCGCACCTTGCGATAGAGGCGAATGAGGTCGTCATGCGAGGTGTTGAGGTTCGGGCAGATCTCGGGGAAGACGCAGGACGGCCGCCGGCACGCCGCCTCGACCTTCGGGTCCTTGCACGCCATCCGGTACATGTTGGCGGTCGGACCGCCGATGTCGGAGATCACGCCGGTGAAGCCCGGCGTCTTGTCGCGGATCTTTTCGATCTCGCGCAGGATCGAGCCTTCGGAGCGGTTCTGGATGATGCGGCCCTCGTGCTCGGTAATCGAGCAGAAGGTGCAGCCGCCGAAGCAGCCGCGCATGATCGTCACCGAGAACTTGATCATGTCCCAGGCGGGAATCTTGGCGTCGCCATAGGACGGATGCGGCGCGCGCGCATAAGGGAGGTCGTAGACCGCGTCCATCTCCTCTGATGTGAGCGGGATCGGCGGCGGGTTGAGCCAGAGGTCGCGATCGCCGTGACGCTGCACCAGCGGACGCGCATTGCCGGGATTGCTCTCCCGGTGCAGCACGCGCGAGGCACGGGCGTAGGCTTCCTTGTCCTGCTCGACCTGCTCCAGCGCAGGCAGGCGGATGACGGTCAGGCCTTTCTGGCGCGTGGCGCCCTCGTCGGCGGAATCGAGATCGTCGGCGTGCAGTTCGGTGTAATCAGCGGGGACCTTGCGGAACAGCGCGACGCCCCTGATGTCGTCGAGCTCGCGCGGGCTTTCGCCGGCGGCGAGACGGTGCGCCACTTCGACGACGGCGCGCTCGGCATTGCCGTAGAGCAGGAGGTCGGCCTTGGCGTCGGCCAGCACCGAGCGCCGCACCTTGTCCGACCAGTAATCGTAATGCGCGATCCGGCGCAGCGAAGCCTCGATGCCGCCGAGCACGATCGGCACATCCTTGAATGCCTCGCGGCAGCGCTGGGCGTAGACGACGGTCGAGCGGTCCGGCCGCTTGCCGCCTTCGCCGCCTGCCGTGTACGCGTCGTCATGGCGCAGGCGCCGGTCGGCGGTGTAGCGGTTCACCATGGAATCCATGTTGCCGCCGGTGACGCCGAAGAACACTTTTGGCTTGCCGAGTGCCTTGAACGGCTCGGCCGACTGCCAGTCCGGCTGGGAGATGATGCCGACCCGGAATCCCTGCGCCTCGAGCAGGCGGCCGATGATGGCCATGCCGAAGCTCGGATGGTCGACATAGGCATCGCCGGTCACCAGCACGATGTCGCATTCATCCCAGCCGAGCGCGTCCATCTCGGCGCGGCTCATGGGAAGGAACGGGGCCGGCTTACGCGGGCGGGCCTGCGCCATCAGGGGTTTTGCGGCGGTAATGATCTGGGTGTCCATGAGGCCTACGCATAGGACTCCGGGCCGCCGAATTCAACCGATCGGTGGGCCCGCTCTGCCGATTGTGACGCCAGGCGGGACTGTGACACGGTCCACATATCGCTGCTGCATGCCGTGCCAAGCTCCCCATCCGTTGCGAGGGAGAAATCCATGCTGCTGGTCGATACGCTGCTGATCCTGTCGATGCTGTTTTTCCTGTTCCTGCCCATCACCGATCGCAGGACCGTTCGAATGAAGCTCTGCATGGTGTGTACGCTGCTGGCGGTGTTCTCGGTCTCCGCGAGCCGCACCCATGTCGCGCAGGTGCGGCTCGCCGGAATCGTCGCGCCGCGCTGAACGCAGGTTCCCGTCGGCGCACCTGAGCTGCGCAATTGGAACCAATCGCTGCCGCGAACATTCTGCGTGAGGGTTCGACGCGGGCCCGGGTCGCGTGCGTCTTCACGATGGTTGCGCGATGTCGCCTCTGGCGGTGGGGGTGCTGTGAGTACAGTCATTGAGAACTTGCTGCTGCGGAAGCAGAAGCTCGTCGAACAGCTCGATACGGCGCAGTCGGTGGAGGACCGCGACAAAATCGAGCATCAGCTCGAACAGATCAACACCGCCCTGGATTTCCTCGATCGACCGGGCTCGAAGCAGGAGAGATAGGCGATCAATCGACTTTCAACGCCTTGGCGTAGACCACACCCGAATTGGTGATATGCGTGGTCATCAGCGCTTCGAAAGCTGCAAACTCGCCACGCGCGAACAGGTCGAGCAGCTTGCGGTGCTCGTCGAACGAGACGCGGGTGCGCACGTCGATCGGCGATGTCAGATTGGTGCGGAGCGCGGCAACGCGGCCGGAGACGAGCTGATAGGATTCGGCGAGATAGCGGTTGCCGCAATGGGTGAACAGCGCCTCGTGAAAGGCGGCGTCGGCGCGGCCATAGGCGATGTTGTCCCTCGCCTCGACGGCCGGCTCCATTGCCGCAATCGCCTCGCTCATCGCGGCGATCGCGCCGTCCCGGTCATGACGAAAGGCGAGCTCGGCGGCCTTGGGCTCGAGCGCGATGCGAAAGCTGCAAAGCGCGGTGATATCTTCTGCGCTCGGCGTGAACACGAAGCTGCCGACCTGCGGCCGGATCACCACGAGCCCTTGCGCCTGCAACTGGCCCATCGCCTCGCGCACCGGCGTGCGGCTGACGCCGAACGAATTCGCCACCATCTCTTCCGAAATCGCCGCGCCCAACGCGAACTCGCCGTCGATGATCGCCTGTCGCAGCCGCAGCATCACGCGCTGGGACAGCGATTTCGGCGCATCCAGCTTGAGCGAGCGCATCGGGGTTCTCAGATCACCTTGCCGGGGTTGAGCAGATGATCGGGATCAAGCGCGGCTTTCAGCGTCCGCATCAAGGCGATCTCCGGTTCGCTGCGGGCATGACCGAGCCATTTCTTCTTCAGCGTGCCGATGCCGTGCTCGGCGGAGACGCTGCCGCCCATGTCGCGGACGAGGCCGTAGATGATCTCGTCCATCTCCTCCTTCGGCTGCTGCTCGACGGGAAGGCCCGCGACCCAGGAGACGAGGTGCAGATTGCCGTCGCCGATATGACCGTAATAAACGCTCTCGCAGCCCTTGATGCCGTCAGCCAGCGCCGCCTTGCAGCGTGTCGCGAACTCGTCCATCCGCGCCACGGCAAGGCCGATGTCGTAGGAGATGTGCGGCCCGAGCACCTGTCCGAACTCGGCGCAGATGTCGCGCACGCGCCAGAAGGCTTGCGTCTGCGCCAGCGATTGCGCTACGGCAGCATCCGTGAGCAGCCCGCGCTCCATCAGCTCCTCGAGCCAGGCCTGGAAGCGAGGGGCATCGGCGCTCTCGTCGGTGCCCTGCGCCTCGACCAGCACGTAGAGGCCATGGCCTGCGGCCACCGGCGGCTTGACGCCGGCGCGCGTCGTGATCACGTCCCAATAGTCCGGCCACATCACTTCGAATGCCGACAGCAGCGGACCGAGGCCGCTGCGGGCGGCACCGAGCAAGTCGATCACCGCGGCATAATCCTTCAGTGCGCAGAGCGCGGCCATGGTCGACCGCGGCTTCGGAAAGAGTTTCAGCACCACGCGGGTGATGATGCCGAGCGTGCCTTCCGAGCCGATGAAGAGATGTTTCAGGTCGTAACCCGCATTGTTCTTCATCAGCTTGTTGAGACCAGTGATGATGGTGCCGTCAGGCAGCACCACTTCGAGGCCGAGCACCAGCTCGCGCGCCATGCCGTAGCGGATGACGCGGTTGCCGCCGGCATTGGTCGAGAGATTGCCGCCGATCGCGCAGGAGCCGCGCGAGCCGAGATCGAGCGGAAAAAAGCAGCCGGCTTCGTCCGCAGCCTTCTGAATCGTCTCCAGCGGTGTGCCGGCTTTCACCGTCATCGTCATCGAAGCGGGATCGATTTCCTCAATGCCGGTCATCCGCTCCAGCGAGATCGCGACCCAGCCTGCTTCAGGCGCGGCGCCGCGGCAGAGCCCGGTCAGTCCGCCCTGCGGCACGAACGGCAGGCGCGCTTGCCGGCAGGTCGCAATCGCATCAGCAACGCCCGGCGCATCAAGCGGGCGGATCACCGCGAGCGGGGTCTGCGGCAGGCTCGCGCTCCAATCGTTGCAACTGCGTGCGGGCACGTCGCTGCCGGTCAGCACGGCCGCGGCGCCGAGCCTGGCGCGCAACGTTTCGAGCAATGAGGCGGGATGTCCGACGGGCGTCAGCATGTCCATGTGAGACCTCTTGCAGATCTGGCCGCGCCGCCCACGGGCGGAGGCACAGCAGGGAATTGCATATGGCTTGTATGTAAGATACAAGACGCAAAGTAAAGCAAAAACAGCCTCATGGCCGCGGAGATCGTTATGGATCAGGGCCTTATTCGGGGCGCAGCAATCGGTGGTGCTATGACGGAGGCAATTCGCGGATTTTGGGTGGCGTCGGCGACGCCGCTGGCGGCGGACGGCAATGTGGACTCTGCGAAGCTCGCTGCCCATGCCAAGCAGCTGTTTAGCAAGGGGGTCGATGGTGTCGTGCTGTTCGGCACCACCGGCGAGGGGACCTCGTTCAATGTTGCTGAGCGCGTCGCGACCATCGATGCAGTGCTCAGGGCCGGCGTGCCAGCGGAGCGCATCGGCGTCGGCGGCGGCTTTCCGGCCATCAGCGACAGCATCGCGCTGACGCGCGCCGTACTCAGCCTGGGCCTGCGCCACGTGCTGGTTCTGCCGCCTTACTTCGATCGCAGCGTCACGGCTGACGGCATCGAGGATGCGTTTGCGGCGATCATCGACGGCGTCGCGGACGATCGTCTGCGCGCCTATCTCTATATCCCGCAGATCTCGGGTGTTGCGATCCCGACGACCGTCGCTGCGAATTTACGCAAGCGCTACGGCAATGTGGTCGCGGGCCTAAAGGACTCCAGCGGCGACTTCAAGCAGTTCCAGGCCTTCCGTGCCGCGGCGCCCGAGCTCGCCATCACGGTCGGCAATGAAACCGACATCGCGCGCGCGATCGCCGGCGGCGGCGCCGGCACGATCTGCGGCATGGCCAATATCGCGCCGGAGCTGGTCAAGGCGATGATCGACGGGAAGGATGTCGAAGCGCGGATGCAGGCGGCCGTCGATATCGTGGTGAAGTCGCCGTCCTTCCTTGCCACGCTGAAGGCCATTCTCGCCGCCCAGACCGGTGATGCCGGCTGGTTGCGCGTGCGTCCGCCGCTGCGTGCCTTGTCTGATGGCACCGCGCTCAAGGCGAAGCTGGACGAACTGACCAGCCGCGCGATCGCCTAAGCGCGCGCTTCATCGCTGTGATCGTTCGCGGTCCGCGCCGACATGGTGCAGACAGCGACGAGCGCGGCCGCAAAGCCGGCCGCTGCGCCCACGCCGAGCGCCCAACGCGGGCCCAGATGATCCGCTACCCATCCAACGATGGGTGCGCCGATTGGCGTGCCGCCCAACGCGACGCCGAGGCGCAATGCCATCACGCGCCCCCGCATCCGCGGTTCGGTGGAGAGCTGCATCATGGCGTTCGAGGTATTGGTGACCGTCAGCGCCGCGACGCCGATCAGGACAAGGCTGCCCGCAAATAGCCAATAGCTCGGCGCAAGGGCAGCCAGCGTGCATCCCGCGCCGAACGTTGCGGCGCCGAGTAGCAGCGAGACGAAGCGTGGCTGGGCGCGCCCTGCGGCCAGCAGCGCGCCCGAGATCGTGCCGACCGCCATCGTCGACGACAACAAGCCAAAGCCGCGCGCATCGGTGTGGAAAACGCTGACCGCCATCGTTGAGATGAAGATCGGAAAATTCAGTCCGAACGTCCCGATCAGGAACAGCATGATCATGATCGCCCTGAGATCCCTGCGCGACCAGACGTAGCGAAAGCCCTCGGTCATGACACCCTGTGCCCGGTGCGCCCGTGCATTCGGGCGAAGCTCCGATGTCCGCAGCAAAGCGAGCGAGCAAAGCACCGCCATGAAGGAGGCGGCGTTGAGCAGGAAAGCCCAACCGGTGCCGATCGAGGCGATGACGATTCCTGCCATCGCGGGTCCGACCATCCGCGCGGCGTTGAAGGACGTCGAATTCAGCGCGATCGCATTGGGGAGTTCACCGTCGCCGACGAGCTCGGCCACGAACGTCTGGCGCACGGGGGCATCGAAAGCCGCGGCGCAACCGAACAGGAAGGCGAACACATAGACGTGCCAGAGCTGCACCAGACCGGTGACTGTAAGAAGACCGAGCACCAATGCGAGTCCGCCCATCGTCGCCTGGGTCGCGACCAGAAGCCGTCGCTGGTTGAAATGATCGGCCGCAAAACCGGTCCAAGGCATCAGCAGAAGCTGCGGCCCGAACTGGAGCGCCATCACGATGCCGACGGCCGAGGCGTTGTGCCGCGTAAGCTCGGTGAGAACGAGCCAGTCCTGCGCGGCGCGCTGCATCCAGGTCCCGGTGTTGGACACCAGCGCGCCCGCAGCCCAGACACGGTAATTGTAGTTCCGCAGCGAACGGAATGTGCCTGCAGCGGCCACGCTTACGAACCCGATGGCGTGTTGCCGCCGTGGAACCGGCCGAAGCGTCGCGCGAGAAAGAGGCTCAAGAGCAACGCGCCAAGCCCGAGGGCGACGACATCGTTCGTGTCCAGCAGAGCAAATTCTCCGACGCGACAAATGAGGAGGTATGCAACGACCACGTTGAAGGAGCCCCAGAGCACGTTGACCGTCGATGAAGACAGACCTTCGCCCGGCGGTTTTGCGAACGGACTCTGGAACAGTTCGCCGCGCTGCCCGCTGACTAGATGTGGGATGGCGTTCGCGAGAAATGCGCCGCCCCAAAAATAGGAAACGAGATGAAGCCAGTTCATGCCTGTGCGCTCCGTGCTGCCAGCAAATCGATGATCGCTTGCGTCGAGCCGCTCTCGCCGAGTCTCGGAAAAACGTTGGCGATGCTGTAGTCGTGCGCTTCGGCACGCGGGTCGGTCATGGCGTCGATCGCAAGGGTGACATTGAAGCCCGCCTCGTAAGCTTGCCGTGCCGTAGATTCGACGCCGGTGCCGGTCGCGACACCTGCGATGACGACCTGCGTGACGTCACGCTGCCGTAGATTGCTCTCGATGTCCGTGCTCGCGAATGCGCCCCATGTCTGCTTGGTCACGGTGAGGTCGTCGGCCTGCCGATCGAGCTCGGGAATAAGATCGGCCCACCCGTGGGGGAAGGGACCTTCGGGACGAGGCCGCTCGGTCCGACCGGGCGCACTGCCGGCGACATTGACCAGCACGACTGGCAGACGATGCCGCCGGAACGCGCGCGTAAGCGCGCCAGCGCGTGCCACGACGTCTCCCATGGGATGGACGGACGGCAGATCGACGATGCCGCGTTGCAGGTCGACGACAATGAGGGCAGTGATCGGGTCGAGCGTGGTGAGAGCCATGATGTGTCTTTCTAGCAGCCGACAGTTCTGCGCGCGTCAATCGTCGACGAGCCGCTTGAGCAGAGAGACGGCGGCGGCGAGTTCGTCCTGCTCTCGCGACGACAGCCGTGCCGAAATAGTGCGCGAGAGCCAGTCCTGCCGGGCCGCGCGGCCGACCCGGATCCACTCGCGGCACGCTTTAGTCAGCGACAGGATGGTTTGACGGCCGTCGTCCGGGTCAGGCGCGCCACTGACAAGGCCTGCGGCCAGCAGAGCGGCGACCGCGGTGCTCATCGATTGCGGGCGCATCTTTTCCGATCGCGCCAGGCTCGACACTGTGGCGGGGCCGTCCTTTTCCAGGCGCAGCAGGATCGATACCTGGGATGGCGTCAAATCCTCGGGGCCTGCCTGCTCGCGGAGTCGCCGCTTGAGCTTGCCAACCAGTGAACGGAGGTCCTCCGCAAGCGCGCCCGCGCGCGCGGACGGGCGTTGGTCTGATGAATTGATCATGGCAAGGTAGCATGGCATTTTTACAGCTAAACTGTAAAGATTGGCTGTGCAGTTAGCCTGAGCAAAAAAACGTGAGCCAGACGCGCCGGCTGCCGTGATCGCGACACCAGCCAGCGCGTGTCGCGCGATCGCGCCTGCGCTTAGAACGATTCAAGACTAGAGCTATTCAAGTCGTCTTCATTCGCGGCGGCTGCTAGACGCGCCGGCGTCAATGCAGTGACTTGGAAGTGAATTGAAAGTGCGTGCCTCTGCGGATGGCCCTCGCGTCAGCGGCCATCGAAATCGCGCCGCCAAGAGCGGTGCAAGTCTTCTCCTCGGCGCGGCCGTGCTGGTGGCCGAATATCCCACCGGCAGCACGATCGCGCAGGCGCAAACGGCGCTGCCGCCGGTGAACGTGGATGCGCCGACGCAGCGACCGAAGCCCCCGCGCGCTTCGGGGCAATCGCAACGACGCACACAGGCAGCCGCGCGTCGCAATCAAGCCATCGTTCCGCCCTCAGCGCAGACTTTGTCCGAGCGTGCAGCGGCAGAGGCCGCCGCGCAGCAGTCCGCAAAGCTCGGCTATCGTGCCATGCCGAGCGCAACCACCCTGCGTTCGGGCGCTTCGCCGCTCGACACATCACAGTCTGTCAACGTCGTGCCTGCACAGGTCCTCAAGGACCAGCTGCCGCGCAACATCGACGATGCCTTGGTCAACATCAGCGGCATCACTCAGACCAACACACTCGCGGGCACCCAGGACGCGGTGATCCGACGCGGCTTTGGTGACAATCGCGACGGCTCGATCATGCGCAACGGCATGCCGCTGGTGCAGGGGCGCAGCCTCAATGCTGCAGTCGACAGCGTCGAGGTGCTCAAGGGGCCGGCCTCGCTCCTGTACGGAATCATGGATCCCGGCGGCATCGTCAACACCATCAGCAAGCGCCCGGAGCTCTATCAGCACGGCTCGATTTCGCTGCTCGGCTCGGCCTACGCCAACGATCGCAACGGCGCCGACGGCACCGTCGATGTCACCGGCCCGATCGGGAATGGCGGCCTTGCCTATCGGTTCATTGGTTACGGCGTCAGCGAGGATTACTGGCGCAATTTCGGTCGCCATCGGGAAATGCTCGTAAACCCGTCACTCGCCTGGTACGGCGAGACCACGACGGTCCAGCTCACCTATGAGCATCGCGAATTCATCTATCCCTTCGACCGCGGCACGGCCCTCGCCAACGGCGCGCCGCTGGCAATCCCGAAGACGCGCCGGCTCGATGAACCCTTCAACAACATGTGGGGCACGTCGGATCTGGTGCAGGGCTCGGTCGAGCAGAAGCTGAGCGAAGATTGGAAAGTCACTGCGGCGTACAGCTACAACACCGAGACTTACAGCGCCAACCAGCTTCGCATCACCGGCGTCAATGCGAAGACGGGCATTGAGACCCGCAGCAACGACGGTACCCAGAACTCGCTCAGCAACGCAAGCTACGGCACCTCCTACATGCAAGGCGACGTCTGGGTCGGCGGCTTCCGCAACGAGATCTTGTTCGGCGGCGAGGCGTTGTATCGCACGATCGATCGCCGCGACTTGATCCGCCAGGCGACTCCGAGCTTCAATGTCTACAATCCGGTCTATGGGCTGATCGCGCCGGGCACGACCGTTTCGCCTGTCGACAGCGAGCAGACCGACAAGCTCGGCACCCGCGGCTTCTTCGCCCAGGACACGTTCCATGTGACCAACTGGCTGTCCGTGATCGGCGGCGTGCGCTGGATGCAATATGAGCAGCTCGCCGGAAAGGGCCGACCTGTCTTCGTCACCAACACCAACCTGTCGGGCGACAAGGTGCTGCCGCTCGGTGGCATCATCGTCAAGCTGAGCGAAGAGCTCTCCTATTACGTGAGCTATACGCAATCGCTGAAGCCGACTTCCACCATCGCGGCATTCACCAGCGGCTTCGTCGTCGATTCTACCATCGCGCCTGAAGAGGGGACGCAGTGGGAGACCGGGCTGAAGTTCGATGTCAACAAGCGGTTGTCGGGTACGTTTGCGGTCTACGACATCAAGAAGAAGAACGTGCTGGTGCTGGATGACATTGGCGGTGGCAGGTCGACCGGGCGCACCTCGGGCGCAGCCCGATCGCGCGGTGTCGAACTGGACGTCACCGGCAGGCTCACGGATCAATGGAGCATGATCGGCAGTTACGGCTATACCGACGCGCGCCTGATCGACGATCCCCAAGTCGGCAACGCAAAGTTATTGAACGCCGCGATGAACACCGCGTCGCTTTATCTCGTCTACGACTTCGGCGACCGGTTGCCCGGACGCCTGCGGCTCGGTGGCGGCGCCCACTATGTCGGCGACCGGCCGGGCGACACTGCCAACACGTTCTTCCTCCCAGCTTACACGGTTGCCGACATCTTTGCGACCTACGACACCAAGGTCGACCAGGTACCCGTGACATATCAGTTCAACGTCAAAAACCTGTTCGACAAGGTCTACTACACCTCCACCACCGGCAGCGCCCTGAACGTCGCGATGGGCGACGGCCGGCACATTTCGCTGTCGGCAACGGTGAAGTTCTAGCCATGGCGATAACACTACGCGGCAAGAAGGCCTGCGCCGATGCGTAAGCTCGGGCTCGCAATCAAAGCTGCACTGCTCCAGGTCCATTCCATCGCCGGCCTCGTGCTTGCTCTGTTGCTCTCTTTGATCGCGTTGACCGGCGCGATCATGAGCTTCGAGGACGAGATCGTCGATCACTTGAATGCCGGCATTATGCAGGTCGTGCCACGGACGACGCCGCCACTGCTGCCGGACGAGCTGGTATCGCGCCTGAAGGCCGTGCCCGATGCCGGCGAGGTCGCGGCCATCACGCTGTCGAGCGATCCGGCTGCGGCCGTTCGCATCCGCTTTGCCCGTGACGAGCAGGGTACGCGGCCGTCCTCGCTCTATGTCGATCCCTATGACGGAAGCGTGCTTGGCGTGCCGCGCGGCGAGGACTTCTTCGCGACGGTGCGCAGGCTGCATCGCTGGCTGCTCGTTCCCGGCGATGGCAGGGGATGGGGACGCCAGATCACCGGCGTTGCCGCGCTGGGCCTGATCGCGATGCTGATCTCAGGGCTTGTGCTGCGCTGGCCGCGTCGCCCAAGCAGCGTGAAGATGTGGCTGAAGCCAAATTTCGGGCTCAGCGGGCGCGGCTTGCATCGCTCGCTACACGCAGTCATCGCCACCTGGGTCCTGCCGGTCTATCTCGTGATGAGCCTCACCGGGCTCTGGTACTCCTTCGATTGGTATAAGGATGGTGTCGTCTGGCTACTGTCGCGTGCGCATGTGGCGGCGGCGAAGAGGCCGCCGCATCCATCCGGTCGTGCCGAGCCGACCCAACGGGTCGGGTTCGATCGTGCGTGGTCGACCCTCCGGCGCGAACAGAGTGCTGGCTTCGCCAGAGCCCAGCTGATGCTCCCGGCTGGACCGGGGACGGTCATGCGAATCCGGTCGTGGCCGAAAGACTCCACCCTCGAAAGCGCACGCGATGAATTCCGCATCGATGCCGCCACAGGCCAGCTGATCTCCGCCGAGCGCTATGCCGACAAGACGCTCGGTGAGAAGGCGATTGCAGGCGTGTTCGATATCCACCGCGGCGCCATTCTCGGCTGGCCCGGCAGGCTTGGGTTCATGATCTCAGCGGCGCTGATGCCGCTGTTCGCGATCACCGGCGTGCTCCTGTACCTGTCGCGCCGCAAGCTGCGGCTCTCACGCCAGCGCGCAGCGTTCGGCGATAATGCCGCCGATCGCGCGGGCGAACGGCAGGTTGCATCCCTCGGCAATACCAAGAGCTAGCTCGACCGCGTTGAGCTGCGGCAGGCCCGCTAGATCGTTCGCGCGCCGCAGCGATTTGCGCTCGCCAAGTCTGGTCGGCAGCGCCGCGTAGCTGAGGCCGGCCTTGACGGCGCCGACCAGGCCCGAAAGGCTGCGCGCTTCGCAGGCGATGCCCCACGCTCGTCCGGCCAGATCCAGGCTGCGCAACGCCTCGCCGCGATAGGCACAGCCGTCGGCGAAGGCCACCAGCGGAACGGCATCGACGGATCGGCCGGATGCCGTCGTCTTGCCGAACCATGCCATCGGTTCGAACGCGATCGCGGCGCGGGCCTCGTTTGTGGGGGCCCGCTTGTAGAAGGCAAGGTCGAGCCGGCCATGGCTGACGTCCTCGGCGAGCCGTGCCGACACGTCTGTGCGCACCGACAGCCGTGCCTTGGGGAAGCGCGAGCGGACTTCGTCGAAGGCCGAGGCGAAATCGCGCTCGAGAAAGTCGGCCGGCATGCCGAGCCGAACCCGCTCTTCTGGCGGCCAGCGCATCGCTGCGATGGTGCGGTCGTTGAGCGCGATCATCTCTCGCGCATGGGTAACGAGCTCCGCGCCCTTGGCGGTCGGTCCGAGCACTCGGCCTCGAATCCGCTCCAGCAGGGGATGGCCGACCACGGCTTCGAGCCGGGCGATCTGAAGGCTGATCGCGGATTGCGATCGTCCCAGCTGCTCGGCCGCGCGCGAAAAGCTCTTCAGCTCGACAATGGCGAGCAGCGCGCGAAGCGTATCGATATCGAGGGTTGTCGGCATGGGAAGGCTCCGGACGGCGCCGCCGGATGAGGCTCCGGCTGGACGGGCAGTCAGAATGAGATTTATCGATCAAGCGATTGCAGAAATCAATTTCTCCCTGGCAGGGTCCGCGCGCTATCAGGGCAGACAGCGCCAGCCGGAATCGAAGGCGCGGAGGAAACCCATGCAACGCCGCACCGTTCTGAAGGGCTTTGGATTGACCGCCACTGCCGCCATCGTCACCACGCCGGCCTTCGCGCAGGGCGCGGGCGGCGCCGCGACCGCACCGCCATCATCGTCTCCCTGGCCATCACCGCAGCCGGCAACAGGCAGCCAGCTTGGCCATTGCCGCATCGGCAACGGCCCAACGGTCTGTGTGGTGTTGCACGAATGGCTGGGCGATCACGTCAACTGGGAGCCGGTGCTGCCTTATCTCGACCCTGCGCGCTATACCTTCGTGTTCATGGATCTCAGAGGGTACGGTTGGTCACGCGCCATGGGCGGAAGCTACACGCTCGATGAAGCCGTCTCGGACGTGCTGCACACCGTCGATCAGCTTGCCATTACCCGCTTCCATCTGGTTGGCCACTCGATGTCCGGCCTGGTGGCCCAGAAAATCGCGCTTGAGGCCGGAAGCCGGCTTCAGAGCGTGACGCTGTTCTCGCCGGTGCCGCCCAGCGGCTTCCGCGCCGACGAGGCCGCGATGAAGGCGCTCAACGCCGTCATCGACGAGGACGAGGCGGCCGGACGTGCGATCACGGCCCGCACATCCAGTCGCTACGGCGCCGGTTGGCTGCGCCGCAAGCTCGCCATTGCGCGCGAGGCCTCGACGGTCGAGGCCAAGCGCGGTTATCTCACCATGTTCACGTCCTCCGTCATATCAGGCGAGACGCATGCGCTGGCTGCGCCGATGCATGTGGTGACCGGCGCCCTGGACATCCCGTTCTACCGCGGCGAGCCGGTGCGGAATTCCTTCGCGCTCGCCTATCCCGGCGTGACATTCGAGCTCATCGACGATGCCGGCCATTATTCCATGTTGGAAACTCCGGTCCGGGTCGCCAGTATCATCGAGAAGCGGTTGGCGGGTCCAGGCTGAGACACACCTACCGCTTCGAACCTCATCCTGGAGATCCGGTACAAAATCTCGGATGGCCCAGGGGGATGATGATGTCGCCAATCCGACGCTTGTTCGCATTCACGATCTGGTTTGCGGCGCTTCTCGGCCTGTTCGATACGCCGAGCCGCGCCGATGCAGTCTGTAAGGAGCCGGAAACGGGGTCGAAGGAGGCTCCGATGGTCTCGCCACCGACCTTGAATGTGGTGACGGGAGCCGGGCGGTTGCAATTCTACTCGGCGCCGAAACCGGGCTGTTCGATGAAAGGGATCTTCGTCATCCCCAGGGACGAACTGATCGTCTATGCTCGAACCGGCGATGGCTGGTCGTCGGTCATGTACATGAATCCGAGAACGACAGATAGCGTATCCGGCTGGGTCAGGTCGGAGCGGTTGAAGCAGACCGGGACCGTCGCGCCGAAGCAATGAGGGCCTGCGTACGGAGTGGCTAGCCAACGCGGTAGCAATGGTCCAAAAGCGTCGGATCCTTTCGACTTTCAGGCGCGTTTTCCCATGGCTATTCCCAGCGTAACTCCGGCCGATATCCGCCGCGCGTTGCTCCTGCGCGAGGAAATCGCGCTGCTCGATCTCAGGCATGAGGCGGCCTTCGCCACCGGCCATCCGCTGTTTGCGGCCAATATGGCCGTGGACCGGATCGCGATCGAAGCCGAGGTCCGGCTGCCGCGCAAGGATGTGCCGGTCGTGCTCTATGATGACGGCGAGGGACTGGTCGGAGCAGGCGCCGAACGCCTCGCAAGCCTTTCCTACACGAATGTCCGCGCGCTCGATGGCGGGCTGAGCGCCTGGCGCGGGGCGGGCTATGAGGTGTTCGAGGACGTCAACTCCTACTCGAAGGCGTTCGGCGAACTGGTCGAGGCGCGCCGGCATACACCCTCGCTCAGTGCCGACGAGGTGGCCAAACTGATCGCGGACAAGGCCAACATCGCCATCCTCGACGTTCGCCGCTTCGATGAATATGCGACCATGAACATTCCGGGCTCGGTCAGCGTGCCCGGAGCTGAACTGGTGCTGCGGGCCGGCCAGGCCGCGCCCGATCCCGACACCACGATCATCGTCAATTGTGCCGGCCGCACCCGCTCGATCATCGGCACCCAGTCGCTCATCAACGCAGGCGTGCCCAACAAGGTGCGGGCCTTGCGCAACGGCACGATCGGCTGGACGCTGGCGCGGCACACGCTGAGCCATGGTGCCGACCGGCGCGGCGCGATCGGGTCGTTCGAAGGCGGTCCGGCCAATGCCCGCGATGTCGCCTATCGCGCCGGCGTCCGCCATGTCGGCGCAAACGAGATGTCGGCGCTGGTCGCTGCGACCGATCGCACGCTCTATCGCTTCGACGTGCGCGATGCCGAGGAATATGCCGCCGGACATCTCCCCGGCTTCCGCCACTATCCCGGCGGTCAGCTCGTGCAGGAGACCGATATGGCTGCGCCGGTCCGCGGGGCGCGCATCCTCCTGACCGACGACAAGGGCGTGCGCGCCGACATGACGGCCTCCTGGCTCGCGCAGATGGGCTGGGAAGTCTATGTGCTCGAAGGTGGCTATGACCGCACGCTCGAGGTCGGCCCGCCGCTGGTGTTGCCGAAGCCCGACCCCGCGCATCGCTACCACCGTCCCTACGAGGGAACCGGCATCGCAGAGGGCGCGATGCAAGCCTATCTCGACTGGGAATACGGCCTGGTCGACCAGCTCCGCCGGGACGGCACGCATGGGTTCTACGTGATCTGAGCGCGGCGGCGTCGTTTCTTGCCTATTGTGCTGTGCGGCGTCCGCGGTCTAAGAGCTGCGGCAAAGCCGCCAGTCATGGAGATTCTATGTCAGCCCCAGGCCAAAACCCTGAGCGGAGCGCGAAGGCGCTGCTGCTTGAAGGTGTCAACGACAGCGCCGTGGATCTGTTCAAGGGCGCAGGCTTCACCAATGTCGAGCGCCTGACCAAGGCGCTGGACGGCGAGGCGCTGCGCCAGGCGCTCAAGGGCGTCTCGCTGCTCGGCATCCGTTCGCGCACCCAGATCACCGACGAGGTGCTCGGGGCCGCCGACGGGCTGCTCGCGGTCGGTTGCTTCAGCGTCGGCACCAACCAGGTCGATCTCCTGGCGGCGCGCAAGCGCGGCATTCCCGTGTTCAACGCGCCGTTCTCCAACACCCGCAGCGTTGCCGAGCTCGTGATCGGCGAGATCGTGATGCTGCTGCGGCAGATCTTCCCGCGGTCGGTGTCGGCCCATGAGGGCGGCTGGGACAAGTCCGCGGCCGGCAGCCGCGAGGTGCGCGGCCGCACCCTCGGCATCATCGGCTATGGCAATATCGGTTCGCAGCTCTCGACGCTGGCCGAAGCCATGGGCATGCGGGTGATCTATTACGACCGCACCGACAAGCTCCGCCACGGCAACACCGAGCCGGTCGAGAAGCTGGAAGAGCTGCTGGCGCAGAGCGACGTCGTCAGTCTGCACGTGCCCGAGACGCCGGAGACATCAGGCATGATCGGCGAGAAGGAGCTGCGCGCGATGAAGCCGGGCGCGTTCCTGATCAACAACAGCCGGGGTACCGTCGTCGACCTCGACGCGCTTGCGGGCGCCTTGCGCGACGGTCATCTCGCCGGCGCCGCCGTCGATGTGTTTCCGGTCGAGCCGTCGTCGAATTCGGAACGCTTCAAGAGCCCGATGCAGGGTCTCCGCAATGTCATCCTCACCCCGCATATCGGCGGCTCGACGGAAGAGGCGCAGGAGCGGATCGGGGGCGAGGTGGCGCGCAAGCTGGTCGACTATTTCATCACGGGCTCGACCATGGGCGCGGTGAATTTCCCCGAGGTGCAGCTGCATTTGCGCCCCTCCGGCGCGCGCTTCAGCCATGTCCATCGCAACGTGCCCGGCATGCTGCGCCGGCTCAACGAGGTCTTCCTCCAGCGCGACATCAACATCGCCGCCCAATATCTAGAGACCGCGGGCGACCTCGGTTACGTCGTGCTCGACGCCGATCTCGGCGGCCAGGATTCAGGCGCGCTGCTGGCGCAGATCCGCGCCCTGGAAGGAACGATCGGCGCCCGGCTGGTGTTCGAGCACTAGCGCTGCGTTGACGGCCGGCAGCAGGCCGTATTGAATGCGCGCGATGGCGACGGATTCACCCCGCCGCCATGGCCTGTGCGCCGCCGAGCAATTGCGCATTCAGCCTCCCGCCGGAGAACAGCATGTCGTCGAGCGCCTCGTCGATATCGGCTGAAATCACCGAATGGCCGCCGTCGCGCGCGAGGCTCGCCTGCGCCAGTCGTCGCATCAATTCCTTGATGAACGCGCAGCTCGTGCCCTCGCTGCGGCAGGCCGCCTCGGCGATGACCGCATCCTCAAGCGGCAGTCCCTTGCCGTAGAGCCGGACCAGCTTGGCACGGCCGGCCTCGTCCGGGAGCGGCACTTCGATCGCCTGATCGATACGGCCCGGGCGGCCGGCGAGGGCGCCTTCGAGGTCCTCCGGCCTGTTGGTGGTGAGGACGAACAGGATGTCGGCGTCCTCCTTCAGCCCGTCCATCTCGTTGAGCAGCTTGTTCAGCATGGATTCCTCGCAAGGTCCCATGTCGTCGCGATCGCGGGCGATGAGGTCGACATCCTCGATCACGACCATCGACGGCTGGAGCAATCGCGCCAGGCTCATATAGGCGCCGAGCAGGGCGATCTGCTCGGCCGTGATGATCAGCGTCGTATGCCCGGGCAAATGTGTCGCGAGATAGCGGATGGTGTGGGTCTTGCCGGTCCCCGGCGGGCCGTACAGCAGGATGCCCTTGCGGGTCGACTGGCCAAGCCGACGCAATTGATCGCGGCTGCCGACGAAGGTCAGCACGTTGCGATCGAGCAGCCGCAAGGTCCGCTCCGGCAGGATCACCTCGTCACGCGCGACCGGCGCTAATCGATGCACGGTGATGCCGCGCGAGTTGCCGCGATAGTCGGAATCGGCGTCGAGCGAGAGGATCTTGCCGCGATAGCTGCGCGCGGCTTGCACGGCCTGTTCCAGCTCGCCAAAACATTGCTGGACGAGAACCGCGCCTGCGGTGCCCACGGGCACCATGATCTCAAGACGAATACCCGGCTCGCGGCTGAATTCGCGATGTGCGCTGAGCAGAACCGCAAAGTGCAGGTCGTCCTGCTTGCATAGCCACAGGCCGTTATCGAGGCATTTGACCGGGCTCTTCTCGCCGACATCGATGTCGGAATATTGCAGCGGCGCAATCGCGAGCGCATTGCGGCCTTCCCGGAGGAGCCGCGACATCGACAGCGTTTCGTAGCGCTGTTCCTCGTTCAGCCCGAACAGCCTGATGGCCTTGCCGAACAGCCTGTCGATGGCCGTCTGGAGGTCGACCCGCATATGTCCGGGAAACTGGCGGATCGTGGTCACCAGCTTGCTGCGCGCGATCCCGGTAAAGTGCCAGTCCAGTACATCGCAAGCGTGTTCGAATTCCTCTTCCGGCTCTGCCGGCATGCTCACGGTGTCTGCTGCCTGAATGCAGTCGTTGCACAGCCAGACCGTGCGGTTGCCGACGCGAATGTCCGTCTGTCCCTGCGGCTTGCCGCAGAGCTCGCAGGGAGTCTTGATCTCTTCAAGCGTGATCTTCAGCGGATGTTGCCCGAGCCAGACATATTGCTTGGCCGATTTGAACAATGCCTCCGCGACCGATTGTGGGTAGGGACCGCAGGCGACTTTCTCTTCGCGCTCGATCAATGTCACCAGCGCGGCGGCCTCGCGCTCCGTCTTGCCGAACACCTGGCGGAGCAGAGCGATGACGAAGTCATCCGGCGTATCGTCATCATTGTAAATTACGAGCTGAGCCGGCTCACGCTCGCCGCGCGCATCATCCATCATAACAACTCCGCTACAACTTTCACTAGAATGGAACGAATAGGGAACACAAAAGGGAGCAGCCGTCAAGCACGACGTTGCCGGGAGGTCGCAGACGTGCTGTGCAGCATGACTGCTGTCTTTTTGACAATCCAATTCGCCTCGGGCAGTTTATTTCGCATGCGAAATAAACTGCCCGAGGCGAGGCATCACCGGCTGATTTATCTGCTGAACGTCGCGCAACGCCGTTTGCAGCGCTGGATGGCGGCGCAGCCTTCGAGCGAAGTGACGCCGGCGCAGGCGGGGCTGCTGTTCATCCTCGGCAAGCAGGATGGTGTCCTCATGGGCGAGGCGGGCGCAGCGCTTGATATGGGGCCGGCCGGCATCTCGGGTCTGGTCGATCGCAGCGCTGCGGCAAAACTGGTCGAACGGCGAGCCGATCGCGATGACGGCCGCGCCTGGCGGGTGTGGTTGACGCCGAAGGGCCGCAATGTGCTTTCGCAGGCGAAGAGCGATGCGGCCGCGATCAATGCCGCGCTGACGGAGGGGTTTACCAGCGCGGAGATCGACATCATCGCGCGCTGGCTGACGAGTATTCAAGAGAAGTTTCCAAGAGATACCGCAAGAGATACAGAGGAATAGCAGGAGAGACCCATGACCGAGCATGTGCGAGTTGAGAAGAACAACAACGGCATTCTCACGATCACTCTGGCGCGCCCAGACAAGAAGAACGCGCTGACGGACGCGATGTACGGCAAGCTCGCCGACACCATCGAATCCGCCGAGTCCGATCCGTCTGCGCGCGTGCTGCTGATCCGCGGCGAGGGCGACATGTTCACCGCCGGCAATGACGTCGGCGAGTTTGCAGCCGTCGCGTCAGGCAAGTCCGAAGGCAGCCGCAATGTCGGCCGTTTCATTCAGTCGCTGGCGCGCTGCAGCCGTCCGCTGGTCGCGGCCGTGCAGGGCCGCGCCGTCGGCGTCGGCACCACGATGCTCCTGCACTGCGATCTCGTCGTGCTCGCCGACAATACCCTGTTGTCGACGCCCTTCGTCAGTCTTGCGCTGGTGCCGGAGGCCGCCTCGAGCCTGCTGATGCCGGCGCGCATCGGCTATGCCCGCGCATACGAGATGTTCGCGCTGGGTGAGACTATCCCCGCCAAGGCTGCGCTCGAATGGGGCCTCGCCAACCGCGTGGTGCCGCTCGACAAGCTCGACGCCGAGGCGCTTGCGCTGGCCCAGCGCCTCGCGGGCCAGCCGGCCGGTGCACTCATCGCAACCAAGAAGCTGATGCGCAATGGCGAGGCGCTGGTCGCGCAGATGCTGGCCGAGGGCGAGCAGTTTGCGCAGCGTCTGCGCACCGCCGAGGCGCGCGAGGCATTCACTGCGTTCGCCGAGCGGCGTCCGCCCGACTTCACAAAGATTTCGTGAAGTCCGGGGCCTGCTTAACGGTTTGGTAAGGCCAGAATTCCGGCGCCTGACAACAACCTTAACGGAACATTGGCAGGTCGCGGTGCAAGGTGGCCAATCTTTGAACGTAGGCCCCTTGTGTCTTATGGCATTCTTTAAGAAATCGGTAAGCTCGCTTCTCCTGACCTTGATGGCCTTGCTGGCGGCCGGTGCGCTGGCCTCTACGGCGATCCAGATGGTCGGGGCGTTCGGTCGCTACAGCGACAGTCTCGAGACCGCGCGGCTCGCCGCTGCCGACAAGGCAATTTTCCACGGCGTCCTGTCCTTGCGCAACAATCGCGGCGACGCCCAGAGTGCGCTGCTCGGCGACGATGACGCTCGGCCAAAGCTGGCCGAGGCCGAGAAAGCTGAGCAGGGCGGCTTTGATGGCGTCAGCGCCGCGATGGCCAGCGTCAACTTCGCGCGGCGCGACGAGCTTGCCGGCACGCTGAAGCAGCGCTGGGGTGAGGCCGCGCCGCAATTCCAGTTGTTCTACGACGAAGCCAAGCGTCCGCGTGCCGAGCGTAAGATCGAGCGGACCAATTCCTGGTACGACGCCGTCACCAAGGTCATCGAAACGGCGAACCTCGCCTCCACCGCGGTGTCGAACCGCGCCTGGATGGACGATCCCTTCATTGCCCGCATGATCCAGGTCCGCCGTCTGGCCTGGCAGGTGCGCGACCGCTATGGAATCCATTGTTCGGCATTGCGCTCGAACGTCAACAGCAGCAAGCCGCTCGACGACAATCAGAAGCGCACGCTGGCGCAATGGGACGGCACCATCAATTCCGGCTGGTCGGGCATGGACGAGCTTTTGGCCTCGCCCGACGTAGCCGCGGAGCTGATCACCGCTGCCAAGGAGGCGCGCGCCAAGACCGACGGCGCTCTCAAGCAGATCGGGGAGATCACCAGGAACTTTGACGGCAGCGGCAAGCCAGCCATGGCCGCTTCGGAATGGAATACGCTGTGCCAGTCGCCGTTCGCGTCTATCGTGGCCGTCGCGAACAAGGCGTTGGACCAGTCGATCGCGCGGGCGGAAACGGTGCAGGCGAAGGCGCTGACCAATCTCGTGGTCCAGTCGCTCGCCTTCCTGCTGGCGCTCGCCGTGACCTTGGCCGGTGTCTACGTCGTGCGCAATCGTCTCATGCGCCCGGTGCGGGCCATTCTCGATGCGATCGCCCGTATCAGCGCTCGCGATTATGCAACGGCGGTTCCGCAACCCCGATATCCCGACGAGTTCGGCACCATGGCTGCCGCGCTCGAAAGCCTGCGCGAGAGCGCGGCCACCGCGGAACGCCTCGGCCAGGAGCGCGAATCGCAACAGGCGTTGCAACTCGCTCGTTCGGGTACGGTTGATGCCGCCTGTCGCAGCTTTGACGATACGGTGCAGGCGGTCATCGAGAGCGTCGCCGCGTCCGCGAAGGAGCTCGATGCCACCGCGACCGATGTGCGCTCGCTGGTGGCGGAATCGAGCAGCCAGACCTCTGCAGTCTCGTCCGCCGCCGAGCAGGCCACCAATAATCTCGAGACCATCGCGGCCGCGACCGAGGAGCTCTCGGCCTCGGTCGGCGAGATCTCCGCGCAAGTGCAGTCGAGCGCGCGCGAGGCCCGCGAGGCCGTGGCGCAGGCCGAGCAGACCAATGCGACGGTCGAGATCCTCGACCAGACCGCAAGTCGCATCAGCGAGGTCGTGAAGATGATCCACGCCATCGCCGGCCAGACCAATCTGCTCGCGCTGAACGCCACCATCGAGGCTGCCCGCGCCGGCGAGGCCGGCCGCGGTTTCGCCGTGGTCGCCGGCGAGGTCAAGAGCCTCGCGTCGCAGACGGCGACGGCGACCGAAGAGATCTCGCGCCAGGTCGAGGAGATCCAGGGCGCGACCGGTCAGGCGGTTGCCGCCATCCGTTCGATCGGCAGTGCGATCAACGGCATCGATGAGAAGATGACCGCGATCGCGGCCGCCGTCGAACAACAGCGCGCAGCCACCACGGAAATCTCCCGCAATTTCCAGCAGGCCGCCCAAGGCACCCGTGAGGTCACCAACACCATCGGCAGTGTCGCCAGGCTCAACCAGGAAACTGGCAATGCCGGGACGGTGCTGTTCCAGTCCGTGACCAAGATGTCGGCGGACGCCGATCGCCTCCGGGTCGCGGTCGAGGGTTTCCTTGGCGCGGTGAAGACCGCTTAGGTTCCAGCCCCTGTTCGACGGCGCGCGGATCGGCATTGCCGCGCGCGCGTTCACCCTGTAGATGGTAGCGGTACCATAATCTGACGCGCCTCGCTGGCGCATCAGCACAAGCGACAGGACTCCAGGGAGATATCTTCGATGCCGGTCACCCCCCACAAGGCCCAGCGCCCCTATCGCGGCGTGTTCCCCGTCGCCCCCACCATCTTCGATGAGCGGGGTGAACTCGACCTCGAGGGCCAGCGCCGCTGCATCGATTTCATGATCGATGCCGGCTCGCACGGCATCTGCATCCTCGCCAATTTCTCCGAGCAGTTTGTGCTGACCGATGACGAGCGCGAGACCGTGATCCATGCAGTGCTGGAGCACGTCGCCGGCCGCGTGCCCGTGATCGTGACCACCACCCATTTCAGCTCGGCCGTGTGCGCCGCGCGCAGCAAGCAGGCCGAGGCGGCGGGCGCCGCGATGGTTATGGTCATGCCGCCCTATCACGGCGCGACGTTCCGGGTGCCTGAAAAAGGCATCGTCGAATTCTTCAAAGTGCTCTCGGGCGCGATCAACATTCCCATCATGATCCAGGACGCGCCGGTCGCGGGGACGCCGCTCTCCGTCGAGCTGCTGGCGCGGCTCGCGCGCGACTTCGCCAACATCCGCTATTTCAAGGTCGAGGTGCCCTTTGCCGCGGCGAAGCTGCGCAGCTTGATCGAGACCGGCGGCAGCGCGATCGAAGGTCCCTGGGACGGCGAGGAAGCGATCACGCTGATGGCCGATCTCGACGCCGGCGCCACTGGCGCAATGACCGGCGGCGGCTATCCCGACGGTATCAGGCAGATCATCGATCCCTATTTCGCCGGCGATCGCGAAAAGGCGAAGGCCGCCTATGAGCGCTGGCTGCCGCTGATCAATTACGAGAACCGCCAATGCGGCCTGATCGCCTGCAAGGCGATGATGCAGGCCGGCGGCGTGATCAAGTCCGACACAGTCCGCCATCCGCTGCAGCCGCTGCATCCGGCGACGCGCGCGGGCTTGCTGGAGCTGGCCAAGGAGCGCGACGCGCTGGCGCTGCGCTGGGGGAAGTAGAGTCTCTCCTCCGTCATTGCGAGGAGCTCTTGCGACGAAGTCCAGAGTATTTCCGCGGATACAGTCTGGATTGCTTCCCTGCGCTCGCAACGACCGAGTTTGTTGAGGCTATCGCGCCAGCTTCCACTCACCAATGATGCGAAAGCGTGCTTTCGCCTCATCCTGTTTGAACAGCGTGATGCGATCGATCTCGAGCGTATCGAGCTTCAGCGCCGCGAACCGTCTGCGCAGCATCTCCAGGATGGGCCCGTGCCGCTCGGCATCGAGCCTTCCCGTCAGCGTCATGTGGAAGCGGAATTCTTCCATCACGTAAGGGTAGCCCCAGCGATCGAGATATTCGCGCTGGCGCTGGCTCAGCTTTTCGGGCTTGCGCCGCGCGCGATCTTCCGCCGTGAGCGCTGGGCGAAAGCAATCGAAATCGCGGACGCAATCGGCGGCCAATTGCTGGAGAGCGTCGACAGGTTCGGCGGGGATGACGGCGATGAAGCCGCTGATGGCATCGACGATCGGCCGGATCAGCGGAATCGGCCGCACCTTGCCGGCGAATGTCGCGCACGCAGTCACGAGCTCGGCCTCGGTCCTGCCTGATGCCAGGGCCATCGGTGCCTTCAACGTGCCGTGAAATCCGTATTTGCGGGGATCGGCGGTGACGTCGCGCCAGTCCGGCGCGACGCGGAGCGCCTCATCCGGAAACGAGACCTCGTTTCCGGTGTAAGCCTCATAGCCCAGCAGCTCGGCGCCGAAGCGGGACAGCGCGTTGTCAGCGCCGGCGGCAAAGTAGATCGCATAGCGGGGAAAACCTGTCATCGTCGCAGCATAGCCAAATTATGCCGCAACGACAGTCTCGCGCGGCATTGTTGCCGTGCCGAGCAGCCGCGTTGCATCAGTCAGATGCACGAGCTTTCCGGCCGATATCACCGCAACCAATCGCGGTCGCAGCGGTACGCTGTCGTCGACGAGCAGGATGTCGGCGCGATGCCCTGCGGCGATCGTGCCGCGATCGGTCAAGCCGGTGGCTTGCGCGGGCGCCGACGAGATCAGCTTCCAGGCCTCGCCCAGCGGCAGCACGCCGTCCGCGGCGAGGCGGAACGCGGCGAGCAGCGGAGCGGGGTAATAGTAGTCCGAGGCCAGCACGGAGCAGAGCCCCTTGGCGATCATATCCGATGCCTTGGTCCAGCCGGTGTGGCTGCCGCCCCGCACGACGTTCGGCGCGCCGTAGACGATGTCGTCGCCGGCGGCCGCGGCTTCGCGCGCGGTCTCCTCGTTGATTGGAAACTCGGCGAGCGTCACGCCCATGGTACGAAAGTCCCGGCGCATCTCCGGCGTCGCATCGTCATGGGAGAGCATCCGCACCCCGGCGGTGCGCGCCGCCGCGGCCAGTCGGGTGATCGAGGCCGGAACATCGGCCGCACGCGACACGATACGCGCAACCAGCTTGTCGAACGCCGCGCTCGACAGTCCGGTGCGCTCCACCATGCGGTTGCGCTTGCGCGGGCTGGCCATGTCGGCGACGGTGCCGTCCATGTGATCGTTGAAGGCGAACAGGTCGACGCGGCCCTCGGCGAGCCACTGGCCGATCTCTGCCTCGGCATCGAGATTGTAGGTCTCATGCCGCAAATGGAAGCGGGTGTCGGCGGCGAAATGCGGACGCTGCCGCTCGATCGCCTCGAGCAGACGTCGCGCGTTGTCGCCGCTGCGCAAGCCGGGCTCCCACGACCAGGTCGTGGCGTGGAAAACCGTGGTGATGCCGTTGCTGATGACCTGGCGGTCCGTCTCCGCCAGTGCCACGTCGATCGGGAAATCGACGCCGGCGCGCGGCATCATCTGCCGCTCGAAGGCGTCGCCGTGTAGATCCACGATGCCGGGGAGCACCAGCAGATTGCGCGCATCGATCGCGAGCCGCGCCCGGCCGCGCGGCGCATCGATCTGAGCAATGTCGGTTCCGGACACCCCGAGGGATGTTTCGACGAGGTCGGAGCCGATCAGGGTTCGGCCGGCTTCAAGGAAAATGTCTGTCACGCGACCGCGCTTCGTTTGGTGGAAGATGAACCTGCTTCGTATGCTGCCAGGAATTCTTCAATCGAGAGCTTGCGGAAATCGGGCAGTGCTGCACGCAATTTGTCGTGATCCCAGTCCCACCAGGCCAGCTCCGCGAGCCGTCCGGCAATCTCCTCGGAGAACCGGCGCCGAACGATGCGCGCCGGATTCCCCGCGACGATGGTGTAGGCCGGCACGTCCTTGGTGACGATGGCGCCGGCCGCAATCACGGCGCCGGTGCCGATGTTGCGGCCGGGCAGCACGATCGCGCCATATCCGATCCAGACGTCGTGGCCGATACGGACATGATGCTGCCGCCGCCAATCAAAGAACTCGGCGTCGTCGCTCTCGCTCGGGAAGTAAGCACTGGAGCGGTAGGTGAAGTGGGCCTGCGTGGCGCGATGCATCGGGTGATTGCCGGGATTGATACGCGTCATCGCCGCGATCGAGCAGAACTTTCCGATCGTCGTGTAGGTGATCTGCGCGTCGTTGACGACATAGGAGTAATCGTCCATCGCCACTCCATGCAGGATCGTCCGCGCGCCCACCTCGGTGTAAGCGCCGAGCCGCGTCTCGTGCAGCTTCGCGGAAGGATCGATGGTCGGCTCGACCGATAGCACCTTGGCCATATTGCATCCGGAAGTTCGAGGACGGGCGTTCCTCTTCGAGTGCCTTGATGACGATGTCGTGACGCGACGATGACAGGGGATGAGATGTGCTGGATCGCCGCACTGCGGTCCCGGTGTCACACAAGTGTTAAGCACGCGCGTTAGCGGTTGGCTCCAGCTGCTACTCGGGAGCTCTGCATGCTGGTGTTGGAAGGTCTGACGTGCCGCTTCGGCGCAAAAGCCGCGGTGGACGACGCTTCGTTTCAAATCGCTCCCGGCAGCTTCGTCGGTGTGATCGGGCGCTCCGGCGCCGGCAAGTCGACCCTGCTGCGGACCATCAACCGTCTGGTGACGCCGACCCAGGGCCGCATCCTGTTCGACGGCCTCAACGTCACCTCCTTGCGCGGCCGGGAGCTGCGGCAGTGGCGGGCGCGCTCGGCGATGATCTTCCAGCAGTTCAACCTGGTCGGCCGGCTCGACGTGCTGACCAACGTGCTGATGGGGCGTCTCGCCACCATGCCGGCCTGGCGCTCGCTGTCGCAGCTCTGGTCCGAGCAGGACAAGGCGCTGGCGATGTCGGCGCTCGAACAGTTCGATATCGCCGCGCTCGCCGCGCAGCGTGCTGACCAGCTCTCCGGCGGCCAGCAGCAGCGCGTCGCGATCGCCCGCGCCCTGGTGCAGCAGCCCGACATCATCCTCGCCGACGAGCCGATCGCCTCGCTCGATCCGCGCAATACCAAGATCGTCATGGATGCGCTGCTGCGCATCAACAAGCATTTCGGCATCACCGTGCTCTGCAATCTGCATTCTCTCGACCTGGCGCGCGGCTATTGCGACCGCCTGATCGGCATGGCGGCGGGCCGCGTGGTGTTCGACGGCGCGCCGTCGGCGCTGACCGATCTCGTCGCGCGCGAGCTTTACGATCTCGAAGCCGCCGACGTCATGGGCGCTACGCCTGCGCCGGTGCATACGGGCGTCCCGGCACTCGGAACGGCCGCGGCGGCCTGAGCGGCGTCACGCTGCTTGCTTTCATACGAACCGACCTTAACCAAAGAAGGGGCTAACGATGATCACTCGCAGACTGGTTCTTGCCGGCGCAGCCGCGCTGACCTTTGCCGGATCCGCTTCCGCCGAAGACTGGCGGGCGAAATATCCGGAAATCACCTTCGCCGCGATTCCGGCGGAGAACGGCTCGGGCGTGACAGAGCGCTACGCTCCCTTCATCAGCTATCTATCGAAGGAACTCGGCGTCAAGGTGACGCTGCGCGTCGCCAATGACTACGCTGCCCTCATCGAAGGCCAGCGCGCCGGCAATATCCAGATCGGCTATTATGGTCCGGCATCCTTTGCGCGTGCCCGTCTCACCGGCGTCAAGACCGACGCCTTCGTCATCGACGTCAACTCCGACGGTTCGAAGGGCTACTATTCCGTCTTCTACGTGCTGGCGAAGTCGCCCTACCAGAAGATCGAAGACCTCAAGGGCAAGAATCTCGGGCTTGTCGATCCGAATTCCACGTCCGGCAACAACATGCCCCGCTTCAAGCTGAATGCGATGGGCATCGATCCCGACGCCTATTTCTCCAAGGTGGTCTTCACCGGGAGCCACGAGAACGCCGTTCTCGCACTGGCCCAGGGCACCGTCGACGTCGCCGCCAATTGGTGGAACGCGGACGACGATTCCAACCTGACCCGCATGCTCAACAAGGGCATGGTGAAGTCGGCCGATGGCACCGTGATGAAGAAGGAGGATTTCCGCATCATCGTGAAGTCCGACCTCATCATCAACTCGCCCTACGCCTATCTCAGCGACCTGCCTGAAGACATGAAGGCCGCGATCAAGAAGGCCTTCCTCGACGCGGCGCAGAAGGACCCCGAGGCGTTCAAGAAGCTCTCCGACGGCAAGAACAAGCCGTGGGAGCCGGTCGCCACCGAGGACTACAACAAGACCATCGAGCTGATTAAGTTCGTCGACAATCTGCGTAAGAAGGCGTCCTGAGCTCGTCGGGACGATGCACCTCGAGCCGGGTCGATGGACCCGGCTCTTTTTCTTGATGGACCTATCCGCCGAACAGATGACGATCGCGGTCTCGATTCTCCCGGAGCAGCAGCTCGCAGCACTGAACAGCGCCTATCGCAAGGCGGTTGCGCGCAAGCGCCTGCGTCTCCTAGCGGGCCTCGCCGTTTTCCTTGCCGCGATGATCGTGTCGTCGATCGGCGCCGAGGTGAACCTTCGCACCTTCTTCACATATTTCGGCAACTTCGTCAGCTATTTCGACCGCATCCTCACCCTCGACGGCGGCCAGCGGGTCTGGACCAATGTCGGCGAGTGGTTCTGGGGCCTGCACAAATGGCTGAAGCTGCTCGGCGAGACGCTGCTGATCAGCTATGTCGGCACGCTGCTCGGTGCCGTCCTCGCTTTCGCGTTGAACTTCTTCGCTGCCGAGAATACCTCTCCCGCGCGCTGGCTGCTCTTCACGGTGCGGCGCCTGCTCGAATTCGCGCGCACGGTGCCCGGCATCGTCTTCGCGCTGATCTTCGTCATCGCGTTCGGCCTCGGCCCGATGGCCGGTGTGCTCGCGATCGCGATCCACTCCACCGGCGCGCTCGGAAAGCTGTTCTCGGAGATCGTCGAGAATGCCGACATGAAGCCGGTCGAGGGCATTCGTTCCACCGGCGCGAGCTGGCTCTCCTGCATGCGCTTTGCGATCCTGCCGCAGGTCTCGGCGGGCTACGCCAGCTATGCGCTGCTGCGCTTCGAGATCAACGTGCGCGAGGCCTCTGTGATGGGCTTCGTCGGCGCCGGCGGCATCGGGCAGGAGCTGATCGTCGCGATCCGAAAATTCTACTACTCCGACGTCAGCGCGATCCTCGTGACCGTCATCGTCACGGTCTTCCTGATCGACATCACGACCGGCTGGGTGCGCGGCCGCCTGTTCGGCAAGGAGGCGCGGACGTGAGCAGGAAGCCGGAGGTGAATGCCGCGGAACTCCGCGGCCGCTATCCCCAAATCTTCGATCGGCCCGCATCGTCGCGCATGGCGACGCCTGTCGTGCTTGCCGCTGCACTGGCGATCTTCGCGTTCGGCCTGGTCGATCTCGATTTCTCGCCGTCGCGTTTCATTTCGGGGCTGAGCCAGCTCGGCTGGATCAGCATGATGATGATCCCGCCAGATCCCGGCTCCTCGCTGCCGCTCTATCTGAAGGCGCTTGGCGAGACGCTGTCGATCGCGCTGCTCGGCACCACGCTCGCGGCAGTGCTCGCGCTGCCGGTCAGCCTGCTCGCGGCGCGCAACGTCGTGCCGTCGATCATCCTGCGCTTTCCGGTGCGTCGCTTGCTCGATTCGATCCGCGGCGTCGATACGCTGATCTGGGCACTGGTGTGGATCAACGTGGTGGGACTCGGCCCATTCGCCGGCGTGCTCGCCATTGCCGTGTCGGATTTCGGCGCTTTCGGCAAGCTGTTCTCCGAGGCGATCGAAGGCGCCGACCAGAGACAGGTCGAGGGCATCCGCGCCTCCGGCGGCAGCGCGCTGCACGAGATCCGCTTCGGCCTGATGCCGCAGGTGCTTCCCGTCATCGCCGGTCAGGTGCTGTATTTCATCGAATCGAACACGCGCTCGGCCACTATCATCGGCATCGTCGGCGCCGGCGGAATCGGCCTGCAGCTCGCCGAGCAGATCCGCGTGCTGGAATGGCAGAAAGTGTCGTTCCTGATCCTGATGATCCTGGTCGCCGTCGCAGGAATCGATTTCATCTCCGGCAAGCTGCGCTTTGCGATTATCGGGCGAAGGGCTGTGGCCTGAGTCCTTCGCCTCTCCCCGCTTGCGGGGAGAGGCCCGAATTTGCGAAGCAAATTCCGGGTGAGGGGGAGTCTGTCTCTCACCGTCATTGCGGAGGCAGCCCCTCACCCCAACCCTCTCCCCGTAAGAATGGGGCGAGGGAGAAGAGGCTGTGCCTTAAGGCTCGACCAAAAACTCCACCCGCTCCGCTGCGAACCGCGAGTGCTTCGTCACCAGCGGCTTGCCGTCGAGATCTTGGTCGGTCGCGTCGACCACCAGGATCGGTCGCCCCAGCGGCAGGTCGAGGCGCGCGGCGTCGGTCGCATCGACAATGCCGGCGGTGATCCTCGTGGCGCCGCGGCGGTAGTCGCGGATTCCGTAATGCTCCAGCATCTTCGTCATCGAACGCGTGGCGGCAAACACCGTGCCCGCGCCTGGAAACAGCTCGGCCGACAGCCATGTGGTCGAGACGCAGATCGGGGTGCGGTCGGCGAGGCGAATCGCTTCGATCCGCACCAGGGGCGCGCCGGTCTTCAATCCCAATTCCCGTGCGAGCTCGCGCGTTGCGACATCGTCTGACGCCTCGATCATCTTTCCATGCGGCTCGCGGCCGTCCGCACCGACGATCTCGGAGAAGCGCGTGCGCGAGCGCAAGGGATAGGCGAGCTTCTGCGCCTCGACATAGGTGCCGCTGCCGCGCTCGGCGCGCACGAGGCCGCGCTCGGCAAGGGCCGCGAGCGCGCGCCGCACGGTATGCCTGTTGACCCGGTAAGTTTCGGCGATCTCCATCTCGCCCGGCAGCTTGTCGCCGGCGGCGAAGCGGCCGTCGGCGATGCCGCGTTCGATGCCATCGGCAACGAGGCGCCACAGCGCGACGCCCGAGGAGGCGGTGTCCTGCATGCTCATATCGCCGATCAGCCTAGCCCGAAAATCACACCCTTGTCACGAAACAGTCATGGCGCTCCCGTATGAAGTTGTCTAGTATAATAGACAACTTGGATTCGGCAAGTTCTTCCCTAAGTTCGGTGATTTCGGTGAGCCAACACAATACCCAGCAAGCCCAGCGCCAGGCCGTCATGGCCGTGCTGGCGCACGCGGAGGCGGGCGAGATCGCCGCCCGTCTCCGCACGATTCCCCTGCCAGGCCATCAGGATCTGCGTATGCCGGAAAACGGTCTCGTCATGCTGCGCGGCCGGGTCGGCGGGGACGGCGCGCCGTTCAATCTCGGAGAAGCCACCGTGTCGCGCGCGGCGGTGCGGCTTGCGAGCGGCGAGGTGGGGTTCGGCTACACGCTTGGGCGCGACGGCGAGAAGGCGCGGTTGATCGCCCTGTGCGATGCGCTGGTGCAGTCGCGCGACTTTGCTGCGACCGTCGAGCGCGATGTAATCGCGCCGTTGCGCGAGCAGCTTATGGTCCGGCGCAAGCAGCAGGCCGAACAGGCTGCGGCGACAAAGGTTGATTTCTACACCATGGTGCGCGGTGAGGGGTGAAGCCATGACCACGATTGCGGAGCTGCCGCCGGGATTCGCCGACAAGGTGTTGTCGGCGCAATCGACCTTTCGCTCGGTGATGGATGCGATGGCCCGGCCGGGTTCGGTCCAGCGCATCGTGCCAATGGCGGGAACGGCGGGCCCCATGATGCGCGGCACCGCCGCGATCGCGCTGACGCTGTTCGACCACGACACGCCGCTCTGGCTCGATGCAGGGATGTCGGAAAGCTCCGACGTCCTGAAGTGGTTGAAATTTCACACCGGCGCGCCCGTGGTGCAGGACACGTCGGTTGCCTCGTTCGCGCTGATCAGCGACGGCGGCGCGCTGCCCGCGCTCGAACGGTTCGCGCTCGGCACCAATGAATACCCTGACCGTTCGACCACTCTGATCATTCAGGTCGATAATCTGGACTCCGGCCGCAGCTTCGAGCTGCGTGGCCCAGGCATCGATGGCGTCGCGACGCTCCATGCCTCGATCAAGCCGTTCGACCTGTTCGAGCGTCTGCGCATCAACGAGGCGCTGTTTCCGCGCGGCATCGACCTGGTTCTGGTTGCCGGCGATGCCGTGGTAGCGATCCCGCGCACGACGCGCATCGTGACCAAGGGAGGCTGACGCATGTATGTCGCAGTCAAGGGCGGCGAACGCGCCATCGAGAACGCCCATCGCCTGCTCGCCAATGCGCGGCGAGGCGACCAAAGCGTGCCTGAGCTCTCGCTCGACCAGATCTCGGAGCAGCTTGGGCTGGCCGTCGACCGCGTCATGAGCGAGGGCTCGCTCTATGATCGGGAGCTCGCGGCGCTCGCCATCAAGCAGGCGCGCGGCGATCTGATCGAGGCGATCTTCCTGGTCCGCGCCTTCCGCGCCACCTTGCCGCGCTTCGGCGCCAGCCAGCCTGTTGACACCGGCGCGATGCGGGTGCAGCGGCGCGTGTCCTCGACCTTCAAGGACATTCCCGGCGGGCAGATCCTCGGACCGACTTTCGACTATACACACCGTCTGCTCGATCCCTCGCTTGCGGAAGGATTCGTGCCGGAGGCGCCGGCTGTGGCCGAAGCCTCGACGGCGCCGACGCCGCGCGTAACCGATATTCTGGGCCGGGACGGGCTGATCGAGACCTCTCCGCGAGCCGAGGAGGGCGCCAGTGTCGGCGACCTCACCCGCGAGCCGCTCAACTTCCCTGCCGAGCGGGATCTGCGTCTGCAGAATCTGGCGCGCGGCGACGAAGGATTCCTGCTGGCGATGGGTTACTCCACCCAGCGCGGCTACGGCCGCAATCATCCCTTCGCCGGCGAGATCCGCTTTGGCGAGGTCGAGGTCGAATTTGCCGCCGAAGGCGTCGGCTTCGCCGTGCCGCTCGGATCGATCGAGCTGACGGAGTGCCAGATGGTCAACCAGTTCAAGGGCTCGGCCACGGAAGCACCATGCTTCACGCGGGGCTACGGTCTCGCCTTCGGGCAGAGCGAGCGCAAGACCATGTCGATGGCGTTGGTCGATCGCGCCCTGCGTGCCCGGGAGCTGGGTGAAGAGGCCCTCGCTCCGGCACAGGATGAAGAATTCGTGTTGTCGCATTCGGACAACGTCCAGGCCACCGGCTTCGTCGAGCACCTCAAGCTGCCGCACTATGTCGACTTCCAGTCCGAGCTCGGCCTCTTGCGCAAGCTGCGCAAGGAATTTGCCGAATCCTCCTCCGAGGCCAATACGCCCGATGCCATGAAGGAGGCCGCGGAATGAACGCGCCCGCCTACAATTTCGCCTATCTCGACGAGCAGACAAAGCGGATGATCCGCCGCGCGATCCTGAAGGCGATCGCGATCCCCGGCTATCAGGTGCCGTTCGCCAGCCGCGAAATGCCGATGCCCTATGGCTGGGGCACTGGTGGCGTGCAGGTGACGGCCGCAATCCTAGGGCCCCAGGATGTGTTGAAGGTGATCGACCAGGGTTCTGACGACACCACCAATGCGATCTCGATCCGTAAATTCTTCGCCAAGACCGCGGGCGTCGCGACGACGACCTCGACCGATGAGGCGACGGTGATCCAGACGCGCCACCGCATCCCCGAGACCTCGCTTCATGCGAACCAGGTGCTGGTCTATCAGGTGCCGATTCCGGAACCGCTGCGCTTCCTCGAGCCGCGCGAAACCGAGACGCGGCGCATGCATGCGCTCGCCGAATACGGCCTGATGCATGTGAAACTTTACGAGGACATCGCCCGCTTCGGTCACATCGCGACCGCATACGCCTATCCCGTGAAGGTGAACGCGCGCTACGTGATGGACCCGTCGCCGACGCCGAAATTCGACAATCCCAAGATGGACAATTGCCCGGCGTTGCAATTGTTCGGCGCCGGCCGCGAGAAGCGCATCTATGCGATCCCGCCGTATACCCAGGTGATGTCGCTCGATTTCGAGGATCACCCGTTCGAGCCCTACCGCTTCAATGCGCCCTGCGCGCTGTGCGGGGCCGAAAACTCCTATCTCGATGAGATCGTCACCGACGACAACGGCAGCCGCATGTTCGTCTGCTCGGATACCGACTATTGCGAGGGCCGCCAGGCCGCCGGCCATCGTGGTGCCTTGAGTGCTGCGCCATACAAGGACCAGCCGCAGGGAGAAGCACAAGGGAAAGAAAATGGCTGATCTTCTGGAAACCGATCAGCCGCTGCTCATCGCTGATGGCTTGAGCAAGTCCTACGGCCGTATCGCCGCATGCCGCGATGTGTCCTTCTCGCTCTATCCCGGCGAGGTGCTGGCAATCGTCGGCGAATCCGGTTCCGGTAAGTCGACGTTGCTGCAATTGCTGTCGGGCCAGCTCGCGGCCAGCGGCGGACAGGTATCTTATCGCATGCGCGACGGTATCACCCGCGATCTCGCCTCGCTCGGCGAGGCCGAGCGGCGCCTGCTGTTTCGCACCGATTGGGGATTCGTGCACCAGGATCCGGCGCAGGGCCTGCGCATGGCCGTTTCCGCCGGCGCCAATGTCGGCGAGCGGCTGATGGCGGTGGGCTGGAATCATTACGGCCGCATCCGCGAATCCGCCTCCGACTGGCTCACGCGGGTAGAGATCGACGTCGCGCGCATCGACGATGCGCCGCGCACCTATTCGGGCGGCATGCGCCAGCGCCTGCAGATCGCGCGCAACCTCGTCACCGGCCCGCGGCTGGTGTTCATGGACGAGCCGACCGGCGGCCTCGACGTCTCGGTGCAGGCCCGTCTGCTCGATCTCCTGCGCAATCTCGTCGCCGAATTGCATCTCGCCGTCATCATCGTCACCCATGATCTCGCGGTCGCGCGGCTGCTGTCCCATCGCGTGATGGTGATGAAGGGCGGCCGCGTCATCGAAACGGGCCTCACCGACCAGGTGCTGGACGATCCGCGCGAGCCCTACACCCAGCTCCTCGTCTCCTCGATACTGCCGCCATGAGTTCTCCGATGACTGCCATGATCGACATCGCCGGCGCCAACAAGACCTTCACGATGCACCTCCAGGGCGGCATCGAACTGCCCGTCGTGCGCGGCGTCACCTTTCAGGTCCAGCCCGGCGAGTGCGTCGTATTGTCGGGGCCATCAGGCGCCGGGAAATCGTCGATCCTGAAGATGATCTTTGGCAACTACCGCTGCGACTCCGGCCGCATCGGCATCCGTCATCGCGGGGCGCTGATCGACCTCGCCGCCGCCGAGCCACGGCAGGTGCTCAACGTCCGCCGCTCCACCATCGGCTATGTGAGCCAGTTCCTGCGCGCGGTGCCGCGCGTCGCCACCATCGACGTCGTCGCCGAACCTCTGATCGCCGGCGGCACAGCTCGCGCCGACGCGCAAGCTCGCGCCGGGGAGCTCTTGCATCGCCTCAATATTCCGGAGCGGCTCTGGCAGCTTCCGCCCGCGACCTTCTCCGGCGGTGAGCAACAGCGCGTCAACATTGCGCGCGGCTTCATCTCGGAGCTGCCGATCCTGCTGCTGGACGAGCCGACCGCCTCGCTCGATGCCGCCAACCGCGCCATCGTGGTCGAGCTCGTTGCCGAGAAGAAGCGCCAGGGCGTTGCCATGGTCGCCATTGTCCATGACGACGAAATCCGTCATTTGATTGCCGATCGCATCGTCGACGTCACCGGCTTTGCCGCCGCGGCCTGAAGGAACTGGGGAAAATGAAGCCGAAGGACACAGTGATCGCCAACGCCAGGATCGTGCTGGCCGACCGGGTGATCGAACAGGGCTGGCTTGCTCTCACCGACGGACGCATCGCTGAGATCGGTGAGGGTAGGGCGCCCGCGGGTGCCGAGGATGCCGGCGGCGATCTCGTCATGCCGGGGTTGATCGAGCTTCATACCGACCACCTCGAAGCTCATTACGTGCCGCGCCCGAAAGTGTTCTGGAATCCGGTCGCCGCGGTCATCTCCTATGACGGCCAGCTCGCCACGTCCGGTATCACCACCGTGTTCGACTCGCTCCGGGTCTGGCGCGAGGACGGTGCCGAGGAGGTCGACGGCCGCGCCGGCGTGCTCGCCGCCGCGATCACCAGCGCGCGCGAGGCGAGCCTGCTGCGGGCCGACCACTTCCTGCATCTGCGCTGCGAAATCCCGATGCCGAGCGTGGTCGAGGAGGCCAAGGAGCTGATCGACCGCCCCGACGTCAAGCTGATGTCGCTGATGGATCACACGCCGGGCCAGCGCCAGTTCCGCGACGAAGTCAAGCTGCGCGACTATTACCGCGGCAAAGGCGGTGGCAAGACCGACGCCGAGCTCGACGAGCTGTTTGCAAAGCGCTTCGAGTACCAGAAGAAATATGCCGCAACCAATATGCGCGAGATCGTGGCCTTGGCGCACGAATACCGGATTCCGCTGGCGAGCCATGACGATACCACCGACGAGAATGTCGCGGATGCCGTGCGTGACGGTGTGGCGGTGGCGGAGTTCCCGACCACGATGGAGGCCGCGCGCGGCCTGCACCAGGCCGGCATCGACATCCTGATGGGCGCGCCCAACGTCGTGCGCGGCGGCTCGCATTCGGGCAACATCGCCGCCGTCGATCTCGCGCGCGAAGGCCTGCTCGATATCCTGTCGTCGGATTACATCCCGTCCAGCCTCTTGATGGGCGCGCTGCAATTGCCCGAGCATGCGCCCTCGATCAGCCTGCCGGCGGCTGTTCGCACCGTGACCAAGGCGCCGGCCGATGCGGTCGGCCTCACCGACCGCGGTGAGATCGCGATCGGCAAGCGCGCCGATCTGATCCGCGTCCACATTGCGGGCAGCGTTCCCGTGGTCCGCAGCGTCTGGCGCGAAGGCGGCCGCGTCGCATGAGCGACACCGGGACCATGGCACAGGACAAGGCGGGCGCGATCGGCCCCGGCCGGCTCGTGCTCGTGGTCGGCCCGAGCGGCGCCGGCAAGGACACGCTGTTGCGGCTGGCGCAGGCCGCCTGCGCCGACGATCCGAATATCGTCTTTCCGCGCCGCGTGGTGACGCGTGCCTCCTCGGCCGACGAGGACAATATTGCGGTGAGCCCGGACGAATTCGCCCGCGTGCGCGAGCATGGCGATTTCGCCGTGCATTGGGACGCGCATGGGCATGCCTATGCACTGCCGCTGGAGATCAATGACGACATCCGCGCCGGCCGCACCGTCGTCGTCAACGTCTCGCGCACCGTGATCAGCGCGCTGCGCCGTGCCTATGCCCACGTGGTCGTGGCCGCGATCACGGCGCCGCCGGACGTGCTGGCGCAGCGGCTTGCCGCGCGGGCACGACACAGCGATGGCAATATCGCGGAACGGCTGTCGCGCAGCGTCGATGATTCGTCGGCCAATGCCGATGTCACCATCCTCAACGCCGGCAGCGCGGACTATCACGGCCGCCAGCTCGTGCGCGTGATCAGGAATGAAGGCTGGCAGGACTAGTTGCCGGCACAGCAAGGAGAGCGGAATGACGGTGATCGAAACGGTCGAACAGCTGGAAGCCATCTATGGCGCCACCAACGACGCCTCGACCGTGAAAGTCGCCGACCATGTCACCCCGCTCTACCGCATCTTCATCGAGAAGGCGCCGTTCGCGGCGCTCGCCACCATCGGGCCCGAGGGCGTCGACTGCTCGCCGCGCGGCGATCTCCCCGGCTTCGTCCGCATCCATGATCCCAAAACGCTGATGCTGCCCGACCGGCGCGGCAACAACCGGATCGATTCCCTTCGCAACATCGTGCGTGATCCCAGGGTGTCGCTGATGTTCCTGATCCCTGGCTCCGGCAATGCGGTCCGCGCCAACGGCCGCGCTCACCTCTCGGTCGCGCCCGAACTGCTGGCCTCGTTCGAGGTCCAGGGCAAGGCGCCGCGTAGCGTCATGGTGATGAGTGTGGACGAGATCTACTTCCAATGCGCCCGCGCCATCGTCCGCGCCGACCTCTGGAACCCCGACAAGCGCGTCGATCCCAAAGCATTGCCGACGCCGGGCCAGATTCTCGCCGAGATGAGCGAGAACAAGGTCGGCGGCGCGGCGTATGATCGCGACTGGCCGGAGCGGGCGGCCGCGACGATGTGGTGAGCCTCTTACAGGTCGCGAGCCGGGATTCGTAGGGTGGGCAAAGGCGCACTTGCGCGGTGCCCACGAATTCTCACCAATCACACGCAAAGGGTGGGCACGCATTCCCCGCGTCCGGAAGAGGGGGCCCTCTAATTGAACGCCATCCCACCGCTCAGCGCGATGGTCTGCCCCGTCATGTAGGCGTTGTCGACCAGCAGCATCACCGCTTTCGCCACCTCGTCCGCGGTGCCGAACCGGCCGAGCGGGATGCGGCTGACGAGCTGCGGCTGGCCGCTCATCATGTCGGTCTCTATCAGCGACGGCGCCACTGCGTTGACAGTGATGCCCTCCTTCACCAGCCGTGCCGCGTAGCCGCGGGTGAGCCCTTCCATCCCGGCCTTTGACGCATTGTAATGCGGGCCGATCGAGCCGGCGCCCCGCGCAGCACCCGAGGAGATGTTGACGATGCGGCCCCAGTTTCGCGCGCGCATCGACGGCAGCACCGCCTGCGTGCACAGAAAGGCGGATTTCAGGTTGACAAGGATGGTGCGATCGAAATCCTCCTCGGTGAGGTCATCGACGCCGCGTGTGATCGCAATGCCGGCATTGTTGACGAGAATGTCGATCGGCCCGAGCCCGGCCGTGACGCGCTCGACCAGGTCGGCCACAGCGCCCTGCTGAGAGACGTCGGCGGCGGCGACGATGGCACGTCCGCCCTGCTGGCCGATTTCGCCCGCGAGCTTCTCGGCTTGGTCGATTCTTTCGCGGCAGTTGATGGCGACGGCCGCGCCAGCCCCAGCCAGCGAACGGCAGACGGCAGCACCTATCCCGCGCGAACCACCAGTGACGAGCGCGACGCGCCCCTTGAGAGTCTCTGACATGAAAGCTCCGCTCGATCCAATGACCACCGGATCGTCAGTCGAGAGCAGCTCGCGTTCAACTCACAAGGCCGCTACACGCCATCAGCTTCGCCGTCGTGCCCTGGTGCGCGCCGCCTTCTTCGCGGCGGCGGAGCGGGCCTTGGCGCCCTTGGTGCGGCTCGCCTTCCGTGCGGCGGCCGAACGCGACGCCGCGCTGCGGCGGCTTGCGGTGCTCTTGGCTTGTTTCGAGAGCGCCTTGCGCGATGCCGTCGAGCGCGGCTCCTTCTTCAGGACGTTCTCGACGGCGCGTGACACCTTCGGCCGCCGCTTCGGCGTGCGTTTACCCTGGCCGGCCTCATAGGCGTATTTGGCGCTGCGGCGCGTCGATTTCTTGGTGCGTCCTTTGCGCGGCGGCGGCAGATCGACGCCGGCGCGGCGCGCCTCGGACAGGCCGATGGCAATCGCCTGCTTGGTCGAGCGCGCACCGTGCTTGCCCTTCCGAATCTTGTCGATCTGGTCCTTGACGAATTCGCCGGCCTGCGTGCTGGCCGATTTGCCGGCGCGCTTGTCCTGCTTGGCTTTGCGAATGACTTCTTGTCTTGGCATGGGTCAAGTTCCCTCTGGAGTTCACAGGGACGTCCGACCGCAACGCATGACGCGGACGATTGATCCGCTCAGTTCCTCAAGGCCGCCAGCAGTTCGTCCGGACGCTCGGCCATGATCATGTGGCCGGCGCCCGGCACCACGATCGTCTTCGCATGCGGAATCGCCGCCGCAAGCGCTTTGCCGGCCTTCGGCGGCGTCATCATGTCTCTTTCGCCGAGGATGAGGGTAACAGGCACTTTCACGCTCGCTGCTGCCTGAAGCGCGTTCGCATAGGCATTGCAAGCCGACAAATCACGGAACAGCACGCCGGGTTCGCAGTGTTTCAACACCGCCTGCGCGCCGCCATGCATCCACAGACCCGGCGCAAGGCTGCCGCCGAGCTCGGCCCTGAAGCCGAGGCCCCAGATCGAGACCATGTCGTTCGCATCCTGCGAGTTGGCTTCCGCCGCTTTGAGCAGGTCCGGGCCCACCGTCATGGTCGCGGCCGTGCCGATCAGGCTGAGCGCGGACACCTTGTTAGGATGCCGCGCGGCGGTCTCCAGCGAGATCAGCGATCCCATGGAATGGCCGATCAGGTGCGCCTTGGCAGCTCCTGCTGCATCGAGCAGCGCCGAGGTCCAATCGGCCATGTCGGCGATGCTTCCCAGCGACGGCCCGGCGGAGCGGCCGTGCCCGGGGAGATCAGGCGCCAGCACGCCGAAGCCGTGATGGGCGAACCAGCGCGTATGCAGCGCCCAGGTGGAATGGTCGAAGCCCGCGCCGTGGAGGAAGACGACTGTAGGCAGCGTCTTATCGAAGTCGCGGCCGCCGGTTGCGACGAACACCTCAGTGCCGTTGACGGTGAGCTGCATCCTGTCAAACCTTCTGCGAGATGCGCAGCGCCTGCGCGAGATCGTCGATGATGTCGGACGCGGTCTCGATGCCGACCGACAGCCGCACCAGCTCCTCGCCGATGCCGGCGGCCTTGAGCTGCTCGGCGTCCATCTGCTGATGCGTGGTCGAAGCCGGGTGTATCACCAATGTCTTGGCGTCGCCGACATTGGCGAGATGGCTGATCATGCGCAAGCTCTCGATGAACTTTCGGCCCGCGGGCCGGCCACCCTTGATGCCGAACGAGACGATCGAGCCCGCGCCGCGCGGCAGCAGCGTTTTTGCCAGCTGATAATCGGGATGGTTCTCCAGCGAGGGATGCAGCACCCAGTCGACCGCCTTGTTGGACTTCAGGGCTTCCAGCACCAGATGCGTGTTCTGCATGTGCCTGTCCATGCGCACGGCGAGCGTCTCGACGCCCTGCAGCAGCTGGAACGCGTTGGTCGGCGACAGGCAGGCGCCGAAATCGCGCAAACCTTCCGTGCGCGCACGCATGATGAAGGCGGCAGTGCCGAACTGCTCGTCGAAGACGATGCCGTGATAGCCGCCATAGGGCTCGGTCAGTACGCCGAACTTTTCCGATGCGCGCCAGTCGAAGCGGCCGCCGTCGACGATGGCGCCGCCGATCGCGATGCCGTGGCCGCCGATCCATTTGGTCGCCGAATGCATCACGATGTCGGCCCCGAGCTCGATCGGCCGGCTGAGATAGGGCGTGGCGAAGGTGTTGTCGATCAGCAGCGGGATCTTCGCCGCATGCGCGAGCGCGGCGACCTCGGGGATGTCAAGCACCTCGAGGCCGGGATTGCCGATGGTCTCGCCGATCACGAGCTTCGTATTCGGCCTGATCGCGGCGCGGAACGCATCGAGATCGCGCGGCTTCACGAAGGTCGTGGTGATGCCGAAGCGCGGCAGCGTATGCGCGAGCAGGTTGATGGTGCCGCCATATAGCGAGCTCGACGCCACGATATGGTCGCCGGCATTGAGCAGCGTCGCGATGGCGAGGTGCAGCGCCGCCATGCCGCTCGCGGTGCAGATCGCGCCGACGCCGCCTTCGAGCGCCGCAAGCCGCTCTTCCAGCACGCCGGTGGTGGGGTTGGAGATGCGCGTGTAGATGTGGCCGGCGCGCTCAAGGTTGAACAGCGCCGCCGCGTGATCGGAATCCTGGAAAACGTAGGACGTGGTCTGGTAGATCGGCACCGCGCGGGCGCCGGTCGCGGGATCCGGATGCTGGCCCGCATGCAGGCTCAGGGTTTCGAAGGCAGGCGGTTTTGGCGCGGGCATGCGTGGCCTCAAAGCTCGGTCGGCGATGGCGGCCCTTGTGCCACAAAACGAGGGAGCAAGTCAGCCATTGACAGCGCCGCGTGAGCTCCGGGAGCGCTAACCGCGGATCGCCTGCTCGATGACACGCGCCTCGCGCAACAGGATCTCCGCGACCTCCTGCTCGCGGCGCGGGCCGAGCCTCGTTCGAACGGCGGAGACGGTCATGGCCGCCGCGGGCCGGCCGTCTGGGGTCTTGATCCAGGTCGATATCGATTTCGTGCCCTGCACGAGGCCAAGCTCCCGCATGCCGTAGCCGCGCCGCCGTGCCGCGACGACCTGGCCGAGCACGGTCGCAGCGTCGGTGCGGTAGCTCTCGAATCTCTTTTCATTGGCCGCGACAAGCTTTCGCGCATCCTGCGGCGGCAGCGCGGCGAGGATGGCCACCCCCGCGCTGGAGACGCCGAGCGGGCGGCGCGCGCCGACATCGATCGACAGCACCTGGATTGGATAGGCGCCGATCCGGCGATCGACGCACAGCGTGTCGTTGCCGGTCCGTACCGTCAGGAACAGCGTGTCGCCGATCGCGGCGGAAGCCCGGCGTAGCGAAGGTCCCGCCGCGACCAGCAGCGGCGAGGGCTGGGGACGCGCCAGCGCCAGCTCAGGCACCTGGTTGCCGATCGCATAGCAGCCGGTTCGATCGTGCCGTTCGACGATGCCTTCCTCGATCAGCACGTGCACGATGCGGTGCACGGTCGGGCGGGTGAGGCCGGTCGCCTGCACGACCTCGGCCAATGGCACACCGTCCTCGCGGCCTGCGGCAAGAATGCGCAGCACCGCGAGCGCGCGCCGGATGGTCTGCGCGCCTTGCCGCGGTTCTGTGGGGCTGTTGGCCGGCTTGCGTCTCTTGTCCATAATGTGGACAAGAACGCCATAATTCACTCGACAGGTAAAGCGCTCATCTGGAGATTGCGCCGCAGTCGAGTGCCATGCGCGTCATCGGGTCATGCGACCTGGAATTGGAAGCGCCGCCGGGAGGTTAACATGAGATTAATCGCAATTGCCATCGCTGCCGTCGCCGCGATGCTGGCAGGGCCGGTATCGGCCCAGCAATGGCCGGCACGCAGCGTCAAGCTGATCGTGCCCTATCCCGCCGGCGGCAACGTCGACAGCGCCGCGCGCATCATCGCCGACAAGCTTCAGGAAAAGCTCGGCCAGCCCTTCATCATCGAGAACAAGGCCGGCGCCGGCGGCATGATCGCGGGCGAAGCCTTCGCGAAATCGGCACCCGACGGCTACACGCTGTTCGTCGGCGCCAACGGCCCGGTGCTGTTCGCGACCGAGATCAACAAGCGCGATGCCTACAACTGGAAGAAGGACTTCCTGCCGATCTCGACGATCTCGATGACGCCGCTGGTGCTCGAGGTCCATCCGTCGGTGCAGGCCAACACGTTCAAGGAGTTCGTCGACCTCGCCAAGCGCGAGCCCGGCAAGCTGACCATGGCTTCGCCCGGCCCCGGCACCACCAACCACCTGCTCAGCGAGCTGATGCAGGAGAGCCTCGGCCTGCAATGGGTCACGGCGCATTACCGCGGCAACGCGCCCGCCATCAACGATCTCCTGGGCGGCCAGGTGCAGTTCGCGTTCGACCAGCTCACGGTCAGTCTCCAGCACATCAAGGCCGGCCTGTTCCGGGCGCTCGCGGTCACCAGCCCGCATCGGCTGAAGTCGCTGCCCGACGTGCCGACCTTCGCCGAGCTCGGCTACAAGGACTTCGACGGCCAGACCTTCACCGGCCTGTTCGCGCCCGCGGGCACGCCGGCGCCCATCGTCGACAAGCTGCACGAGACGCTGGTTGCGATCCTGAAAGACCCGAGCGTGGTCGACAAGTTCGACAAGCTGGGTGCCGAAGCCACGCCGATGACGCCGGACGAGTTCAGGGCTTATCTCGAGCGCGAGGACGCCAAGTGGATTCCGGTCGTGCGCAAGGCCAACATCAAGGCCGATTGAGCGATGCGGATCGATCCCACCGAGCTCGGCGCGGAGCGCATCTACCGGCTGATGACCGGCATCGTGGTGCCGCGCCCGATCGCCTGGGTGACCAGTCTGTCGCGCGCAGGCGTGCTCAATCTCGCGCCGTTCAGCGCCTTCACCTTCGTCTCGCAGAAGCCGCCGATGCTCGCCATCAGCGTCGGCCGCAAGGGCGCCGACTACAAGGACACCGCGCACAACATCCTCGACACCGAGGAATACGTCATCCACATCGCCGACACCCCGCTGATGTCTGCGGTGCACGACAGTTCGGTCGAGCATCCGCCCGAGATCAGCGAGGTCGAGCATCTCGGGCTTGAGACGCTGCCGTGCGAGCGCATCAAGGTGCCCAGGCTTTCGGCCGCACCCGTCGCGATGGAATGCGTGTTCCGGGAATGTCTGGAATTCGGCGACGCCCGCAGCCGCCTGATCGTCGGCGAGGTCGTGATGTTCCACCTCCGCGACGGCCTCGTGAACGACGGCAAGGTCGAGACCAGGGCGCTCGATCCGATCGCGCGCATCGGCGGTCCTCGTTATGCCCGCCTCGGCGAGATCGTGACGCTGAACACGGTGTTCCAGACTCCCAAATCAAAAGACTGAGCGCTTAGGCCCGAACACGCCTCTCGGCACCTGGAGAACGACAATGCGACTGGTGAGCTATCTGGTGGACGGAGAGCCGCGCTATGGCGCTGCCGTTGAAGGCGGCGTCGTCGATCTGACCAAGCGGATCGGCCGCGACTTCTCCGACGTGAAAGCGTTGATCGCGGCCAACGCGCTCGGCGATGCGCAGGAGGCGGTGGCCGGTCAAAAGCCCGACTACGCGCTGGAGGAGCTCACGCTGTTGCCGCCGGTGCTGGCGCCGGAGAAGCTCTGGTGCATCGGCGTCAACTACGCCGAGCGAAATGCCGAATACAAGGACAGTTCGGACTTGCCGAAATATCCGAGCCTGTTCGTGCGCAGCATGTCGTCGATGACAGGTTCCGGCCAGCCGCTCGAGAAGCCCCAGGTCTCGGACCAGCTCGATTATGAAGGCGAGCTCGTCATCGTGATCGGCCAGGGCGGCCGTCATATCAGCCGCGAGAAGGCCTGGTCGCATATCTTCGGCATGACGCTGTGCAACGAGGGCACGATCCGCGACTGGCTGCGCCACGGCAAGTTCAACGTCACGCAGGGCAAGAACTTCGACCGTTCCGGCAGCATCGGCCCCTGGATCGTCACCGCGGACGAGCTTGATCCGCGCGGGCCGCACGACATCGTCACCCGCGTCAATGGCGAGGTCCGGCAGCAGGACACGACCGAGCGGCTGATGTTCCCGTTCGACTTCCTGATCTCCTATCTCTCGACGTTCGCCACGCTCAAGCCCGGCGACATGATCGTGACGGGCACGCCGACCGGGGCGGGCGCGCGCTTCGACCCGCCGCGCTGGCTCAAGGTCGGCGACGTCGTCGAAGTCGAGTCGAGCCGTATCGGCATTCTTCGCAACACCGTGGCCGCGGAGCAGTAATCATGCTGGACGCCGCCACGATCGAACGCCTGGCCGCTCGCCTCGATGAGGCCGAGCGCAGCAAGGTGCTGATCCCGATGTTCTCGAAGGAGTTTCCAGAGTTCAGCATCGAGGATGCCTACGCGGTCCAGCGCGCCTGGACCAAACTGCAGCTGGGCCGCGGGCGCGTCATCAGGGGGCACAAGATCGGCCTGACCTCGAAGGCGATGCAGAACGCGGTCGGCATCTCCGAGCCCGATTACGGCGTGCTGTTCGCCGACATGTTCTATGCCGACGCCACGCCTGTACCGTTCGACCGTTTCCACGCGCCGCGGATCGAGGTCGAGCTCGCCTTCGTGCTGAAGGCGCCCCTGCGCGGGCCCGACTGCACCATCTTCGACGTGCTCAATGCCACCGATTACGTCACGCCCGCGCTGGAGATCCTGGAGACGCGCATGCATCGTGTCAATCCCGAGACCGGCAAGACGCGCAAGGTGATGGATACGATCTCGGACAACGCGGCTAACGCGGCGCTGGTGCTCGGCGGCCGGCCGATCCGCCCGATGGATGCGGATCTGCGCTGGATCGGCGCGCTGCTGTTCCGCAACGGCGAGGTCGAGGAGACCGGGCTTGCCGCGGGCGTGCTCAATCACCCGGCCAACGGCATCGCCTGGCTCGCCAACCGCCTTGCGCCGCATGATGAGCATCTCGCAGCCGGCGAGGTGGTGCTGGCGGGATCGTTCACGCGTCCGGTCGACATCCGCCGCGGCGACACGTTCCACGCCGACTACGGCGCGTTCGGCTCGGTGTCCTGCCAGTTCGTCTGAACCAACAACAAACAGGGAGCGCATCATGACGAGTCAATCGCGGCGCAAGAGCATTCACATCGGCGGCTTCAAGCACGCCAATCCGATTCCGAACGCCTGCCGCATCGGCAACCTCGTGATGTCGGGCGTCATCCTCGGCCGCGATCCCGCGACCAATACGATGCCCGAGAGTCTCGACGCGCAATGCGCCAACATGTTCGCCCATATGAAGGCGACGGTCGAGGCCGCCGGCGGCACCACCGATGACATCATCAAGATGACGGTGTGGCTGAAGGACCGCGGCAATCGTGGCCCCGTCAATGTCGAATGGCTGAAGATGTTTCCGGACGAGCATTCGCGCCCGGCACGTCATGCGCTGCCGATGGACAACATGGATGGCGGCGCCCTGGTGCAGTGCGACTTCACCGCCGTGATCGACTGAAGGAGCCTGCCGCATGCCGACCTATCTGCCGTTCGATCCGAACCCGCGCCCCCCGATCAAGCCACCGCCGCCGAAGACCGTGGACAGCCAGTTTCACGTGCTCGGGCCGATCGAAAAGTATCCGGAGCGCCCCGGTGCGGCCTACCGGATGCCGTCAGCGACCTGGGAGGCGGCCCTGCGCATGCACAAGACGCTCGGCATCGAGCGCGGCATCATCGTGCAGACCACGACCTACGGCGCCGACCATGCCGTCGTTCTCGACGGGCTCAAAGCAATGGGTCCGAACTATCGCGGCTGCGCCAACGCGCTGGTGTTCGCGGAGGCGAACGACGCCTATCTGGCAAAACTGCACGACGCCGGCGTGCGCGGCGCGCGTTTCAGCTTCCGCCAGGAGCTCGGCGCGGTGCTGTCGGATGCCGATTTCGCCCGCGCCATCGCCCGCATCCGCGAGCTCGGCTGGTACGTGAAGATCCAGCCCGAGAAAGACGGCATCATGTCGAGCGTCGCCAAATACGAGAATCTCGACGTTCCCGTGCTGATCGACCACATGGCCCGCCCCGAGCCCTCGCGCGGCAAGGACGACCCGAACCTGCGCAAGATGCTGGAGCTGCTCGAGAAGGGCAATTTCTGGGTCATGCTCTCGCTCGGCGAGAAAACCTCGCAGGCCGGGCCGCCTTACGACGATGTCATCCCGATCGCGCGCGCCTATATCGAAGCGGCCGTCGACCGCTGCGTCTGGGCTTCCGACTGGCCGCATCCGGTCTCCGTGAAGCAGCCGCCGAACGATGCCGACCTGCTCGAACTGATGTACCGCTACGCGCCGGACCAGAACGAGCTGGAGAAGATCCTGGTGCACAATCCGGCCAAGCTGTTCGGGTTTGTGGATTAGGACGAACTCCCTCCGTCGTCATTGCGAGGAGCTCTTGCGACGAAGCAATCCAGGGTCTTGCAGCAGTAGCAGTCTGGATTGCTTCGCTGCGCTCGCAGTGACGGCGTGGCCCCACGCTCACACCGCCTGCTGCTTCGCCAACCTGTCCCTTACCCCGGCGGCGATCTCGAACGAGCGCAGCCGCGCGGCGTGATCGTAGATCAGGGCCGTGGTCATCAGCTCGTCCGCCGCGGTGTCGGCGATCAACGCCTTCAGCTTCTCCTCCACTGATGCCGGCGAGCCGACGGCGGAGCAGGCCAGCGACTGCGCCACGCCCGCCTTCTCGGCCGGCGACCATAGCGCCTCCATGTCGTCGATCGGCAGCGGCAAAGGTCCGGGCGTGCCGCGGCGGAGATTGATGAACTGCTGCTGCAGCGAGGTGAACAGGCGCTGCGCCTCCGCATCGCTGTCGGCGGCGAATACATTGACGGCGACGATCGCGTAGGGCTTGTCGAGCTGCGCCGACGGCTCGAACCGCGCGCGATATTCGCGCAGCGCCGGCATCATCATCTGCGGCGCGAAATGCGAGGCGAAGGCGAACGGCAGGCCCAGCATCGCGGCAAGCTGGGCACCGAACATGCTGGAGCCGAGGATCCACAGCGGCACCTTCGTGCCCATGCCCGGCACGGCGCGGATGGCCTGGTTCGGTTTGACATCGCCGAGCAGGGCCTGCAGCTCCAGCACGTCATGCGGAAAGTTCTCGGCGGCGGTCGCGAGGTCGCGCCGCATCGCCCGCGCAGTGAGCTGATCGGTGCCCGGTGCGCGGCCGAGCCCGAGATCGATCCGGCCGGGATACAGCGATTCCAGCGTGCCGAACTGCTCGGCGATGACCAGCGGCGAATGGTTCGGCAGCATCACGCCGCCGGAGCCGACGCGGATCGTCTTCGTGCCGCCTGCGATGTGTCCGATCACCACCGAGGTCGCCGCGCTGGCAATGCCCGTCATGTTGTGATGCTCGGCCAGCCAGAACCGTTTGAAGCCCCACTTTTCCGCATGCTGGGCGAGATCGAGCGAATTGCGAAACGCCTGTGCGGCGTCGGAGCCCTGCCGGATAGGCGCGAGGTCGAGCACGGAGAAGGGAATCATGGGAGGGTCCCGGTGAGGGGCTGCGCGTCTTGAGAGATCACATGTAGTGTTGGCGCCTCGGATGGGTAGGGCCCCGCGAGGCCCGCCCCATCCTGGTCCTGCTTGTCGCAAATGGTGGCGGAGCGTATCCTCGGGCGATGACCGCCAGTTCCCCCGATCTGAAAGCGTTCCTCCTCGCGACGCCGTTCTTCGGCGGTCTGTCGGATGCCAGCCTCGACCTCCTGATCTCGATGCTGGTCGAGCGCCACTTCGAGGTAGGCGCGACGATTGTCGCCGAAGGCGAGCCAGGACGCTCGATGTTCATCGTCAAGTCCGGCCGGCTGGCGGTGAGCAAGCGAGCGAGCGCGGGCGGCGTCATCCCGCTGTCCGCACTGGAGCCCGGCGATTTCTTCGGCGAGATGACGCTGATCGAAATGCAGAACCGCTCCGCCACGGTCGTCGCCGAAAGCGAGACGGTGCTGTACGAGCTGACGGCCCAGAAGCTCTACGCCTGCTACAAGGCCGACATCCACGCTTATGTGATGGTGCTGCAGAACATCAACCGCGAGCTGTGCCGGCGGCTAAGGCGCGCTGATGAGCGGTTCACGGGGCACCGGGTCGGCAGTGAGGAAACCTCTTTGAAATGAACGCGTCTGCAACTCTCGAACTCATCATCTTTGATTCCGACGGCGTTCTGGTCGATAGCGAGGTCATCGCGCTGACGGTGTTTGCCCGCATCGCAGCCGAGGAAGGCGTGGCGATCAGCGTGGAGGACGCGGTGCGTTGCTTCCGCGGCGTCAGGATGGTCGATTGCGTGCGCGAGATCGAGCGCCGGCTCGGTCGCGGCGTTCGGGATAGTTTCGTCGCCGACGTGCGACAGGCAACGGCGCTGGCTTTTGATGCCGAACTGGAGCCTGTCGATGGAATTCACGCGGCGCTGGCAGAGATCACAAGTCCCGTTTGCGTGGCGTCGAACGGGCCGATGTCGAAGCTCACGCATGCGCTCGGATTGACGAAGCTGCTCGGCCATTTCCAGGGCCGCATTTTCAGCGCCTACGAGGTCGGTTCATGGAAGCCGGATCCCGGACTGTTCCTGCACGCGGCGCAAACGATGGGCGCGCAGCCCTCGGCTTGCGTCGTTGTCGAGGATTCGTTGTCCGGAGCCCGCGCAGCCAGGGCCGCTGGAATGAAGGTCCTCGGCTTTGCCGGCGGTCGTCCGGACGCCGAGCAGGAGTTGGCGGCGTTCTGTGACGGCGTCTTTCATCGCATGAGCGATCTGCCGTCGTTGCTGGCTTGTCCTGCGGTGAGGGCGTAGGCCGCTCTTCGAGTTCGTCGCCCGGATGGAGCGAAGCGCAATCCGGGGCATGTGTCCGCAGTTGACGCCCCCGCATTACGCTTGCGCTCGATCCGGGCTACGAAAGTTCGTTGCCGATGCGGCTACAGCAGCGCCAATGAGTGCAGCGAATTTCGATGAAGGCCGAAGGCAACCAGGCCGGAGAGAAGCAACGCAGTCCCAGTCACGATCAGGCAAAACGCAAACACTATTGAAGCCCCTAGTACGTCTTGAATGACCAGGACGATAATAGATAAAATTTTACCGACAATCGAAAGGAAGAATTAACCTTACCTGTGCGGTCGCACGACCCGTCGGGCAAAACACCCGCCTCCTCCCAAATCCCGTCAACCCCTCTCCACAAAAACATTCCGCTTTACCGAAATTCGGTTTTGCAACATTATTCGCGCCATCCCGGCCCGTTGGAGAGGGGCGATCGTACGTCGTCACGAACGTGGGCTGGGGATGCGGTGGACGCGGCAGCGCCGGCGCGGATGTGAGGGCAGGGCGGGCGGATGATTGAGCCGAACCCCGTGAGCCCATCGCAAGCCGTGTCGTACGAACGGCGCCTGAACCCGGCGTAGCCCTCGGGCGAAGTCGGACTGCGTACGGCAAAACCGTGTGGTCCCGGCCGTCGTTGCTACGGTCAAGCACTTGCGGAGGCGGTACTGGCGTCAACCGGCGCGGTGCCGGTGAATTCCGTGAGGTGAGGGAGGCCAGAAGGAATTCGGCTCCCGGGAGAGCACGGCATAAGCCGTCCAACCACCGCGCAGGGAAGGCCGAGTGTTCGGCGCCACCTGTATGCTGCTGTGCGGTTTCCTTGCGCTACATTTTCGCGCAGTGGACCGCGGGTGCCCGTCGGCACCCGGTCTTCCCTGCGCCCTCTTCACAAGAGGAGGGCAACGGACAAGAGCAAAACTCGGGCGTTTCGTGCCGCGAGAATGCCGGTTCGTGATCGTTCTGGGAAGAATGGATGGTGCTGCCAGACAGGATTGAACTGTCGACCTCTCCATTACCAATGGAGTGCTCTACCACTGAGCTACGGCAGCATGTGCTGGGATAAGAATCGGCCGCCCGAGGGGCCTACCAAGCGGGCCGATATCTGCCACAGGCCTCCCCGCTGTGCAAGCTTGCAAGACCAGCCGAAACGAGAAAATCGGGGCGATATCGGGGGTATTACGGCTGTTTTGGCCCGGAATGACCGATTTTCCATCGATTTTGGTTCCGCTTCCCCGCCCACCTGGCCAGTTGGGCCCTCCAGTGGATTCGACCCATTTTGGATTTCGCACGATCGGGACCATCAGGGCCTCTTGAGCTGCCGCATTCTCTGGGCATGGTATCGGCATCTGCTGGATGGACCCGTGATGGCTGACGAGACCGACAAGACCGCGAAACAGACAAGAGCATCGCGGGACGACCGCCTGAAATCGGCGCTGCGGGAGAATTTGAAGCGGCGCAAGGCGCAGGCGCGTGAACGCGCCGCAAGCGGTGATCCCTCGCAAAACGAAGATGGGCCCCTAAATCAGGGGACCGCCGGCGAGGCCGGCAATTAGAAATCTGGAGTGCAAGAACGTGGCGATGGGGCAGAACGAACAGGACCGAATCGATCGCGACGCGATGATGTCGCGCTTCATCCGCCCCGAGCAGACGTTTCCCGCGCTGACCTCGGCCGAGATCGAGCGCATCAGGAATTTCGGCGAGCTCCGCACCTATAAGGACGGCGAGCTGCTGTTCGAGACCGGCAAGCCGGGCCCGGGCATGTTCGTCGTGCTGAAAGGCCATGTCGCCATCACCCAGCGCGACGGTCTCGGCAACGTCACCCCGCTGATCGATCAGGGGCCGGGACAATTTCTGGCCGAGCTCAGCCAGCTCTCCGGCGGTCGGGCGCTGGTCGATGGCCGTGCCGAGGGCGATGTCGAGACGCTGCTGCTGCCACCGGAGCGCCTGCGTGCGCTGCTGGTCGCCGAGGCCGAGCTCGGCGAGCGCATCATGCGGGCGCTGATCCTGCGCCGGGTCAATCTGATTCAAGCCGGCGTCGGCGGCATCGTGCTGATTGGTCCCTCGCATTCGGCCGGCGTGGTGCGCCTGCAGGGCTTTCTCACCCGCAACGGCCAGCCGCATCATCTGCTCGATCCCGACCGCGACCGCGATGCCGCCGAACTGATCGCGCGCTATTCGCCGAAACCCGAAGATTGGCCGCTGGTCGTCACCTCGGACGGCGCCGTGCTGCGCAACCCCGGGGAGACCGAGCTTGCGCGGGCGATCGGCATGATCGGCGGCCCGCGCAATGACCGGATCTACGACGTCGCGATCGTCGGCTGCGGCCCGGCCGGGCTCGCCACCGCCGTGTATGCGGCGTCCGAAGGGCTTTCGGTCGCCGTGCTAGATACCCGCGCCTTCGGCGGCCAGGCCGGCGCCAGCGCGCGCATCGAAAACTATCTGGGCTTTCCGACCGGGATTTCCGGCCAGGCGCTGACCGCACGCGCCTTCAACCAGGCGCAAAAGTTCGGCGCCGACATCATGATTCCCGTCACAGTGAAGTCGCTCGACTGCACGCGCACGGACGGCGCCTTTTCCATCGCGCTCGACGGCAGCGATCCCTTGCGCTCGCGCGCGGTCGTGGTCGCGAGCGGGGCGCGCTATCGACGGCCCGAGATCGAGAACCTGGACACATTCGAGGGCCGCGGCGTCTGGTACTGGGCCTCCCCGATCGAGGCGAAGCTGTGCGCCGGCGAAGAGGTCGCGCTGGTCGGCGCCGGCAATTCGGCGGGGCAGGCGGCCGTGTTCCTGTCGGGACATGCCAAGAAGGTCTTGATGATCATCCGCGGCGGCGGCCTTGGCGCCAGCATGTCGCGCTATCTCATCGAGCGCATCGAAGCGACGCCAAACATCGAGTTGCTGTTCAACACCGAAATCACGGCGCTCGAGGGCGACGAGGCCGCGCTGCTGCGGCGGATCCGCTGGAAGAGCCGGCTGTCAGATGACGAGGATTCTGCCGACATCAAGAACCTGTTTCTGTTCGTCGGCGCCGATCCCGCCACCTCCTGGCTCGACGGCTGCGGCGTCACGCTCGACCGCGGCGGCTTCGTCGTCACGGGCGCGCAATCCGAGCAGAACCAGGGCCGGCTGGTCGCGCCGCTCGAGACCTCCGTCCCCGGCGTCTACGCCGTTGGTGACGTCCGCTCCGGTTCGGTCAAGCGTGTCGGCGGCGCCATCGGCGAAGGTGCGCAAGTCGTGGCCTCGCTGCACGGCTATCTCGGCGACGCCGCAAAACCGGCGCTTTAGCCAAGGATATGACAAGCAGATGGCAAGTCGAATGTGACTTGCCATCTTGCCGTGTCGCACGGACACTCGCCACGTCGCGAGATCAATCGCGCGAAGACAAAGATCAACTGGGAGGACTCAATGGCCGAACTCGTCGTGCTCTACAAAACGCCCAAAGACGCTGCCGCCTTCGACAAGCATTATGCCGAAACCCACATTCCGCTCGCCAAGAAGCTTCCTGGCCTCAAGAAATACGCCGTCAGCACCGGTGCGGTCGGCTCGCCCGCTGGACCATCAGGCATCCACCTCGTCGCCATTCTCACCTTCGACAGCGTGGGCGATATCCAGAAGGCCTTCGGCAGCGAAGCGGGCAAGGCAGCCGCAGGCGACGTGCCGAAATTCGCCAGCGGCGGTGCCGATCTGCTGATCTTCGACACCAAGGAAGTGTGAACCTGTGATTTCGTGGCCCGGATGGAGCGAAGCGTAGTCCGGGCTACAACTGCCGTCGTTTGTGACAGCGGTGCAAAAAATTCAGCCATGCGTTCTTCGACTCGCGCGAACACGCATGGCTGCACGCGCATGTGTGATTGAGTGCAGGTGGTAATCCGGTGGGGGACGTACTATCAATCTCCAGATCTCAATGCAGAGAGTAGGAGAGATGCCATGGTCCTCGGCTTGAGCCTTCCCGCCTTCACATTGGTCCACGTCGTCATCAGCCTGATCGGTATCGTCGCCGGCCTGATCGTGATGTTCGGGCTGCTCGGCTCGAAGCCGATGCCGGGCCTGACCGCGATCTTCCTGCTGTTCACGATCCTCACCAACGCCACCGGCTTTCTGTTTCCGTTCAAGGAGCTGCTGCCCTCGTACATCATTGCCGCCATCTCGCTGGTGCTGCTCGCGATTGCCTGCGTGGCGCTGTACGGCATGAAGCTTTCGGGCGCGTGGCGGCCGGTCTACATCGTGACCGCGATGATCTCGCTCTACTTCAACGTGTTCGTGCTGATCATCCAGTCGTTCCTGAAAGTGCCGGCGCTGGCCGCGCTCGCCCCGGCCGTGCCGCCCGCGCCGCCGTCCGGGCCGGTGTTCGCCGTCGTGCAGGGCATCGTGCTGATGTTCTTCGTCCTGCTGACCATCGGCGCCTGGCGCCGCTACAAGCCGCTGGCGTTCGCCTGATCGTCAACACCTCGTCATTGCGAGGCGATGCGAAGCATCGAACTGTGGTGCGCAATTGGCACCTGAGAATCTCGCGAGCAATCTCTGAATGCCGGGTTCGCGCTGTGCGCGCCCCGGAATGACGTTTTCAACGAAGGAGTCCCCCCAATGCCTACCATCACCACCAAAGACGGCGTCGAGATCTTCTACAAGGATTGGGGCTCGGGCCAGCCGATCGTGTTCAGCCATGGCTGGCCGCTGTCATCCGACGACTGGGACGCGCAGATGATGTTCTTCGTCACCCGCGGCTATCGCGTCATCGCCCATGACCGCCGCGGCCATGGCCGTTCGGCGCAGGTCGCCGACGGTCACGACATGGATCACTATGCCGACGATCTCGCTGCGCTGACCGCGCATCTCGACCTCAAGAACGCCCTGCATGTCGGCCATTCCACCGGCGGCGGCGAGGTGGTGCACTACATCGCGCGCCACGGCGAGTCCCGCGTAGCGAAGGCCGCGATTATCTCCGCAGTGCCGCCGCTGATGGTGAAGACGGACGCCAATCCCGGCGGTCTGCCGAAGAGCGTGTTCGACGGTTTCCAGACCGCGCTCGCCGCCGGCCGCTCGGCGTTCTACCGCGACATCGCCGCCGGTCCGTTCTACGGTTACAACCGCCCGGGCGCGAAACCGTCGGAAGCCGTGATCCAGAACTGGTGGCGCCAGGGCATGATGGGCGGCGCGAAGGCGCATTACGATGGCATCGTCGCGTTCTCGCAGACCGATTTCACCGAGGATCTGAAGAAGATCAACGTGCCGGTGCTGGTGATGCATGGCGACGACGACCAAGTCGTGCCTTACGCCGATTCCGCGCCGCTCTCGGCCAAGCTGCTCAAGAACGGCACGCTGAAGACCTACAAGGGTTTTCCGCACGGCATGCCGACCACCGAAGCCGAGACGATCAACGCCGACCTGCTGGCGTTCTTCAAGGCGTGAGGCGCGGCCTCACGCCAGGATCGCCCTGATCGCATCGAAGGTTCGCTTGACGAAGGCCTCCGGCTTGTCGCGGGAGCCTTCGCTGAGCCAGCTCTCGCCGCCGACGCGCATCGCGCCGGTGGCGATCATGGCGACAAGCCGGGCCTTCAGCCGGTCCGACTTGCGGCCCGAGCGTTGCGCGAGACCGTCCGCCAGCGCGCGTTCGAGCTTTTCGTATTTGAGCTGGTCGCGGGCCTGAAGTGCGGGATTGTCACGCTTCAGCCGCGACATCGCCGCCGCCTCGGCCGGATCGATCCGTTTGAGCGCGGCTGCGATTGCGTTCTCCGCCGCCGTCAGCATGGATTCCTCCGCGGGCCGTGCCAGGATCTCGGTCACGAGGGCCGTCGCGGCATCCTCCTGCCAGGCGGCCACGACGTCCTCTTTCGAGGCGAAATAATGAAAGAAGCTCCGTCGCGACATGTCGGCTGCATCGGCGATGTCGTCGATGGTGGTGGTTTCGAAGCCGCGCTCCAGGAAGAGTGTCATCGCCGCTCGCTTCAGCCGCTCGCGGGTCGCCTGCTGCTTGCGCTGGCGCAGACCGGCGGAAGCCGGAAGTTTCTCTCCAGGGATCAAGGGCTTGGGACGTTTCCCGCCCGGCTTCGACGCCTTCAATTATTTCACCTCTTGCAAATTTGCACCAAGTGCACATTTAGACCCGTCGCGGGCGGCATTCCAGCCCCGAACGGAGATTGGCATGACCGACTGGACCACGGCAGACATCCCTTCGCTCAGCGGCAAGACCGCCGTCGTCACCGGGGGCACCGGCGGCCTCGGGTATGAGACGGCATTGGCGCTGGCAGGCGCCGGAGCCATCGTCATACTCACCGGACGCAACGACGCAAAGGGCCTGCGGGCGATCGAAGGCATTTGCGCGCAGTTTTCGAACGCTCTGATCGCCTATGAGCATCTCGACCTCGCCAGTCTGTCCTCGGTCGCCGATTTCGCCCGGCGCTTCGCGGCCAGCAACGACCAGCTCGATCTCCTCGTCAACAATGCCGGCGTGATGGCGCTGCCCAAGCGGCAGCAGACCGAGGATGGTTTCGAAATGCAATTCGGCACCAACTATCTCGGCCATTACGCGCTCACGGCGCGTCTGTTGCCGCGTCTTCGCCGCGCCAAGGCGCCTCGGGTCGTCAATCTGTCGAGCCTTGCGCATCGCTCCGGCGCCATCAATTTCGACGATCTGCAGAGCAAGCGGTCCTATCGTCCGTTGCGCGCTTACTCCCAGTCCAAGCTCGCCGTCCTGATGTTTTCGCTCGAATTGCAGCGGCGGAGCGATGCGGCCGGTTGGGGCTTGCGGAGCATCGCCGCGCATCCCGGCTTTGCGCGAACCGATCTGATTTCGAACGGGCCCGGCGTCAACACCTTGCAATGGCGCGTGGGGCGGTTGCTCCAGCCCTGGATCAGCCAGTCCGCGGCCGAGGGCGCTTGGCCCACCCTGTTTGCGGCGACCTCGCCGGCGGCCGAGCCTGGCGGCTATTACGGTCCGAACGGGTTTTACGAATTGAAGGGACCGCCGGGGCTTGCGAGGATCATGCCACAGGCGAAGGATTTTGCCGCGGCAGCCATGCTCTGGGATGCTTCGGCGACGCTGACGGGTGTATCTTTCGACGAGATCGCAGCCGCCGCGTGAGCCGCGACATCGATGGGAATGTCCCGATGCAGGTCATCATCTTCGGCGCGACCGGAATGGTCGGGCAGGGCGTGCTGCGCGAGTGTCTGCTCGACGACGGCGTTGATCGCGTGCTGGTCGTTGGGCGTAGCCCGACCGGCGTGCACAACGCCAAGCTGACCGAGGTCATCCATGACGATTTCACCGACTATACGGCGATCGAGGCGAAGCTGACCGGCTATGACGCCTGCTTTTTCTGTCTCGGTGTCTCGTCGATCGGCATGAGCGAAGAACGCTACCGCCGTCTCACCTATGACATCACGCTTGCGGCTGCGACGATGCTGGCGCGGCTCAATCCGCAGATGACCTTCACCTACGTCACCGGTGCCGGCACCGATTCCACCGAGCAGGGCTCGCGAATGTGGGCCCGCACCAAAGGCAAGACCGAGAACGATCTGCTGAAGCTGCCGTTCAAGGCCGCCTACATGTTTCGGCCCGGTGCGATACAGCCTTTGCACGGGATCAGATCAAAGACGGCCTGGGTGCAGGCGGTCTATGATGTCACATGGCCGCTGTGGTCGGTGCTGCGCCGGATTTCGCCCAGGCTCGTCACCTCGACCGAGCAGATGGGCCGCGCCATGATCCATGTCGCCCGGGTCGGCTATCCCAGGCACGTGCTGGAGATGGAGGATATCAATAGCCTCTAGTCCGTTCGTCGCGGGATCGCTAGTTTGCGCGGAAATTTCGGCAGTTCCAGGCGTTGAGCCGTATCAGCCCTAGAGGAGAAATGTCGGTAATGTCTCCCCAGCTCAAACTGATCGCGCTCGATGCCGACGATCTCGCCGTGATCTCGACCCATGTGCAGGATGCTCGCGTCCAGCCTTCCGACATCATCTGGCGGCAGGGCGAGAAACGCCTGGTGGTCGGCATGAGCCGGCTGGACTGGGAGCAGACGCTGGATGGGGAGGCCGAACCGCGCCGGCTGGTCGCAGCGCTCCGCTTCGACCGCGTGCTCGCCTGCAAATCGCGCAACATCGACTTGGGAGCTCCGGACAAGATCCTGGACCTCGTCGGCATCGAATTTCATCCGCAGGGCGGCCGCGACGACGAGCCCGGCGGCAGCGCGCTGTTGCTGTTTGCACATGGCGGCGCCATCCGCCTCGACGTCGAATGCCTGGAATGTCAGTTGACCGATCTGGGGGCGGACGAATTGGGGACGGGCGTCGGGATCGAGGGGGAGGGGTGAGGTGGCCGGTATACCAGCTCCGTCGAGGCAGGCCCTCGCTGGATCGGTAGCTTTCAAGGGGGTGGCAGCCAAGGGTTGACGCAGCTTCCCCGCCGCGCCATTGAGCAGGGGGGCGGTGAGCCAGACTGCGCCCCCTTCAACCAGCAGAAGCCTAGCCCCAAATGCCCGTTCGTCTCGACCGCAGCAGCGCCGATTTTGACCAGCGATTCCAGGCGTTCCTCGCCGCCAAGCGCGAGGTCTCGGCCGACGTCGAAGCCGCAGCGCGCGCCATCGTCGATGACGTGGCCAGGCGCGGCGATGCCGCCTTGCTCGAGGCCACCGCCAAGTTCGACCGCTTGAGGCTGGATGCAGCCGGCCTTCGCGTCTCGGCCGCCGAGATCGAAGCGGCAACAAAGGCCTGCGAGCCTGAGACGCTGGACGCGCTGAAACTCGCGCGCGACCGTATCGAGATTTACCATCGCCGCCAGCTGCCGAAGGACGAGCGCTTCACCGACCCGCTCGGCGTCGAGCTCGGCTGGCGCTACACCGCGATCGAATCCGCCGGCCTCTACGTGCCCGGCGGCACCGCGGCCTATCCGTCCTCGGTGCTGATGAACGCTGTGCCGGCCAAGGTCGCGGGCGTGTCGCGTCTCGTGATGGTGGTGCCCTCGCCCGACGGCAAGCTCAATCCGCTGGTGCTGGCGGCGGCCTCGCTCGGCGGTGTCACCGAGATCTACCGCGTCGGCGGCGCGCAGGCGGTGGCCGCGCTCGCTCACGGCACCGCGACGATTGCTCCGGTCGCAAAGATCGTCGGTCCCGGCAATGCCTATGTCGCTGCCGCCAAGCGTTTGGTGTTCGGCAAGGTCGGCATCGACATGATCGCCGGCCCCTCCGAGGTGTTGGTGATTGCCGATGACACCGGCAATGCCGACTGGATCGCCGCTGATCTGTTGGCGCAGGCCGAGCACGATGCCAGCGCCCAATCGATCCTGATCACCGACTCGGCGCGGCTTGCGGCTGATGTCGAGAAGGCCGTCGAAGCGCAGCTGAAGACGCTGCCGCGCGCCGACATTGCGGGGCGCTCCTGGGTCGATTTTGGGGCCATCATCATGGTGAAGAACCTCGCTGAGGCCATTCCGCTCGCGGATGCCATCGCCGCCGAGCACCTCGAAATCATGACCAGCGATCCCGATGCGCTCGCCGCCAAGATCCGCAACGCCGGCGCGGTGTTCCTCGGAGCCCATACGCCAGAGGCGATCGGCGACTACGTCGGCGGCTCCAACCACGTGCTGCCGACGGCGCGCTCGGCGCGGTTCTCCTCAGGCCTGTCGGTGCACGACTTCATGAAGCGCACCTCGATCCTGAAATGCGGCCCGGACCAGCTGCGTGCGCTTGGCCCGGCCGCGATGACACTCGGACAAGCGGAGGGGCTGGATGCTCATTCGCGCTCGATTGGATTGCGCCTCAATCTGTCATGACAAAGCCGCCCGAACAGGACGACTCGACCAATCGCATCGTCGCGGTCACGCTCGACGAGGACTCGATCGGCCGTTCCGGGCCCGACATCGAGCATGAGCGCGCGATTGCGATCTATGATCTGATCGAGCAGAATCTGTTCGCGCCCGAAGGCGCCGACGGGAAGGGGCCGTTCACGCTGCATATCGGCATCAGCGGCAACCGGCTGATGTTCGACATCCGCCAGGAGGACGGCACGCCCGTGGTCGCGCATCTGTTGTCGCTGACGCCGTTCCGCCGGATCGTGAAGGACTATTTCATGATCTGCGACAGCTATTACCAGGCAATCCGCACTGCGACCCCCGACAAGATCGAGGCGATCGACATGGGCCGCCGCGGCATCCATGACGAGGGATCGCGCACGCTGCAGGAGCGGCTGAAGGGTAAGGTGCGGGTCGATTTCGAGACGTCGCGCCGCCTGTTCACGCTCATTACTGTCCTGCACTGGAAGGGTTAAACGCGGATGGCTGCGCCCCCACGCGCACGCGATCCGCAATCGGTGCTGTTCGCCTGCGCGATGAACAGCGTGCGCTCGCCGATGGCCGAGAGCCTGTTGCAGCACATGTTCCCGCAGGGCCTCTATGTGAAGTCCGCCGGCGCGAGGAAGGGCGAGCTCGATCCCTTTGCGATCGCCGTGATGGCCGAGCTCGGCCAGGACATCTCCGCTCACAAGCCGCAGACCTTCGAGGAACTGGAAGACTGGGAGGGGCTGAATTTCGACCTCATCATCACGCTCTCGCCCGAGGCGCATCACAAGGCGCTGGAGCTGACCCGCACGCTCGCTGCCGAGGTCGAATACTGGCCGACCCAGGATCCCACCACCATCGAAGGCAGCCGCGACCAGAAGCTCGCCGCCTATCGCGAGGTCTGCGACCAGCTTCTGGTGCGCATCCGCCGCCGGTTCGCCAAGGTCGGCGCCGCGAACGGGTAGGTCGCAATGATCGTAACACCGGCGTCACAGACTGAGGGCACGCCATGTCGGCGACTCCCGAATCAGCAAAGTCGGGTTCCCGGGTTGTGAAATCAGCCCCCTTCCGATAGGTTCCGCGCGCAATTCACCTCCTGCCTCATCTCCTCAAATCACCTGATGCTCGGCCGCCCCAAATTCGTTCTTGCCTCCGGTTCGCCGCGGCGCTTGTCGCTGCTCAACCAGGCCGGCATCGAGCCGGACGCGCTCCGGCCGGCCGACGTCGACGAGACGCCGCGACGGGGCGAGCTGCCGCGCGCCTGTGCCAACCGCCTGGCGCGGGCCAAGGCCGATGCGGCGCTCAAATCAGTACAGCTCGACGACGAGCTGCGCGGCGCCTTCATCCTGTCTGCCGATACCGTGGTGGCGGTCGGCCGCCGCATCCTGCCCAAGGCCAATCTGGTCGACGAAGCCGCGCAGTGCCTGCGGCTCTTGTCGGGCCGCAACCACCGCGTCTACACCGCGATCTGCCTGGTGACGCCGCGCGAGGCCTTCCGCCAGCGCCTGGTCGAGACCCGCGTCCGCTTCAAGCGTCTCTCGGAAGACGACATCCAGGCCTATATCGGCTCCGGCGAATGGCGCGGCAAAGCCGGCGGCTACGCGGTGCAGGGCATCGCCGGCTCGTTCGTGGTGAAGATGGTGGGCTCCTACACCAACGTGGTCGGCCTGCCGCTGTATGAGACCACGACGCTGCTCGGCGGCGAAGGCTTTCCGATCCGCTTCGGCTGGCTCAACGCCACCGCGGTCTGACCAAAATCTCGAAAACAACCCCATGCACAGTAGAGCCGGCCGGCGGCACGCGTGCGCCTGTTCAAGAGGAACCCGTTTGCCGAGAGGCGCTTGAACCGTCTCAGCTGGTGTAGACTGCCCGCCATCATGGACGACCAGATCAAGAAGCCCACCGGCCCCCTCAAAACCTGCCCGATCTGCGGCAAGCCGCAGGTGCAGGCCACCCGCCCGTTCTGCTCCGCGCGCTGCCGCGACGTGGACCTGAACCGCTGGCTGAAAGGCTCGTACGTCATCCCCGGCCGGGATGACGAGGTGGACGATGTCGAATAGCTGAATAATATCAGCCTATTATCCGCGCTTCCGACGCGCTGCCCGTCCGCTGCGGCGGGCCCGCCCGAGCTTGTGCACAGCCGGGCCGCACCGCGCGGGGCCAATGGCGAAGCGTGGGTGGACAGGCCGCTCTCGGCCCACTATAAACCGCCCGCTCGATGGGCTTTGGCCCCTCTCTTGGAGCACGCCCAGGTAGCTCAGTTGGTAGAGCATGCGACTGAAAATCGCAGTGTCGGTGGTTCGATTCCGCCCCTGGGCACCATTCCTGCGATTTTCCACGCTGAAGCACGATCTTGTACGATTGCGTTCGCTAGCTGCTTAGCGCGAAGAGCGCTTACGGATTTCTCTCCCTCAGGCTCGCTAAGTTCACGTACGTTCAAATCCGGACCCCCGCAACCAATCTCTCGACGGGTAGACATGACGGCTCCCCCTCTCGGCTGGCTTTTTCATGCCGAGTTTCTTGCGGTGCAGGATTCAAATCGCCGCGCGTGCGTCGAAGGATGGTTCGCGGACGCCGTCCTATCCCCGCAGTGCGCTCCGCAACAGCCCGATGAAGTCCTGCGCCACCTGCGAGAGGACTTCATGCGTGGGGGACAGGATCGCGATCTGGTACTGGATCTTCGGCTTGAACGGGCGGGTGACCAAGCCCTCGGTAAAGGGACGGCTCACCACCGGATCGACGATGCCGATACCGCGGCCCTCTGCGACCAGCTGGCACGCGGTCGAGAAGAACTCCGTCTCCGCAACGACATTCCAGCGCGCGCCGTATTCGGAAAAAGCGGACGCAAGCTGCTGGTAGACCGGATCGCCGCGAAACAAGGTGACAAACGGGATCCCGTCGAGATCATCAGGCGTGATCTGCTTGAGCTTCGCCAGCGGATGCGCCTTCGGCAGCATGCATAGGCATTCGTATGAGAACACCTCCATATGCGAAGTTGGATAATCCAGCGGCAGTTCGGCGACCGCGACATCGAATTGTTGCGTCGACATCAATTCCCGGACGGTTGCGGAATTCCGGGTGATGATCTTCATCTGCAGTTCGGGCCGGTTGCTGGCGAACCGCGACAGCAGGCGCGGCAAGAGACTGATGGAAATGCTTGGATAGGCCGCGATCGCAAGATGCCCGCGCCGTCCCGATCGGATCTCGGTGGCCACGCGGGATGCATTCTCGACCGCTTCGAGCGCGCGCGCCGCCTCGACGTAGAACAGTTTGGCTTCCGGTGTCGGCTGCAGGCGCCCGCCACGACGCACGAACAGCGTCAGGCCGGTTTCGTGCTCGAGAGCTGCGATCGTCGTGCTGATCCCGGGCTGCGACATGCCGAGCAGTTCAGCCGCCCTGGTCATGGTGCCGTGGAGCATCAGGGCGCGAAAGCATTCGAGCTGTCTCAGGCGCATGCGCGACTATATGAATGAGCTATAATGAATACAAGTAATATTATTAGAATTGCATGACTTGGGGTGCTCCAATGCCCAAGACGGCTGAAGGAGGTCCCACATGGATGCTGCAACCATCGATCTGACCCGCGCCTGCCTGATCCCGGCCCGGCATGGCGTGGCGGCGCGCCTCGATGCGGGGAAGACGGTGACCGTAGTCAACACCCACGGCAAGCAGGTGGTCGACACCTGGGCGTTCAATGCCCGCGACACCAGCGAGTTCATGTCGATGGAGCACAGCCGCGCTGCGATGCTGCGGCTCATTCCGAGGGTCGGCGATACGCTGACGACGAACCGGCGCCGCGCGATCCTCACTTTCGTCGCCGACACGACGCCAGGAATCCATGACACGCTGATTGCCGCATGCGACATCCATCGCTATCGGCAGCTCGGCGCCGTCAGCCACCACGACAACTGCACGCAGAATCTCGCGCTGGCGCTCGAGACGGTGGGCGTGTCCGCTGCCGTGACACCGCCGCCGCTGAACCTGTTCATGAATGTACCGGTGACCGATGGCGGCGCGCTGAGCTTCCGGGCGCCGGTCAGCGAGGCCGGCCAGTACGTCACGCTGCGCGCCGAGATGGATCTCGTCATCGTGTTCTCGGCTTGCCCACAGGATATGGTGCCTGTGAACGACATGAAGCCGACCGACGCCCATTTTGTGATCGCCTGACCCTGGCGAACCCGTCGAGGAGGATAACCATGCGCAAGCTGCCGCCCCTCAACGCTATCCGCGCGTTCGAAGCCGCCGCGCGCCACGAGAGCTTCACTGCGGCCGCCAACGAGCTCTGCGTCACGGTCACCGCGATTAGTCACCAAGTTCGGCAGCTCGAAGCAACGCTCGGACGCAAGCTGTTCGAGCGCTCTGGCCGCGCGGTGGTGCTCACGGCGGAAGGGCACGCGGTGTTTCCCCTGCTGCGCGATGGTTTCGATCGCATGGCGAGCGCCTTCGATGCGATCCGCCCGCCGGCCGACGGCGACGGGATCACCGTGTCGACCACGCGGGCTTTCGCCGAGCGCTGGCTGATGCCGCGGCTTGCGGGCTTCAACGCGGCGTTTCCCTCGGTCGTGGTCCACATCGACGCGACCGAGGACGTAGCGATGCCGGGCATCGAGGGAATCGACCTCGCGGTGCGTTATGGACAGGTTGACCGCGCCCAGGAAGCGTCCGTGCTGTTCAAAGACAAATACATCGCGGTGGCCGCCAGCGCGATCTGTCCGTCCGCCGCACGTCTTGCCATCGATGATTTCCGTCCGCGGCCGTTGCTGGCCTATCGCTGGAAGAACGCCACGCTGGACTCGCCGGCGTGGTCGTCGTGGCTTGCGGGCATTTCCCACGATGCCCGCCGGGATTTCCGCATCTCCTGGTACAGCGAGGAGCCGCTGGCGCTGCATGCCGCTGAACGCGGCCTTGGGCCGCTGCTCTGCAGCGACGCGCTAGTCGGCGAACAGTTGCGCGGAGGAACGTTGCGCCGGATCGACGGGCCGGCGCTTCCCGGCTTCGCTTTCCGCCTGGTCGAGGCTTCGCGCGCCACCAGGCGCAAATCCGTCACGGCGTTCGTCGATTGGCTGCGCGCCGAGGCGGCGACGTTTCGCGCCGCCTCGGCACCACTCATGACACGGGCTGCGTGAAGTAGGGCAGCGTCTCGACCCGGATCTGATAACTGCCGGAGGCGACCAGGCCATCGATATGGGCTGCGATCGCCTCGAGCGGCGCGAACCACACCTTGCGTTCGGCGACGACCTTTTCGAGCCAGCGCTCGACGACACGCCAGCGGGCCAGCCGGCCGGTTAGGAACGGATGCCAGATGCCCATCCAGAATCCGCCGGCTTCATAGGCAGCCTCGAACTCCTCGAAGGAGGCGGCAAGGCCCTCGCTCGGCGATTTGACCGGCATCATGTAGCCGATCTCCGCGTAGTGGGCGAACGGCGGCCAATCGTCCGATCCCCAATGCGGCGGCATCTCGTACAGCGACCCACGCGCCGTGCGCATCAAATACGGAATGTCGTCGGCCATCAGCGACGAGTCGTAGACAAAGCCGTGCTCGATCAGGAGGTCGATCGTGGTCTGGTTGGCGTTGTAGACCGGTGCGCGATAGCCGCGCGGCTTGCGTCCGGTCATCGCGACATGAATCTCAAGCGCACGTTGAAACGCCTCCCGCTGCTCGGCGCTGGATATCGTGGTCGGGTCCTCGTGAATATAGCCGTGATGGCCAATCTCGTGCCCGTCCTTGAGGATCGCCTCCACCGCGTCGGGATAGTGCTGCATGGTCCAGGCCGGCATGAAGAACGACTGCTTCAGCCCGAGGCGGCGATAGGTCTCCAGGATGCGCGGCACGCCGACCGTCGGCCCGTACCGTCCCATCGTGATCGGATGGAGCCGGTCGAACGAGTCGTTCGGCCGGGCTATGTGGATCAAGCTATCGGCGTCAACGTCGAAGGTGATCGCACAGGCGCAGCGCGCCCCATTCGGCCAGGGGATGGGATTGCGGATCATGAGACTATGCTCTTGCCGTCGGTGGGTCGCGGTTGATCATTCGGCCGCCACCCTAGCAGGACCGTCAATTCCGAGACACTGCCGGACCAGGACCGGGATCGCAGCAATGGCGTCGGCGAGGGACTGCCGGTGGCGCTGGTCGTTGAACTCCTGATAGTCAACGGCAATCAGATGGCTCTCCTGCACGCCGAGATAATGCGCGCAGGTGAAGATGTGGGTTTCGAGATGATTCATGTGCTCCCGCACCCCGCCGAGCCCGAAGCCAAACTCGCCCCGCGAGCTCAGCACCACCAGTGTCTTGCCGCTCATGATCGGCTCGAGCGGAAAATCGCCGCGGGCAAGATCGAACGTGAACGTCTTGCCGATCCGGATCACCTTGTCGAACCACGATTTCAGGGCCGACGGCATGCCGTAATTGTGCATCGGCGCGCCGATGACGATGACGTTGGCGCGCTCGAGTTCGTCGATCAGTTCGTCGGAGAGGCGGAGCTCGTCATGTTGACTCGCCGAGCGTTCGTCGGACGCGGTGAAGGCCGCAGCCACCCACGCTTCCGTGATGAACGGCGGCGGATTATGCCCGATGTCTCGAGAGATGATGGTGGCGTCGGGTTCATGCGCCAGCCATTGACCGACAAAGGCTTTCGAAAGCTTGCGGCTGACCGAACGGTCGCCGCGCGGACTGGCGTCGATGTGCAGAAGTGTCGTCATCCTCAAAACCTCGGCTGATGGAGTATCAGTGCGTCAGCTCCACAATGGCCGCGGGCAGCGCTGGGCGTGAGTGATGAATTCGTCAGGTGGGTTGAGAAATTCTCAACAGTGAAGCGCCGCGACACCATGACGAAAGATCCGGTGCGACCAACCGCAGGTTTTCCGGGTCGAATGTCTGCGAACCTCTTGGCGCGCTTCACTGTCGACTTCACGTCAACCGCGCTTGAGCAATTTTCATTAACGCCCGGGGCCTGATCTTGCTGAGATGCCCCATCCCGGCCGAATCCGATGCGCCGGAGAAGGGGGAAACATGTTGGCCAAGCAGACACGAAATGCGGCGTATGATGAGACCGCCTTCGATACGCACGGGATTGAGCCGGTGCCGGCGGCGCACCGGACGTCCTCACCGTTCGACCAGTTTTGGATCTGGACCGGCGCGAACATCGCGCCGATCAACTGGGTGCTGGGCGCGCTCGGCATCCAACTCGGCCTGAGCCTTCTGCAAACACTTGCCGTGGTCCTGATCGGCAATCTGTTCGGCGCGGCGCTGTTCGCGGCCTTCTGCCTGATGGGACACCGCACCGGCGTACCGCAAATGGTGCTGGGCCGCCTGGCGTTCGGCCGCCGCGGCGCCTACCTGCCGGCGCTCGCGCAAGTGCTTATGCCGATGGGATGGGTCGCGATCAATACCTGGATCGTGCTCGACCTCTGCATGGCAGCGCTGGAGCGGATGGGGTTCAGCGGCGGCCTTGAAATCAAGTACATGATCGCTGCGCTGGTCATGGTGTTGCAGGTCGGCTTCGCGGCTTGGGGCTTCAACGCCATCAAGGTGTTCGAGCGCTACACCATGCCGGTCATCCTCTTCATCATGGCTGTCATGACCGCGCTCGCATTCCTGCGCGTCGATATCAAGTGGCAGTCGCCGTCCGGCGGCGGCATGGCGGCCTTCGCTGCGGCCACGCAGTTGATGACCGCGATCGGCATCGGCTGGGGTATCTCATGGCTCACCTACGCCTCGGACTATACGCGCTTCACCAAGCCCTCGCTCGGCGCCGGCAAGGTGCTCCGGGCGACATTCCTTGGCATGTTCCTGCCGACGGTCTGGCTCGCCTTCCTGGGCGCGGCGATCGCGTCCGCCGGCACGGGCCCCGATCCGTCGAAACTGATCATCGCCGCCTTCGGCGTGATGGCGCTGCCGGTGCTTCTCGTGCTGCTGCACGGCCCGATCGCGACCAACATCGTCGTCATCTACTCGGCCGCGCTGTCGAGCCTCACGCTCGACCTGCGCCTGCCGCGCTGGATCATCTCGGTGATCTCGGGCGCGATCGCCTGCGCGATCCTTTATGCGTTCCTGCAATCGGGTGATTTCGCACATGCCTTCGATAACTTCATGGTTGCCCTGATCGTCTGGATCAGCCCATGGGCCGGCGTCACGCTCACGGATTTTTATCTGGTCCGCCGCGGACAGATCGATGTCGCGGCGCTCTACGCGGCTCCGGATCGCGATGGCGGCGTCAACTGGGCGGGCCTCATCGCCTTCGCGATCGGGCTGGTGGCGGCCTGGGCGTTCCAGATGGGGACAATTGCAGTTATGCAGGGGCCGCTGGCGCAGGCGACCGGTGGGGTCGATCTCTCCTGGCTCACCGGCATGGGTGTCGCCGGCGCAAGCTATCTCATGCTGCATCGCCTCTTCGGACGTCGGTTCGCGTCAGGCAACCACTTGCGGTCTGCGGATGCGGCGTCGGTCGAGGCCGCTCCCACCTCGCTCTCGCAGGTCTAGCCATCCCGATCAGCGATGTGCCTTCTGGACGGCGGTCTGCTGGGCGGTCGAGGATGCCGTGACGCCAACGGCCGTGCCGGCCGCAGCACCTTCCGTCACCTGATTTGCAGCGGCGTTGCTGTCGACCGGCGCCGACGGCGCGACATCGTTCACCGCGATGGTGAAAGTCTGCTGTGTGGTCGTGGCGCCGCTCACCGCCTGCACGGTGATGTTGTAGCTGTGGGACGGTCCGCTGGTCTCGAAGTCGATCTTGGTCGGATCGGCGACGGTGACGACGCCGCTGGCGGCGTTGATGGTGAAGCCGCCGCCGGAGGTGTCGCCGACCAGCGAATAGGTCGTAGCCGGGCCGTTCGGATCCAGCGCCGATGCGGTGATGCCCACCGTGCTGCCGGCCGCGGCGCCTTCCGCCACCTGATTGGCAGCCGCATTGGTGTCGGTCGGCGCGCCGATCGTCACGTCGTCGACGGCGATGGTGAAGGTCTGCGAGCTCGACAGCGTGCCGTCGCTGGCCGCAATCGTGACCGAATAGGCGTGGCCTGGCGCGCTCTCGATCTTGGTTCCGTCAGCGACGCTGACGATACCGGTGTGCGGGTCGACCTTGAAGCCGCCGCCGGATGTATCGCCGGTGATTGCAAAGGTAACGGCGCCACCATTGACGTCCGTGGATGCCGCGGTGATGCCGACCGTGGTGCCCGCCGCGGCGCCTTCGGCAACGTGGTTGGCGCCCGCATTGCTGTCGACCGGCGTCGACGGCGCCACGTCCGTCACGTTGATGGTGAACGATTGGGTGGAGGTGAGGATTCCATCGGAGGCCTTCACGCTGATGGTGTAGGCATGGCCTGGCGCGCTTTCGAAATCGATCTTGGTTGGATCGTTCACGGTGACGACGCCGGTCGCGGCGTTGATCTTGAATCCACCGCCTGAATTGTCACCCACCAGCGAATAGGTGACGGGACCGATCGCGCTCGTCGCCGACGCGGTGATGCCGACGGGGGTGTTCGCGGCCGCGCCTTCGGCAACGCTGTTCGCTCCTGCGTTGGCGTCCACTGGCGTCGATATCGAATCGTGCACCGGCGGCCAGGGCGTGCCGGGCGGGCAGCCGAGATACAGGGCTTTCAGGCCGTAGGTCGCCACGAATGTCGAGGCAGCATCATCGAGGACGATGTTGCCGTACGAGTCCAGGTTGAGAGCGGGGCGGGTAATGCCGCCAGAGGTGTAGGCCGGAATGATCGACATCGGAAAGCTCCTACAACCGGCGTTGCGCCGGTCATTGGCTACGTCGGCTAGGCGAGGACGTGTATGAAGCCGTTCACACGCTTGAATTGTTGATCGCGTGATTGAACGTGGAGCGGGCCGGGCCGGCGTCGATCGGGCCGACGCGGGCGGCGGGATGAAAGTGCTGGCTCAAAAAACAGATGGTCGGCGGAATCGAGATCGGCCAACATTGCGCAAACGCCTCGTACACAGACTCGACGCCGCGACCGGGATCAAAAACAAGGTTCAATAAAAAAGGGCGGCGACCAGAAAATTAACGCTTTGGTAACCAACACGTTTAATGGGACTACAACCAGGAGTCAATGTGGAGAAAATGTTCCCGAAGGGCCTCCTGGCAGCAACGTTAACGTGCTCCCTGAGGGCCTGGCCGTCCGCCAGTTTGCACGAGCTCAGCGGCCAACAAGCGCTCCCTTAGCGCTGCAATGCGCGCGGCCTGCGTGTTTTTGGCCGGCCGGAACGATGCAGGCCCCGCACGTCCTGCTGTTGGAAGAGCTCTCCGCACAGGTCACGCAACCATTGGTTCGCCGGGTCGTGATGGAAGCGGGCGTGCCAATATTGCTTCACGGTAAAGCCGGCGATCGCCAGCGGGCAATCGAGCACGCGCAGTCCGTAATAGTGAGCCAGCGTTTCGCCGATGTGCCTCGGCAGGGTGGCAATCAGGTCGGTCGTCCCGACGATTGCGGGGAGCCCCAGGAAGCCGGGGAGCTCGAGTGCAACGTCCAGGACCATCTGCTGCTCATGCAGCGCGTCTGCGATCAATTGATGCCCGGTGCCGGAGCGAATGAGGACGTGCGCCTCTCGCCTGAAATCCTTTGTGGTGATGCGGTTGCGGATCCGGGCATGTTTTGGGTTCGCGAGGCACACCCAGTCCTGCGGAAAGAGCGACTGCTGGAAGTGTCCAGCGTCGAGGTCCGAAATGTAGCCGAGCGCCAGATCGGCCTCGCCGGACTGCAGCATGCGTGGCGTATCGCCGCCGATCTGCGCCGCCTCGATGCGGATGCCGGGCGCAACGTGCCGAACGTGGGCGAGGATGGCTGGAAGCAGCGTGATGTGGCTCGCATCCGTCATGCAGATGACGAACCGCCGCTTCGCTGTTGCCGGATCGAAATCGGAGCGAAGCTCGGCCAGACGTCGCAGCATCTCCAAAGCCTGCCTCGCCGTGCCGATGAGCGCCTCGGCGCGCGGGGTCGGCAGCATCCCCTCTGCTGACCTGATGAAGAGCGGATCGTCCAATTCCTTCCGCAGGCGCGACAGCCAGATCGAAATGGTCGGCTGGCTTTGACCGAGCTTCTCGGCTGCCTTGGTGACGCTGCCCGTGGTGAACAATGCGTCGAACAGCCGGAGCAGGCGCGGGTCCAGCAGGTTCGTTTCTGAGGAGGCTTGGAGCTTCATTGCGATCTGCAATAATGGTTATAAAGATCATAGCATATCCAAATACCGGATGGCCTGCTAGCACGCTTCCAACGCCGATACAGGGCGAGGGAGAGGCGTTCGGATGAGGATCTGCTTTATCGGAGCGGGAGCCCTGGGCTCGACTATCGGTGGGACGCTGGCGCGTGGCGGAGCCGAGGTCTGGCTGATCGATCCGTTCCAGGCCCATGTCGACGCGATCAATGCCGGCGGTCTCCGGATGCTGGAGGGCGACGCGGAGACCGTCGTGAAGGTTTCCGCCTGCACCTCCGCGACCGACGTCGGCATCCTGGCGGACCTCGTCATCGTCCTCGTCAAATCCTATCACACGCGCGATGCGATCCGGGCGGCGGCACCGATCATCGGACCGCAGACGGTCGTGATGTCGCTTCAGAACGGTCTTGGTCACGAGGACATCCTGTCGGAGGAAGTCGGTCGTGACCGGGTCATGGCAGGCAAGACCTATGTCGGCGGCGTGCTGCTCGGCCCCGGCCATGTTCGCTCCGGGGTCGTCGGCAAGGAAACCATCATCGGCGAACTCGACGGGCGCCTGACGGAACGCGCACAGCGGATTTCCGAGACGTTCAATCAGGCCGGCATTCTCACGCAGCTCAGCGACAACATCCTCGGCACGATGTGGGACAAATTGTTCATCAACGTTGCCGGAGGCGGGATTACCGCCGTGACCGGACTGACTTACGGCGGGCTCTATTCGCTGCCGATCCTGGAAGATTGCGCGCTCGCCGCAATCTCGGAGAGCATCGCGGTCGCGCAGGCAGCCGGCGTGAAGATCTCGATTGCCGATCCGCACCGGGCCTGGACGATGGCGTCTGCCGGACTGCCGCCCGAGTTCAAGACATCGATGCTGCAGAGCCTGCAGTCCGGCAATCCGACCGAGGTCGATTACATCCACGGCTCGGTCGTGCGCTGGGGCGCCAAGCTCAACGTGCCGACCCCGGTCAATTCGACCCTCGTCGCGTTGGTCAAGGGGCTGGAATACGCCCGCAGCAATTATCCGGGAAAGGCGTGAGACGATGTCGTTGCCCCGCGCATACGTCGAACACGTCGCGATCCGCGTGCCTGACGTCGACTATCACATCGACTTCTTTCGTGAGGTGCTTGGTCTTGCCATTCGCGACGAGCAACCCGCCGACGGCGCGCGCCCGCGTCAGGTCTGGGTGCTCGGAAGCGTGCAACTGATCGAGGATCCGCTTTTTGTCGGACCGGAAGGCCGTCTCGCCCATCTCGGCATCATGGTCGACGACTACGACGGCGTGCTCGCCCGTGCCGCGGCCTGGGGTGCCAAGGCGTTGCCTGCCGGGCCGAACTGGCTCGAACTGCCGGGCGGACTGAACGTCGAGATCCTGCAAGCCAGCGCCGGGGCCGTGGAAGCGGCCCTGGCGATCAATCCCCGTGCCTAGAGTTTGAGGAAGACGCGACATGACCGATGAGCGCTACTGGGACGATGCCAAGGTCGGTGACGAATGCGTCACCCCTTCGGTGACGGTCACCGAAGCGATGGTGAATGCCTATGCCGAATTGACGGGCGATTTCACGCCTGTTCATGTCGACGAGGAATACGCCAAGACCACACCCTTCGGCACGCGCGTGGCGCACGGGTTGTTTGGCCTGTCGCTGGCCGACGGTTTGAAGACCCGTGCCGATTACCGCTTCCTTCCGGGCATGTCGCTCGGCTGGACGTGGGATTTCAAGCTGCCGATCAAGCTCGGCGACACCGTCCACGTGAAATTCCGCGTCGGCTCGATGCGCACCACCAAGCGCGATGGCTGGGGCATCGTGGTGCTGCCTTCGGAGCTGATCAATCAGCGCGGCGAGGTGGTGCAGCTCGGTGAGCATCGGTTGATGATCCCGATGCGCCCGAGGACCAGTGCCGCAGGAGAGCAGGCATGACCACGCAAGATCTGCCGCTCCAGAATCTTCCGCTCCAAAATCTGCCGCTCAAAGGCATCCGCGTCATCGACTACAGCCATTTTCTGGCTGGCCCGTTCATGGGCCGTTGCTTAGCTGCGATGGGCGCCGAGGTCATCAAGGTGGAGCGTCCGAAGCAAGGCGATGCGGGCCGCGCCCACGGCTATTTCAAGGACGGCCAATCCGGCTACTTCCTGCAGCAGAATATGGGCAAGCAGGGGCTCTGCATCGACCTGCGCGACAAGCGCGGCCTCGACATGATGATGAAACTGGTCGACACCGCCGATGTCTTCATCGAGAACTACCGCCCCGGCGCGCTCGAGCGCCTCGGGCTCGGTTACAAGGCGCTGTCGGCGCGCAATCCCGGACTGATCTACTGTTCGGTTTCCGCCTATGGCCACACCGGTCCCTATGCCGACCGGCCGGGCTTCGGCCTGATTGCGGAGGCGATGTCGGGCGCCCTGGCGCAGCTGGGCTCTCCGGGCGAAGCGCCGCCGCTGCTGCGCATGCCACTCGCCGACATGTATACCGGCATTCACGGCGTGGCCGCGATCAACGCAGCGCTGGTCGGCCGCGCTTCGTCCGGGCAGGGCCAGCATATCGACCTGGCGCTGTACGACTGCATGGTCTCGATGCACGACTATGCGGTTCAGCGCTACTTCCTCTCCGGCGGGTCCGATCTGCCGAAGCAGACCGGCAGCGGTCAGCCTGACTCGACTGTCTACGGAGTCTTTCCGGCCAGGGACGGCAATCTTGTCATCGCTGCGCAAGTCGACGACGCGTGGCGGCGTTTGGCGAGTCTGATCGGTGGAGACAATTTGGCATCCGACGAGCGCTTCACCACGCCGGCCGCGCGCAACGCCCATTATGCCGAAGCGATGGACATCGTGCGCAACTGGACGCTGTCGCAATCGTCTCGAGATGCCTGTCTCGCGGCCCTCGACGAAGCAGGTGTGCCGTCCGCTCCCGTGCAGACCATCGAAGAGGTCGTGAAGGATCCGCAGATTCGCGCGCGCGGCATGCTGGTCGAGCAGGAACATCCTGTGCTGGGCAAGGTGACGTTGCCGAACCTGCCGTTCCGCTTCTCCGGGTGTGACACCACGGTGCGGACCCCGGCGCCACTGCTCGGCCAGGACAATCGCCGCATTGCCGCCTCGCTAGGACTACCTGCCGACGCCGTCGAGGCGATGGTGCGCGATGGCGTGCTGCACAACGAAGCTGCAGTGCAGGAGTAAGCCATGAGCGATCGTTATGCGGTGATTGGCAACCCGATCGGCTTCAGCAAATCACCCCTCATCCATGGCATGTTCGCCAAGATGACCGGACAGGACCTTGTCTATGAGGCGATCGAGGCGCCCCTTGATGGTTTCAACGAACGGGTTGATCAATTCCGGACCGAAGGGGCCAAGGGGCTGAACATCACTGCCCCGTTCAAGCTCGATGCCTTCGAATACGCAAACGAGCTTTCCGAGAGCGCCGATCGCGCAGGCGCCGCAAATTGTCTGAAATTCGTCGGCGATCGGATCATCGCCGAGAATTTCGACGGGATCGGCCTCGTGCGCGACATCACGGTCAATCTCGGCGTCAAATTGGCCGGCCGCCGCGTCCTGATGCTCGGCGCCGGGGGAGCGGCGCGTGGCGCGCTGCTGCCGTTCCTGCGGCAGGAGCCGACCGAGCTGGTTCTCGTCAATCGAACGCTGCCGAAGGCCGTCGCATTGGCCGAAGAGTTTGCCGGCTGTGGCCCCCTGATCGTCAGCGGCTATGCCGAACTGGCCGATCTCACCGAGGGCTATGACGTCGTGGTCAACGCGACATCGGCCAGCCTGCGAGGTGAAATGCCGCCGCTTCCAGGCAATGTCTTCCGCGGCGCGGAGCTGACGTACGAGCTCGCCTACGGCAAGGGACTGACTCCCTTTCTGCAAGCGGCCCGCGCCGAAGGCGTCGCCAAGCTCGCCGACGGCGTCGGCATGCTGGTCGAGCAAGCAGCGGAAGCTTTTGCCTGGTGGCGCGGCGTTCGACCGAGCACGGCGGAGGTCATCGCCGAACTGACCGTTCCTTTGAGCTGACGGGCGATGTCGAACATGCATCCGAAGTCCAGCTTTCTCGTCGGGTTGATCGGCAGCGGCATCGCGGCGTCCCGCACCCCGCCTATGCACGAAGCGGCCGCTGACGCCGCCGGCATCCGCTATCTCTACAAGAAGATCGATCTGACCGAGCTGAAGCTCGGCGCCGAAGCGCTGCCGGAATTGCTCGCGGCCGCAAAGCGGATGGGGTTCGACGGGTTGAACGTGACCCATCCCTGCAAGCAGGCGATCCTTCCGCTGCTGGACGAGCTTTCGCCCGACGCGGAGGCGCTTGGTGCGGTGAATACGGTGGTCATCAGGAACGGCCGAATGACCGGCCACAACACCGACTGGTTCGGCTTCGCCGAGAACTTTAGCCGGAACATGCAAGGTGCGCCGCTCGGTCGCGTCGTCCAGTTCGGCGCGGGCGGAGCCGGGGCGGCGGTCGCTTTCGCGCTGATGAAGCTCGGCGTGCAGGAACTGACGATCATCGACGTCGACGTGGCCAAGGCGCAGAGCGTGGTCGATGGCTTGTCCCCTCGATTTTCAGAAGGGCGCTTGAAGGTCGGCCAGGATGTCGCGACGGCCGTTACTGGCGCCGACGGAATCGTCAACGCGACACCGATCGGTATGGACAAATATCCGGGCACGCCGCTGCCGGTGGCTTTGCTGCGCCCCAATCTGTGGGTCGCCGAGATCGTCTACTTCCCGCTGGAAACCGCACTGCTGCGCGCGGCGCGCTCCCTCGGCTGCCGCACCGTCGACGGCGGCGGCATGGCGATCTTCCAGGGCACCGAAGCATTCCGCCTGTTCACCGGCATCTCACCCGATCCGGACGCCTTCTTCGCCACCTTTGCCTCCCTGGGAGGGTGACGTCGGGCCGATGGGCGAGCGGCACGTACAACGCCCGAGAGGAAACGCAAGATGGGCTATACGCTCGATTTCTCCGTGGTCTGGCACGCGATGCCCGCGCTGCTGTGGGGGTGCGTCGGTACGTTGGGCCTGGCGCTTGCCGGAATGACGCTCGCAATGCTGATCGGCATCGCCGGCGTCGCGGCGCGCGATGCGGGGGCGGCCTGGTTGCGGGCCATCGTGATCGGCTTCGTCGAGATCGTGCGTAATACGCCTTTCCTGGTGCAGATCTTCTTTCTGTTCTTTGCGCTGCCGCTCGTCGGATTGAAGCTCAATCCGACCGCGACTGCTATCATCGCGCTCGGCGTCAATGGCGGCGCCTACGCCATCGAGATCATCCGCGGCGGGGTGCAATCCATTCACAAGGGACAGGTCGAGGCGGGCTACGCACTCGGCCTGCACAAAGGGCAGGTCTTCCGCTTCATCGTGCTCAAGCCCGCGCTTCGCGCGATCTACCCCTCGCTCACCGGGCAGTTCATCATGCTGACCCTGACTTCGTCGATCTGTTCGGCGGTGTCGGCTTACGAATTGACGTCGGTTGCGCAGCGCATCGAAAGCGACACGTTCCGCAGCTTCGAGGTCTATTTCTCCGTCACCTTCCTCTACCTCGCGATTTCCTGGCTGCTGATGCTGGGTTTTGCGGTCGTCTCCCACCGCTTCTTCTCATATCCGACACGCTGAGGGGGGAGATCATGGCACCGCATTTTGGTTTGCCGGAGTTCGGCTTCCTGCTGCGTGGGATGCAATGGACGGTGCTGCTGACGCTGGTCGCATTCGTAGGCGGCTGCACGGCGGGGCTGGCTGTCGCCTTGCTGCGCACCAGTGGTCACAAGGGCGTGGAATGGAGCACCCGCATCTACATCGGGATATTCCAGGGCACTCCGCTGCTGCTGCAGCTTTTCGTCGTGTATTACGGACTGGCGCTCACCGGGCTGAAGCTCGACGCCTTCGTCGCGGTGGCGATCGGTTTCACCGTGAATGCCTCCGCCTTCCTTGGTGAGATCTGGCGCGGCGCGATACAAGCCGTGCCGCGCGGCCAGACCGAGGCGGCGATGGCGCTCGGGCTGCACTAGTCGTCCCGCATGCGCGACATCGTGCTGCCGCAGGCAATCCGCATCTCGCTGCCGGCGACCATCGGGTATCTCGTGCAGCTGATCAAGGGAACGTCGCTCGCCGCCATCGTCGGCTTCATCGAACTCGCCCGCGCCGGTCAGATCGTTTCGAATCAGACCTTCCAGCCGTTGCTCGTCTTCGGCGTGGTCGGCGCCATGTACTTCATCCTCTGCTGGCCACTTTCATGGTGGGGCAGCCGGATGGAGGCCAGGCTCGCCCTGGCCAATCAAAGGTAGGCGCACCTGCCCAATCAAGCACAGCCATCACCAGGAGGAGATACTCATGTTGTTTTCATTCAATCGTCGCCAGCTCGGGGCCGCGCTGCTGGCATTGGCGGCAATCGCCGCCGCAGGCAAATCACAGGCGGGCACTCTGGACGACGTCAAGAAGAAGGGCGTCGTCGTCATCGGCATTCAGGGCGACAATCCTCCCTGGGGCTATGTCGACAGCTCGGGAAAACAGGACGGCATCGACGCCGACATGGGACGCGCCTTCGCTGAATACCTCGGTGTGAAGGCCGAGTTCGTCCCGCTGGCGGTCGCCAATCGTATTCCAGCGCTGACGACGGGCCGCGTGGACATTCTGTTCGCGACCATGGCCATGCTGCCCGAACGCGCAAAGGCGGTGCAGTATTCGAAGCCTTATGTCGCCAACGAGATCACGCTTGTTGCTGCCCAGGCGACCCCGATCAACAGCAATGCGGACATGAGCAAATACGTCATCGGGGTTCCGAGGTCCTCCACGCAGGACACCCAGGTCACCAATAGTGCTCCGGCGGGCACCGAAATCCGCAGGTTCGATGATGATGCGGCCACGATCCAGGCGCTGCTTTCCGGTCAAGTGCAGGCCGTCGGAGCTAACAGCTTCTACCCGCAGCGACTGAACGCCGCAAAACCGGAACTCGGGTTTGAGCCCAAGCTTCACTTTATGGCTCTATACAACGGCGCCTGCACGCGTCTCGGAGAGAAGGAGTGGAACGAGACCGCCAACAAGTTCATCGATCAGATCAAGACGAACGGCAAGTTGGCCGGTTTCTACGCCAAATGGATGAAAGCGCCCGTGCCGGTCTTCCCGGACTCGGTCCCCGGCGTTCCCTTCACCGTCCAATAGCCACCGCAGGCGGCCGACGCGCGATCCGCGTTGGCCGCTGCCCGACAGCGGAGACCAGCATGCAGGACCAGATCCTGATCGAAATGAAAGGCGTTCAGAAGTGGTACGGCGGGTACCAAGCTCTGCGCAACGTCGATCTCACCGTGCGCAAGGGCGAAAAGATCGTGGTGTGCGGGCCGTCCGGCTCGGGCAAGTCGACGCTGATCCGCTGCATCAACCGCCTGGAGGCGATCCAGCAGGGCAGCATCGTGGTGAACGGCCACCGGCTGGACGACAGCGTCAAGGCCATCGACGTCGTGCGCCAGGACGTCGGCATGGTGTTTCAGAGCTTCAATCTCTTTCCGCATATGACGGTGTTGCAGAACTGCACGCTCGCGCCGATGCGCGCGCGCCGCATCGGCAAGACCGAGGCGGAAACGACCGCGCGAAAATACCTCGAGCGCGTGCGCATCGGCGACCAGGCCGAGAAATATCCGGCTCAGCTTTCGGGCGGCCAGCAACAGCGTGTCGCGATCGCGCGCGCGCTCTGCATGCAGCCCAAGGTGATGCTGTTCGACGAGCCGACGTCCGCCCTCGACCCCGAGATGGTCAAGGAGGTGCTCGATACCATGATCGGCCTCGCCAACGACGGCATGACCATGATCTGCGTCACCCACGAGATGGGCTTTGCCCGCCAGGTTGCCGATCGTGTGATCTTCATGGCCGAAGGCCAGATCATCGAAGAAGGCGGGCCCGACAATTTCTTCCGCAATCCACAGCACGCCCGCACCAGGCAGTTCCTTGGCGAGATCCTCGCCCACCACTGAACGGAGTTCTTCCATGAGTCGTCTCGTCTACGTCCTGAACGGACCCAATCTCAATCTGCTCGGCAAGCGCCAACCCCACATCTACGGTCACGAGACGCTCGCGGACGTGGAGCGGGATTGCCGGACGCTGGCCGGGGAGCTCGGTCTGGAGATTCGCTTCCATCAATCCAACAGAGAGTACGAGCTGATCGACTGGATCCACGAGGCGCGCGAGACGGCGGCCGGGATCGTGATGAACCCCGCGGCTTTCACCCACACGTCGGTCGCCATCCTGGACGCTTTAAACACGTTCGAGGGGATGGTGATCGAGGTGCACATTTCCAACGTGCACAAGCGCGAGGAATTCCGCCACCATTCGTTCGTCTCGAAACGAGCCGACGGGGTCATCGCAGGCTTCGGCACCCAGGGTTATCTGCTCGGCCTGCGGCGCGTGGCCAAGCTGCTAGATGAGAAGAAGGGGTAGCATCGCGTGAGAATCGCATGCGTGCCCCTTTCTAACCCACTCGCTTCCTCTGCCCCAGATACCGCAGCGCGAGCTTGATGAAATTGTGCACCACCATCGAGGTCTCGTCCTCCCTGAACACCAGGAAGACGTCGGCCGCAGGCGGTGAGGGCCTGATCGGGCGAAATGCGATATCGGCCGTCGTGAAACGCGCGATCGATTGCGGCACCAGCGCGACGCCGAAGCCCGCCGCGATCAGGCTCGGGATCGACTGCGCGTCGACGACTTGCTGGGATACTTTCGGCAGGAAGCCGGCATCGACGCAGCACGTCTGCACATAGCGTGCGAAATCGGAGCTGTCGGGGTCCAGGATGACATGCTCCTCCGACGCCAATTCACCGAGCGCCACGCGCTTGCGTTTGGCCAGGCCGTGGCTGCGGGGTACGGCCAGAACGACCTCTTCGCGCCAGGCCAGCTTGCTGGTGAGGTCGCGTTCGCCGGGAATGCCGCGAATGAGCGAGATGTTGGTGGTGCGGTTGAGGAGGGCCGCGATCTGCAGCGCCGGCGCCTGCTCGTGCACCGTCATCCTCACCAGGGGCGCGACCTGCCGGTAGGCCGCCAGCAGCTCCGCAAGACGGCCGCGCAGGATGGAGCCGGTCGCGCCGAGATCCAGCGTTCCGATCATTCCGGCGCCGATCGAGCGCACCTCGTCTTCCGCTGACTTGACCTGCTGCAGGATGGCGCGCCCGCGCAGCAACATCGCTTCACCGGCCTGGGTCAGCTCGACCTTGCGGCTCGTCCTGTAGAGCAGCTGGGTGCTGAGTTCCGCCTCGAGGGCCTGGATATGCTGGCTGAGCGGCGGCTGCGACAGGTTCAGCCGCCGGGCGGCGGCGGTGAAGCTGCGCTCCTCGGCCACCGCAATGAAGTACCTGACCTGGCGAAGATCCATAGGGAAACCCTATCAATTGTGGTTCTATATATTGGACTTGATGTCGCAGCTGGTCAACGAATGACCGATGGAGCTTTGGTCTGCCCGGGGCAAGCGGCGGCTGGCTCCCTCCGCGGCGGCCTCATGCCGCCGCCAAAGACAACATGGCGAAAGGCCAGAGCCGACCACGCCAGACCGACACCAGCCCTTTGAGCGAGGAAAGCCATGCCCAGAATTTTCAAGTCACTCTTCTTTCAGGTCGTCGTCGCACTCGCGCTCGGCATCGTGCTCGGGATGGCTTATCCCAGCACTGCAGTGCAGCTGAAGCCGCTGGGCGACGGCTTCATCAAGCTGATCAAGATGCTGGTGCCCGTCATCGTGTTCTGCGTCGTGGTGCAGGGAATTTCAGCGGCCGGCGACCTTTCGAAAGTCGGCAGGGTCGGCATCCGCTCGCTGCTCTATTTCGAGATCGTCACCACCGTCGCCCTGATGTTCGGCATCGCGCTGGCCTATTATTTCCAGCCCGGCGCCGGCATGAACATCGATCCCGCGACGCTGGATGCCAAGGCGCTCAGTGGGTTCAGCCAGACCGCGGCCCAGGTGGCCGGCGGCGGCGTCTCCGAGTTCCTGATGAAGCTGATCCCCGGTACGATCGTCGGCGCATTCAGCTCCGGCGATGTCCTGCAGGTCCTGATCGTCTCGATCATGTTCGGCTGTGCGGTCTCGCTGTGCGGCGAGCGCGCCAGGCCCGTCGTCGATTTCATCGAACGTGTGAACGAGATCATCTTCAAGATGATGAACTTCGTCGTCCGGCTCGCCCCGATCGGCGTGTTCGGCGCGATCGCCTTCACCGTCGGCAAGTACGGCATCGGGTCGCTCAAGCAGCTCGGCGGTCTCGTCGGCCTGTTCTATCTGGCGGTGGTCCTGTTCGTGGTGGTCGTTCTCGGCGCCATCATGCGGCTGTCCGGCTTCAGCCTGTTCAAGCTGCTCGCGTATTTGCGCGAGGAACTGATGATCGTGCTCGGTACGGCCGCGGGCGACAGCGTGCTGCCGCAGACCATGCGCAAGCTGGAGCTGCTCGGGATCAAGCGATCGACCGTCGGCCTCGTCATCCCGACCGGCTACTCGTTCAACCTGGATGCGTTCTCGATCTATCTGACCCTGGCGGCGGTGTTCATCGCGCAGGCGACCAATACCCCGCTTGCCATGGGCGACCTGCTGGCGATTCTCGGCGTCGCCTTGCTGACCTCCAAGGGCGCGCACGGCGTCCCCGGCTCGGCCATCGTCGTCCTCGCCGCGACGCTGTCGGCGATACCTGCCATCCCGGCGATTGGCCTCGTGCTGATCTTGTCGGTGGACTGGTTCATTGGTATCGCTCGCGCGCTCGGCAATTATGTCGGCAACTGCGTTGCCACGGTCGTCGTTGCCTCCTGGGAAGGCGACCTCGATCGCGCCAAGGCCCATCGTATCCTGAACGGTGAGATGGTTGCTTCGGGCGAGACCCTGCAGGCCGAGCCTGATGTTGCGGCCGCGCCTGTTGGGGGGTTGTGAGCGTGGAGACGATTGAGGTTGACGATGGCGACAGTTTCGATCGAACCCCTAACCAAGCAGGCGTTCGCTCCGTTTGGCGAAGTCATCGAAACTGATGGGGTGACACCCCTGTCGATCAACCAGGGCTATGCCAGCCGTTTCAACGACCTCGCCAGCATCGACGTCGCCGCGGAGGGTGGACAGACCAACATCAGCTGGTTTGTCGCCTCGCTGCGTCCGGTGCCGATTGCAATTCGCCTGATGGAGCGCCATCCGCTGGGAAGCCAGCTGTTCGTGCCGCTTGGCGGAGCGGACTGGCTGGTTGTTGTTTGTTCCGACCCGCGCAATGCCGCGACCTATCGCGCGTTCAGGGCGACGGGGCAGCAGGGGGTGAACTATGCTCGCAATTGCTGGCACCACCCGCTGCTGGTGCTCAAGGACGCTAGCCCCTTCCTTGTGGTCGACCGAAAGGGCAAGGGTGATAATCTGGAAGAATATTGGCTGGACGAGCCCATGCAGCTCGACCTGAAGCCGGATCGCCACGAGGCCTAAACGATGTCATCGCGAACTTATCACATCCCGCAGGGCGGTCTGCCGCCGCAGACCGATCTTCTCAGCGGCCGCGCGGTCTTCACGACCGCATACGCCGTGATTCCGGGCAGCGTGCAACGCGATATCGTCGTCAGTTACCTGCCGCACTGGGACAACACGCGGGTCTGGGTTCTCGCGCGACCGCTGTCCGGCTTCGCCGAGACGTTCTCCCATTATCTGATGGAGATCGCGCCGGCCGGCGGCAGCGACATCCCCGAGCCCGAAAAGGACGCCGAGGGCGCGCTGTTTGTCGTGGGCGGACAAGTCATCCTCAAGCTGGCAGGCAAGGAAAGCGAGCTGACGGCCGGCGGTTTCGCCTATATCCCGCCGGGTTGCGCGTGGGGCCTGCGTAATCGCGGCCGGGCCCCGGCCCAGCTGCACTGGATCCGCAAGCTGTACCAGCGCGTGCCGGGTTTGGCTGATCCCGAGCCGATCGTGACCAACGAGCAGTCGATCGCGCCGACGCCGATGCCTGACACGGAGGGGCGTTGGGCCACTACGCGCTTCGTCGATCCCGCCGACCTCAGGCACGATATGCATGTCACGATCGTGACGTTCGAGCCGGGGGCAACGATTCCCTTCGCCGAGACGCACGTCATGGAGCACGGGCTGTACGTGCTCGAGGGCAAGGCGGTCTACCGTCTCAATCGCGATTGGGTCGAGGTCGAGGCCGGAGATTACATGTGGCTGCGCGCGTTCTGCCCGCAGGCGTGCTACGCGGGCGGCCCCGGCCGGTTCCGCTATCTTCTCTACAAGGACGTCAACAGGCACATGAACCTGCGGCAGGGCGCGCCGCTGATATAGGGCGAGTGCGTCGGCTGCGCCCGTGGTCGCGGCCGCGTGTTGCAGCCCGCTGTCACCCCGTTTTGGCCAGATTGGCCAGGCTCGCCGCCAGCTCATCGCTTCGGAATGGTTTTGTCAGCCGCGACAAGTCCGGCGTGATGCCTTCGTTGTTGGCGTAGCCTGACACGACGAGGATCTGGATCTCGGGATATTGGCTGCGCAGCGCGAGGCCGAGGTCCGTTCCGCTCATGCCGGGCATCAGATGGTCGGTGATAAGCAGGTCCGGGCGCAGGCCATCTTTGACGCGCTGAAGCGCATCCTCGGCTGAGCCTGCCTCGACGACCCGGTAGCCGAGCTCGCTCAGCATTTCGGCGGTGCTCATGCGCACCAGCGGCTCGTCGTCCACCAGCAGTGCCGTGCCGGTGTGCAGCGGACGCAGCTTTGCTTGCGGGGCGGCATCGATCGCGCCCGCGGCCGCATGACTGACCGGCAGCCACAATTCGACCGTGGTGCCTGCCCCCACAGCGCTCCTGATCGTCAGGGCACCGCCCAGTTGAGAGGCAAGGCCATGGACCATCGAGAGGCCAAGGCCGGTCCCTTGCCCGATGCCCTTGGTCGAGAAGAACGGCTCGACCGCGTGAGCCAGCGTGTCCTCGTCCATGCCGTTGCCGGTATCCGCAACCGAAATGCAGACATAGGCGCCCGGCACGAGGTCAGAGCCGTGCGCGCGTTCAACCGTGCGGGCCTTGGCTGAGATGCGCAATTTGCCGCCGTCGGGCATGGCGTCACGCGCGTTCACGCTGAGATTGAGAATCGCCATCTCGATCTGGTTGGGATCGGCCATGGCTTCGGGCAGCCCGTCCGGCGTGTCCACCGTCACCTGGATCTGCGGTCCGGTCGTGCTGGAGATCAGCTCGCCCATGTCGGCGACGAGCCGGCCGATATTGACCGGAACGGGCTGGAGCGGTTGCCTGCGCGCGAAAGCAAGCAGGCGCTGCACCAGCGTCTTGGCGCGCTCGGCCGCCTGCGCGGCCCCGGCGATCAGGCGATGCTCTCGCTCGCCGCCGATGCCCTTGCGTTGAAACAGGTCGAGCAGGCCGACGATCGGCGTCAGCAGATTGTTGAAGTCGTGCGCGACGCCGCCGGTGAGCTGGCCCATCGCCTCCATTTTCTGAGCCTGACGCAGCGCTTCCTCGGCTTTCGCCAGGCGTGCCTGCTCCTCGAGGCGATCGGTCACGTCCATCCCGGTCAGGAATGCGCCGATCCGCGTGCCATCGGGCGTGCGCAATGCCTCGAACTTCATCTCGTAGACACGGCGATCAAACCTGATGTCGCCGAGTTCCTCGATGGTCGTGAAGCTTTCGCCGGCCAGCGCCCGGCTCCAGATCGCGGTAGCTGCCGCGAGATGCTCGGGCCGGTCGGCGAGGAATTCCTGCAGGGAATCGCCGACCTTAGGTCGCTTGCCGTAGATGCGCTGATACGCGTCGGAGCAGGACGCGTTGATCGCAAGCCAGCGATAATCGAGATCGAGTGCCTGAATCTGCCCATCCGTGGTTTCCACGATGGTGGCGAGCAGATGACGCTCCGCCGCGCGCTCGGCCACGCGCTGCTCGAGCGTCGCGTTCAGCTCCCTGTAGCGTGCTTCACTGGCCCGCAATTGCGTCTCGCCGAGAACACGCTCGGTCGTCTCCGAGACGATGCAAAGGACGCCGCCGACCGAACCATCATCGTCAGGCACGGCCGAGTAGGAGACATCCCAGTAGCTCGTCTCTCCATAGCCATGGCGCTCGACGTAGAAGGGGCGGTCCTTGGCGGCGAATGTCTTTCTCGTCTTGCGCACGCCCGACAGCAGCGGCTCCAGGTCGTCCCACAGCTCGCCCCAGTTCTCGATGGCGGGCCGGCCAAGGGCGCGGGGGTGATTGGCGCCGATGCCGGGCGCATAGGCGTCATTGTAGAGCGCTATGTAGTCGGAGCCCCAGAACAGCACAATCTGGGCCTGTGCGGCCAGCAGCATGCCGACCGTCGTTTTCAGGGCCTGGGACCATTGGTGGGGAGGACCGAGCGGCGAGCCCGACCAATCGAGGGTACGCAACATCGCACCCAGCTCGCCTCCGTCGGAGAGGAAGCCCACATCGATTGACTGCCGAGCAGTTTTCTCCGACAGCACCGGACCCCCTTGCGACGCGTGACATGGGCGTCCTTGCCCATTCGAGCCCGGATTTCGAGGACCAGGCACTCGAGCCCCCACAACGTGCGGGGCAGCCCTTCGGTTCCATCGTGCTGGTTTCCTGCTGCCCTATGCTAATGCTGCCGCGCAACAATGCGAGGTCTGCATGCTCCCCCTCCCGGCCGACATCTTCACTGAGCCCGAGGACGTTTCTCCCGACAGTCTTGCCAATCTCGGGCCGCTGCGCCGGCTCGCCGGCACCTGGCAGGCGGACAAGGGCATTGACATCAATCCAAAGGCGGACGGGCCGGAGCGGCGGACCTTCATCGAGCGCATCCGGATGGACCCGATCGATCCGCAGGCCAACGGGCCGCAACTGCTCTACGGCCTGCGCTATCACATTCACATCAACACGCCGGAAGAAGACATCACGTTCCACGACCAGGTTGGTTATTGGCTGTGGGAGCCCGCGACCGGGCTGGTCATGCAGACGCTGGCGATTCCGCGTGGACAGGTGCTGCTGGCCTCGGGCAAGGCGGCGCCGGACGACAGGAAAATCTCCGTCACGGCGAAGCGCGGCGATACTGCTTACGGCATCTGCTCGACCGATTTCCTGGAACAGGCATTTCGCACCGACAGCTATCGTTGCGACATCACCCTTAATGACGACGGCAGCTGGAGCTATCTGATCCAGACCGAGTTGTTCGTCCGCGGCGCCCCGTTCAATCATCACGACAGCAACACGCTTCTGCTGGTCGCGCCGCCCAAGCTTAATCCGCTCGCGGCGATTGTGAACGAGCGCGCCAAGGGTAACAGGCCGGCCTGAGAAGGCGGCGCGGAGAATTGTCATGAAGCCCTACGTCATCTGCCTGATGCACGCGAGCCTCGACGGCCGCACCCATCCAAGCCGCTGGCGTCCAAAGGGCGCCGGCACCGACTGGTTCGAGAAGATCCATGACGAGCTCGGTGGCGATGCCTGGGTGATCGGCCGCGTGACCGGTTCCGAATTCGCCAAGGGCCAGCCCTATTCCGAGACGCCGAACCAAAAATTTCCCCGCGAAAACTGGTTCGCGCGACGCGATGCCAAAACCTATGGCGTCGTGCTCGATGCGCACGGCAAAATCGGCTGGGGCCGCGCTGAGATCGGCGGCGATCCCATCGTCGTGGTGCTGACCGAGAACGTGCCGGATTCGCATCTGGCCGGTCTGCGCAGCGAGGGCGTGTCCTATATTTTCGCAGGCAGGTCCGAGATCGACCTGGTGCTGACGCTGGATATTCTCAACCGCGAGCTCGGCGTGAAACGTCTGCTGGTGGAGGGCGGGGGTGTCGCCAATGGTGCGTTCCTGCGCGCCGGCCTGATCGACGAATTCAACCTGATCCTCAGCCCCGCGATCGACGGGGCCAGGGGCGCGCCCTTCGTGTTCGATTCGACCGAGGCCGACAGTGACAAGCGTGCGCCACTCGCCGCCATGACGCTGGAGAGCACGCGGAATCTCGGTGGCGGCGTGCTGTTGCTGCGCTATCTCATCCAGAACGACGTCACGCGGCGATAGCGAGCTTCATGTCAGACACGCCAGAGCATATCGTCATTGTCGGCGCAGGCGCCGCCGGACTGATGGCCGCCCGCGCGCTTGCGCGCGCCGGCAAGCGCGTGACCATCCTGGAGGCGCGCGACCGCTGTGGCGGGCGCATCCATCCGCTTTCGGCAGCGGAGTTCGGCTACCCCGCCGATGCCGGCGCCGAGTTCGTCCATGGCGAGGCGCCGGTCACGCGCGCCCTCGCTCGCGAAGCCGGGCTGATGGTGCGGACGATCGGCGGCGCGCAGTGGAGCTTCGACGGTACGACATTCTCGCGGGAGAATCCGCGCGATCCCCACGACGCCGCGCTTCATGCCGCCGTGAAGGACCTGACGGACGATCTTACCGTCGCCGACTTCCTGCGCCGGCATTTCGCCGGTCCGGACCATGCGCGCCTGCGGCATGCCGTCGAGCGCATGGTCGAGGGCTATGATGCGGCCGATCCCGAGCGCGCCTCGACGCTGGCGCTGCGTGATGAGTGGATGAACGAGGGACATCAGGCGCAGGCGCGCATCGACGGCGGTTATGGCGCCCTGATCGATTTTTTGACCGCCGCTTGCCGCGAGTTCGGCGTTGCAATTCACCTCGGTGCCGTGGTCACGGCGATCGAGGAGAATGGAAGCAAGGCCGTCGTCCGATGTGCCGGCGGAGCGCTGCAGATTTGCGATCGCGTCATCCTCACCGTGCCGCTGCCCTTGCTGCGCGAGATCGCGTTGCCCGCAGCCGTGCGGGCGAAGGCGGCGGCTGCTGACGACATCGGCTTCGGCAGTGTCATCAAGATCCTGCTGCGGTTTACGCGGCCATGGTGGCGCGAGCGGCGCGAAGATTTTTCGGACATGCTGTTCCTGCTGTCGGACGAAACGATTCCGGTGTGGTGGACGCGATACCCGGATCAGCATCCTGTGCTGACGGGATGGTTCGGCGGTCCGCGAACGGCGGAGCTGTCGCATCTCGAGCCGCAAGGATTGATCGACGCCGGGATCTCTTCGCTCGCCGCGATCTTCAGCATTCCGCGCGAGGAGATTGCGCGCGGTGTTATGGCGGCTGCAGCGACCAACTGGGCGCACGAACCCTTCGCCCGCGGTGCCTATTCCTGGGCAACGCCGCGGACGCGCGCGGCGCAGCAACGACTGGCACGCGCCGACGGCCTGGTGCTGTTGTCAGGTGAAGCGCTCTATCGTGGTCGCGACATGGGAACGGTCGAGGCCGCGCTCGCGAGCGGAGCGGAAACGGCGGGATTGATCTTGCGCGGATAGGAAAGAAGGCCCGCATCTTTGCGGGCCTTTTCGTCTCACCAGCGACTGCCGCCGAAGCTGAAGGTCACGCCGGGACCGCCGCCGCCATAATAGCCGTAGGGGCCGCCGCCGTAATAACCCTGGTGCCGCGGGTAATAGCCGTAGCCGCGATAGTGCGGCCGATAATAGCCGTGGTGCGGGCGCCAATGATGATGGCGGTGGCCGTAATAGTTGTGGTGTCGGTGCTGCGCGCTGATGTCGGTCGATTGGCTGGATCGCGCGTTCTTCTGGGCCTTTCCGCCGGCCGCGTTGGCTGCGGATCCGCCGGCCAGCGCTGCAGCGCCGACAGCCATCGCGACAAAGAGATATTTCATGTCATCACTCCAGTTGAGATATCGAGTGACAACAGATGGGCATCGCTCGCGTTCCGGCGAGCGTGGGCGTCGAAACGACGCAGACGATCGACGTGAAAATCGCGCTGAGGTTTATTGTCGCATCGCGGTCAGCGAGGCGATCACTTCAGTCGTGGTCACGATGCGGGCAAATTCGCCGTTCAGATTCGACAGCGTCATCGCGTGAATGTCCTCGGCCGAATGCATGTCGCCGTCGGGACCCGTGCGGTCGAACGTCCAGGTCGCGTCTCGCACCAGGCGCGTGTCGAAGCCGAGATTTCCGGCCATCCGCGTCGTCGTCTCCACGCAATGATTGGTGGTGGCGCCGCAGATCACGAGCGCGGCGATGTCGCTCGCGCGCAGACGCGCCTCGAGGTCGGTGCCGATGAAGGCGCTATTCACGCGCTTGACGATCACGGGCTCGCCAGCCTGCTCGCGTGCCTCGTCCTTCACGGCGTAGCCGGAGTATTCGGGGCGGAACGTCGAGTTCGGTTTGGTGCCTTCGTGACGGATGTGGAAGATCGGCGCGCCGCTCGCCCTGAACGCTGCGAGCAGATCGACAATGCGCGCCACCGCGTCCGGATTGTTGCGCCGCTTGCCCGCGGCCTCCCATTCGTCGAATGCACGCTGGACGTCGACGACGATGAGAGCGGGGAGAGGATGGGACATGGCCGGCATTCCGCAGTTTTGGCCGAGTATGCGTGGCGATCGCGAGGCCGGGCAATGCCGATTTTCCCTCGTTTCGGGACGGCTCACGGATGCGGACCGGGAAATCCGTGGCGCTCGGACAGCGCGGCGAGGATGGCATCCTTATCGGCGATGAAGGCGCGCCCCTGGTAGCTGCCGGTCGGGTGTCGCGATGTCGCGCCGTCGGCCAACACCAGCAGCGGCAGCCATTGGTTTTCTTCGCCGACGAATGCGATCACGGCCTGCCGCGGCTTCGGCCAGGCGATGCGTTCGACGTCGAGCTTTTCGGCCAGCGTCGGAAACGAGGCGAGCACGCCCTCGATCAGCGCGCAATGCCAGCAATAGAAGCGTTGGCCGGGGTAGGCCGGGTCTTTGAAACCGGGGTGCAGCAGAAAGAGGCGGTCGCGTGTCATGAGTTTGCTTCGAAGCAGGCCGGCTCTGGTACTATAATGCATTGACGGTCGGATGCTACCCCTGGCTCGCGAGTCGATGCGCATCTGCATCTCAATATGAGATGATCTCCGTAATGCTACGGTTAGGTCGATGCAATTCTGGCGGGAGGATGGAACAAAAGCTTAAGGCGGCCAGCCTAGGCTTCCGACGAAACGCTGGGAGCTTCCCAATCGTTCGTTGCAGAAAGGACTGTCCGGGCGCTCCGGGCAGTGAGTTCATGCCGGGTTTCGAGCCGCTGCCAGCGACTGGCGATGTAGTTTCGTCCGGTCGCGATTCAGATCGCCGGCATCCCATGATGCGGGCGGCAAATGCCATGCGCCGCATAGGAGCGAGTGTGTGGCGCAGTGTGCCGCTGCAACTCGCGGTGTTCTTTCTGCCGCTGGTGTGGATCAGCTATTTCGCGATCACCGTCTCGGAGAGAACGGAAGCGTTGCAGCAGGCGCGGTCGCACGGGGATAGCGTTGCAAAACTATTCCAGGAGAATACCGAGCGGATCTTCGAGCGGGTCGATCAATCGCTGTCGATCGTGCAGACGCTTTACGCCCAGGATCCGGCCGGCTTTGATCTGAAGTCCTGGAGCGACCGAGCGCATCTTGCGAGCGGCGATGTCGTCCAGTTCTCGCTGATTGGCCTCGACGGTTACATGTTCGCCACCACCTCGGGCTATTCCGGTCCGCCGCTCTATCTCGGCGATCGCGAGCACTTCATCAACACGCTCAGGCAGGCCGACGACAGGCTCTATGTCGCCAGGCCGGTCTTCGGCCGGGCGTCGAACAAGTGGACGATCCAGCTCGCGCGCAAGCTGCTCGATCAGCAGCAGGCTGCCTTGGGCGTGATCGTCGGCTCGATCAGCGTCGACATGGTCGGCAATTTCTACGAGACCGCCAAGCTCGGTGCCGGAGGCACTCTCGTCCTCCGCAACGCGAACTACGTGGTGCTTGCCGCGCGCGGCGTGGATCAGAACGGATTCGTCGGGCAAGTAGCTGCCGGGCACATCCAAAGCCGGCTGCCGAACGGTGATGGACAGTACTGGAGCGAGGGGCGCACGGACCGTAGCAACAGATTGATTACCGTGCGCAGATCCGCGCTCTTCCCGCTGATTTTTACCGTCGGTATCGCCGAGCAGGAGATCTACGCGCATTATGAGTCCAGACGGGATGCTTATCTGGGCAGCGCGCTGATCTTGACCCTGGTGATCGTGGTCGCGACGACGCTGCACTGGCGAAGGCAACAGGCTCTCGACCGCGCCCAATCCGAATTGCGCGATTCACTGGGCAAGTTCGAGGATGCTTTGCGCAACCTGCCGCAGGGGTTGAGCATGTTCGACGGCAATGATCGCCTGGTCGCATTCAATCGTCAGTGGCTCGATATGTACGGCCTTCCAGCTGACGATATTCACCTCGGGATGAACTTCCACGAGGTGTTTGCGCATCAGGATGCCGTGTCGGACCTCGGTGAATATCTGAGCGATCTGAAGCGCCGTCTTGCCGCGTCGGAACACGCGTCGAATACGCTGACATTCCCCAACGGCCGGATCGTCCACATTTCCTACGGTCGGCGCCAGGACGGCGGCTGGGTTGCGATGCATCAGGACATCACGGAGCGCAAGGCATCCGAGGACCGGATCGAGAAGCTCGCCCACTATGACAGCCTGACGGGACTCGCAAACCGCAACCTGTTCAAGGATCGAATCGAAGAGGCGCTGGCGAGGCACAGGCGGATGCACACGCCCTTCGCCGTGCTTCTGTGCGACCTCGACAAGTTCAAGTCGGTCAACGACGCTCTTGGTCATCAGTCCGGCGATGCGCTGCTCAGCCAGGTCGCCGGCCGGATCAAGGCCGAAATACGCGAGGTCGATACCGCTGCGCGAATGGGAGGCGACGAATTCGCGCTGATCGTGATGCCGGGCCGGGGCTCGCTCAGGGACGGGGCCGCCATCCTGGCGGACCGGCTCGTGAAGGCGCTTGCCGCCCCTTACGACATCGACGGCCATGCGATCGTGATCGGCTGCAGCATCGGCGTCGCAGTGGTGCCCGATCATGGGACGCGAATCGACGAAATTCTCCGCAACGCCGACCTGGCGCTGTACAAGTCGAAAAATGCAGGTCGCAATTGCTTCAGCGTCTATTCGCCGGACTTGAAGATCGAAGCCGACCAGCGCAGTCTCCTCGAGATCGAATTACGCGAGGCGATCTGGCGAGAGGAGATCGAGGTCTTCTATCAGCCGGTGGTCGAACTCGGCACTGGCCGAATGGTTTCTGTCGAAGCGCTCGCCCGCTGGCACCACCCGACCCGGGGCTTCGTCCCGCCGGCGGAATTCATTCCGATCGCCGAGGAGGCCGGGCTGATCGTCGAGCTCGGAAATCTGGTGCTGGCGAAGGCGTGCCGTGACGCCATGAAAATGCCTGACGAAGTCAAGGTGGCCGTCAATCTGTCGGCCGTCCAGTTCACCAAGAGCAACCTCGTCGACGTCGTGAAGTTCGCGCTTGCCGAGAGCGGGCTTCCCGAATGCCGGCTGGAGCTGGAAATCACGGAGAGTGTGTTCCTGGCCGACAGCGCCGAAAATCTCAAGACGCTCCGGAGTCTGAAGGCTCTCGGCGTGTCAATCGCACTTGACGATTTCGGCGTCGGCTATTCGGCGCTGTCATACCTGACCGCCTTTCCGTTCGACAAGGTCAAGGTCGACAAGGCGTTCATGGATCGGATCGACCGACCGGAGACGCGCGCGGTGTTGGGATCGATCGTTCAGCTCGTGCGGACGCTCAACCTCGCGATCGTCGCCGAAGGAGTAGAGACCCAGCAGCAGGTCGATGAAATGGGCGCGCTCGGCATTCCCCTCGGCCAGGGCTATTTCTTTCACAGGCCTGTGCCCCTCGCCGATATCGCCTCGCCATCGTCGACCGCACCCAAGTGGCAGGCAGTCGCCTAGCGAGCCTGCGTGTTGCCCGATCACGACCTGGCGTTTTGCTCAGGATCAATCTTGCCGGGGATCGGTTGGCATAGCTTGCGACCCGGTGGATTCCGCGGGAGTCCAGCATATCCTGAGTCAACGTGATGGCAGATCAGATTCCGCAAGCCAGGCCCGGCACGCTCGCCCAAGTGAGGACACTGCCGGAGCTCCTGCGCTGGCGCGTCGGCGCAACGCCCGCGGCGGAAGCCTATCGGCATTTCGACGCCTCGGTCGGACGCTGGATCAGTCAGTCCTGGCAGGAGATCAACGCGGAATTCGAGATCTGGCGACGGGCGCTCGCTGCCGAAGGCTTCGCGCCCGGCGAGCGCGTCGCGATCCTGATGCCGAACGGAACGGCGCATATCGCGATGGACCAGGCGGCGCTGTCGCGCGGTCTCGTGCCGGTGCCAATGCATGCGGTCGACAACCCCGACAGCATCGCCTACATCCTTGCCGATTCCGGTGCCCAGTTCCTGTTCGTCGATACCTTGCAGCGATGGCAAGCGATTGTAGCGGTCGGCCAGCCGCTGGACCATCTCAGACGCGTCATCTGCGCGGATACGAGCGGACGAGCAACAGCGGACGCGCGCGTCATCGCGCTCGATCGCTGGCTCGCCGCCGCGCCCGGCGCGACCGCGCCGATGGCGGATGTCGTGGTGAAACCGGACGATCTCGCCGCCATCGTCTACACGTCAGGCACGACCGGCCGGCCGAAGGGCGTGATGTTGTCGCATCGAAACGTTGTCGCCAATGTGAAGGCGATCGCGCAGCGCATTGCGGCAGCACCGGATGACGTCTTTCTGTCCTTTCTGCCGCTCTCGCACACGTTCGAGCGCACCGGCGGCTACTACTATCCGATCGCGGCAGGCGCCTGCGTGGCCTATGCGCGCTCGGTGCCGCTGTTGTCGGAAGACTTGAGACATGTTCGGCCGACGGTGCTGGTTTCGGTGCCGCGGATTTACGAGCGCATCTCGGCGCTGATCATGCAGCACCGCGCCGCAGCCGGAGCTGTCGAGCGCGCGCTGCTCGATCTCACGCTCGCCGTAGGTAACAGGCGTTTCGACGCGCGGCAGGGCCGCGGTGGGCTGTCGCCGCTCGATCGGCTGATCTGGCCGCTGCTGAAGCGGCTCGTCGCGGACAAGGTGCTGGCACAGCTCGGCGGCCGGCTGCGGGTCGCGGTCTCCGGGGGCGCCCCGATCGCAGAGCCGGTCATCCGCCTGTTTCTCGCACTTGGGCTCGACATCCTCCAGGGCTACGGCATGACCGAGACTTCGCCGGTGGTCTCCGTCAACACCATCGAGGACAACGATCCGCGTTCGGTCGGTCACGTCCTTGACGGCGTCGAGGTCAGGCTGGGCGAGAACGATGAGCTGCTCGTCCGCGGGCCGAGCGTGATGCTGGGGTACTGGAACAAGCCGGACGAGACACGGCGCGTGAAGGAGGCCGACGGCTGGCTGCACACCGGCGATCAGGCGCGGATCGAAAACGGCCGTATCACCATCACCGGTCGCCTCAAGGACATCCTGGTCACCTCGACGGGCGAGAAAATCGCGCCGGTGGATCTGGAGACCGCGATCCTGGCGGATCCCCTGTTCGAGCAGGCGCTGGTGATCGGCGAGCAGCGCCCCTTCCTCGCTGCGCTTGTCGTGCTCAACGCCAAAGCCTGGGTACAGGAGAAAGAGCAGCTCGCAGCCGCCGGCGAGCAAGGCGGTGCGGCGGAGCGCGCCGCTCTGCTCGCAAGAATCGCAGCGGCCGTGAAGGCCTATCCGTCCTATGCGACGCCACGCGCGGTCTGGTGGACGCTGGACCCCTGGACCATCGGCGCCGGGCTGCTGACGCCGACGCTGAAGAACAAACGCCCGGCGCTCGAACGCCGCTTCGCCGCCAAGATCGAGCAGATCTACGCGAAGAAGCCTCCAAGCGTGCACGAAGCGCGCGGTGGATGAGGGGCACGTGGCAAGGCCGGCTCAACTCAATGTGATGCTCAGCGTTCCTACGCTTGATCCAACGCAACTTCGACCGATGCGCGCAGATGCAATGTCGTGCCGAAAATTGGACTGCAATCGAGGCAAGGCATGAAGGCATATTTCATTGGTGGCGGCATCGGGTCGCTCGCGGGCGCGGCGTTCCTGATTCGTGATGCGAAGCTTTCGGGCCGCGACATCCTGATCTACGAGGCGCTTCCGCTTGTCGGCGGCAGTCTCGACGGCGCGCAGCTTGCGAACGGCGCCTATTCGCTGCGCGGTGGACGCATGCTCACCACCGACCATTACGAGTGCACCTGGGATCTGTTGTCGGACATTCCCTCGCTCGAACGCCCGGGCCACAGCGTGCGGGACGAAACCGTCGCGTTCAACACGGAGAACCCCGCGCATTCGCGCGCGCGCCTGGTGGATCGCAACCGCTTCAAGATCGACGTCTCGCATATGGGCTTCTCGGCGCGCGACCGGCTCGAGCTGTTGCGGCTCACCGAGGCCTCCGAGGAAACGCTCGGAAACAGTCGCATCACCGACTGGTTGTCGCCAAATTTCTTCGAATCCAATTTCTGGTACATGTGGCAGACCACTTTTGCCTTCCAGCCCTGGCACAGTGCGGTCGAGCTGAAGCGCTATCTGCACCGCTTCATGAACGAGTTTCCGCGCATCGAGACGCTCGGCGGCGTCAAGCGCACGGTCTACAATCAGTATGACGCGATCGTGCGGCCGCTCGAGGACTGGCTGAAGCGGCAGGGCGTGCAGTTCGTGCGCG
>NZ_JADFUE010000120.1:0-10203 GCF_054967145.1 Bradyrhizobium sp. UFLA06-24
GCCCTGGACTGCCGCGGCGCGCCCCCGCCTTGCAAACGTTGATCGGGACGGAGGAATGGTCCCGCGATCGATCGAACAGAGGAATGGCGGGATAAGAGCGTGGAACACGCATCATCACTCCTCCCACATCCACGCGGGCAGCGCACGGCCGATCACGCAAGATGCCGGCAAGAACCCAAAGTATCGGCCATCAAGAGAGTCACGAGACTGCCAGTTCATGAGAAAGAGCTCGCCGTCGCCGACGACTCGGCACCCCTGCCACTTCGGCAACGGTCGGCCGCGTCCATCGCGATCCTGCGCCTCGCCCATTGCAATGTCATCGACCGAAATCGTGAGCCCGATTCGGCAGACCGTTTGCCCTGGCAGCGCCAGGATCCGCTTCAGCATGGGGACGCCGAGCGGCAGATAGCCGTTCAAATCGAGGAAGGTCGCAAGCGGCTCCGGTGGCTGAACGGCGACCAACTCGGTGATATGGAAGCTCCCCACCGGTCTTAAACGATAGAGACCGATTGGCACACTCGCCGATACATTCCAAATGTAGAGCGGAAGCGGCTTCAGGGCGAGCGTCGCAATGAGCGCGGCAGCCGCCCCCAACGTCGCGGTCACCGTCTTCATGCGGCTGGTCATCGCGTTATCCTCTGACGGTAAAGCCAGGCCTGATGGCGTGCTTTCGTATACGGGCGCGGGTTTTCGTTGACGGACAGGCGGTTGTGAACGTGGTGCCAATGATCAGGCGCGACATCAACCGGATCGATGCCGAGCGCATCAACGGCATCGATCATCTGCAGCACGCGCTCGACTTTCGGCCAACCTGACAGACGCAGCAAAATCTCTCCGCCGGGGGTCACGTAGGGGATGGTGGAGCAGCGCTGTCCCGGAGCGACTGCACGCAGGATGTCAATCCGCGAAATGATCGTGCCAAAGTCGCTGGAGGTCCAACGGACGAAAGCAAATATGCTGCCGGGCGCAAATGACAGGACGCGCCGATGGCGATCAAGCTTCCGTTCCTTGACGACGCGACCGAACCGAATGCGGTTTTCGATCCGCTTCTCGAGCCACAACACTTCCACTTCCGTGAGATCACTCATGCCGCGGCTCCCCGAAGCAGGAGCTGGCAGCCGAGAGCTTTGGCTCTGTGCAGAGCGTGTACGGCCAGCAAAGGCAGGCTAGTCAGTCGGACTGCCGTTGCCGCACGCCAACGGGCGCTTTCGGTCTGCTTCGTTAGGAGAAATCCGAAGGATTTCCGGTTAGTGCAGTTAGAGCGGCTGGAAAGCGCGGAAAAATTAGCTCTTAAGCTCAATTCCCGTCCGCGATAGCACGAGGATCGGGCCCCCGATAGCACGAGCTGATTCACAGATTATCCTCCGAATTGGAATGAGACCGCGGCCGCGCAAGCGTGCCGTTCAGCGATCAACTGGCGAAGTTGCGAAGTTCAATCCGCTCGCTGCCGTTCCGGTCAGCGACGCTCTTGGCCCGCATATGGGCGCAGTACCGGGTGCTTCTTGGCCGGCAGCACGGTCCCCTTTCCGGGATCGGAGGTCGACGTCTTGGCACCGCGGTCGGCCCACGCTTTCAGGTCATCGACGGCGTAGACAACACGTCCGCCGATCTTCCGATAGGTCGGTCCGGTACCGTACGTGCGATGTTTTTCCAGCGTGCGGCCGGACAGGCCAAGATATCTCGCGGCCTCAGGTGTACGCAGGAAGCGCGGGGGAAGACCAGCCATTGGATCGGGCATTTGAGAACTCCAGGAGGACAGCGCACTACGCTCGGCCAGGCCGGCGTGTGTGCGGTCATCATGGAGAAGCAAGATCTCGGAGGGGGATGCCGAAGTTTGAGGGGGACAATTTTCGGCACCCCTTAGGACTGCACTACTCGTCCTTGCGCGCGGGCCGCAGGAGTTTGCGGTAACCGTCGCGCATCAACGCGAGGCCGCCTTGCACTAAGCGGATTGTTCGATTGCGCAGATCATGCGTCTTCCAGGCGCGATCTGGGATGCGCTTCTTGCCGAACAGCGCTTCGGCGATAATGCGATAATTGCCACCGGCGCTATGCGCATCGAGCGCGCGGATCGCGGCGCTCAGGCGTTCGCGACGCTGCCTAGATAGCGTGTGAAATGCCGGACCTGGCGCGCGTCCATTCATCGCGCGCCACAGCCGTCTGGCTGCAAAGGCACGCGCTTCGAAATTGGCATCAAACGGCAGTTCGGCTGCATATGAGGCGCCAAGCACCGCCGGGTCCTTGGACCAGACACGGTGATCTACCGCACCGATGCGCAGCACGGCATGCCAGCCGTCGGCGGCGCGCCGCACCTGACCTGCTGTAAGGTCGAGCAGTGGCTGAGACAGCGCTCTGTCGTCGCCGGCCATTGCTACCTTGACCGGAATGACAGCCGCCAAAACCTCAGGCGCCCAAAAGATCGTCTGCTCGTCGAAAGACCTCTGCGGGTCATGAGCGAAAGCAGATACCCCATTTCCTCCTGAATGCGTCAGTCACCTCGCCGTTCGGGCTGCTGGCCATCATCACCTCGTAGTCACGCCGATAGTCGACGTTACGGCGCAGACATTCCCAGGCGATGTCGGTAACTTCGGCGTCTTGTAGGCTCTTGTAGGAATCCGGCGACCGCCAGTCGAATTCAGGCATTGTTTTCGCCCCATTGCACGCTGCTGACAATGATTGCGCCGCAATAGGTATGAACGAGGCGGTTGTAGGAAGTCCCTAATTTGGCACCACGTGGTGCACCGGAGTGACCACGAGTTGGCAAAAGAAAATGGTTCTGCCTGCGGCGCTTCAGCCGATGATTTTCTTCTATTTGGAGCTGGCGCCACGTAATAGGCGGCCCTGCTCAGTCACCCATTTAGCGCGTGCAAGATGACTCTGATATGCGCTTCGAGCACGGTCCGGCTCCCGCTGCGAATCAATATGCAGCACGATTCGAGCGACTTCCATCCAATCAGCCCCTTCGCTTTCGGCTTGCAGAAGGCGCATGTAAGTCACCAGGTGCCGCTCATCGTAAGCGGTGAGAATTTGATCTGCAGGCGCAGCATCGGCGACGTCTGGGTCGAGCGGCGGCTTCCTCATAAGACTCCACGCCTTAGATAGATAATTTCTAACACGCGGACCGGAAGGAGCAGAACCGTTGAAGATGGCGCGAGCCGTCCGGAGGGCGTTTTGTCGAGAATACTCCGTGGTGAAATACTCTTCAAGGCCGTGCCCTCTCGCGTATGGATATACGCGAGATACTTGCAATCAACCTGCGGAAGCTCCGGCAGGCCCGTGGTTTGTCGCAAGAGGAATTGGCTCATCGGGCCGAAATTGACCGCACATATATCAGCGCACTGGAGCGAAGCGTGTATGCCGCGGGCATTGACGTTGTCGATCGGCTCGCGCGCAGTCTGGGTGTCGAGGCCGCCGACCTTCTCATTCGCCCGCCCACAACGACCAACAAAAAGACGCGGGGGCAGGCCGACTGATTGATTTCGAGCCGCTTGATCCGGCGGCCGGTTCGCGCTCACGAGGCGGTCTCCACCAAGACCATCAAGCGCGTCCATGACGTAACGCCAATGCAAACTGCGCCGACGCAAGCGAAGACTTCACGCCGGGCCGGCGAAAACACCTGGATATGGGACACCGCGAACGCCGCGATCGTGGCTCGGAAGGCGGAGGGCCGAGTAGCAGCAAAGGCGACCCGGCCGAGGGCTAGCGTCGGCGTACCCCTTGCGCTACGCAGCGCGCGCCAACGAGGCCGGCGCCCGTCTGAAACGCCGTCATCCCGATACTCGGACTGGACCCGCACCTAGCATTCCTTTCGACGGACCAAGGCGACCTTGACGATCTCCCGCCGTACGGACCTTCTGGGGGGAAGATCGAGAGCACCATTCCATATCTGCGCGTCGAGGTCAGCCCACGCCCAACGATAGCAGAGAGATTGACGTCTGACTTTGTGAGCAGAGCAGACGTGCTCCGTGCTGCCCTCACGCTATGCGCCGGCTTCGGACGACACGCCGTCTCGGATTAAATTTCGCGATCTGGCTGTAATTGGGGTCAGAAGATAAAAAGGATCGCCGTTGTGCGCAAAGTGTTTCAGGTGAAAGCGCCGATAGACGAACAATCAACAGACTGAGCGACTTGACGCTTGTTCCCCAGGGTGGAAATGTCCCTGCGCATTAAATTTCCTATTTGGTGATCCAACATGAAGATTAAATCGGCTGCTCTGTTGGCGGCAATTGTACCTTGTTTTGTCTTAGGGAATAATCCCGCTGCAAAAGCAGCGGAGATAGTATGGACGCTCCACGACGTGGCACTCCAAGACTCTTCCTTCTACTACCAATATGGGTATAGAGCGACGGTGAGCGGTAGCTTCACCATCGATACGAACACCGGCAATCTCAATTCGTATCAGTTCACGACGACTACTGCCGTTTACAACGCTCCGGGTTTTTCGACTTTTTTCCCAGGGGCTGTTTATCCGGGCCCAGAACCGGGCGCAACTTTCAGCAACTTTAGCGGCTGCGGCCTTTATTACTGCTATTATGGTCCACCCAGAGCAAACTCGGGTCAAACCTCAGTCTATGTCGGCTACGCTGATGGCGAACCAGTAGCTGGTTATTTGCCGAGCTATCATACCCATGAGTTGGAGCTGGATTTCTCGGGCTCGCTGAACATGCCAGGGACGATTGACTTACTCGGCAGCAGCTTTGAGCGTTGGGATAGCTACGCTGGTGGTGATCTTTATAAGCGTTACGCGACATCCGGTTTCGCAACCTCGGCCGTCGTGGGAGCCGTCCCAGAGCCGAGCACATGGGTGATGATGATGCTCGGTTTCTGCGCGGTAGGCTTTGCTGGATACAAGAGCATGGATAGACGAGCGATCGCCTGATATGCAGAGCCAATAGAGCCGCCTCGGGCGGCTCTTCTTTTTCTGGCAGAAATGAGCGACAAGACACTCTGCCGAGGGCAAAGCACTCGCAATACGCGTGGGTCACAACACGCGAAACTCAGATTGGGCAAATCTGATCTGCTCTGCCGCGATGAGCGGAGCTCCGAGAGACAGAGCGCAACTTCGCGGATGGGCCAAGCAGCTGCGCAGTGGCGATGCGGCATGGGTAGGCTTCTAAGGAACCCCGCCCGATTGGGTCGGACGGGGCTTTCTTGACGGGCGCTCTTATTCGCCGGGCTTGCGCGGTCGCGTCCATAGAAGGGTGTAGCCCTCACCGCCTTCGTCATCGAACAGGTTCGCGTAGATCGGCGCGTTGAACGAGGGGTCGTCGAGCTTGAGCGAGAGGTAATCGCGGCCTTCCTCGGAATGCTTCGACCAGGCGGCGCCGATCTCGGCCCGGCCCACGTAGACGCGGTGGCTGGGGGTGTTGTCGTTGGACCGGTTGCTCTCGGCGACGATACGGACGCCCCTGGTCTGCAGGCTGAGGGTGACGATTTCGCCCTGGAAATCGTTGCCGACCTTCTTGAAAGAACCAATGTTAGCCATGTCACTTCTCCTGTTGTGTTTCGAGCCCGCGACCACCGCGGCCTCGATGGCGATCTAGGGCCGAGGACGATCGGCGACGCACCCCGCTGGGGCCGAAGCGCAGCGGAGGACGTCGTTGAGGCGACTTTCTTGTTTCGCGAGGAATGGGCGAAGCCCAGGGGAAGAAAGTCGCATCAACGGCGTTGCGGCTCAGACGATCGAGGCGAAGCCGGTCTTCGGCCAGATCAAGCCATCAACGAGGCCACGTGCGTCCGCGTGCTGAACCACAATCTCACGGAGAAGCGTGGCTACATCGGTTTTGATGAACAAGAGGTCGGAACGGTTCAGCGGGGAAAGAGAAACAATCTCCTGCAAAAGGCGGCATCGTCTGCCAAGAACCAGTCCAGATAAGATCGCTATGCGGCCCCTGCGGGGACGGACCGAAGTCTGCAGCTTTGTCGAGGGGTTCCGAACAAGACGGCCTCTCCGGCGCTCAGTTTTCGATCCTTCCCGCTCACTGCACCGATTACGCTTACGTTTTTGATGATGAAGGTGGAAAGCGGTCATCCCTGGGGCCACGCGGCTGTAAGACCTAGTTAGGACGGGTTCTCCCCCTCATCGAAGGGCGGTGCTCCACAAGAACCATCAAGCGCGTCCATGACATAACGCCAATGCAAACTGCGCCGACGCAAGCGAAGACTTCACGCCAGGCTAGCGAATACACCCCAATATGGGAGACCGCTAACGCCACAGATAGCGGGCGACGGCGGCGGGAGCAGCGAATGCTGTGGCGATCGCGGCTCGCAAGGCGGAGGGCCGAGTAGCAGCAAAGGCGGCGTGGCCAAGGGCGAGCGACAGCGTACCGCCGGCCGTTGCGCTTCGCAGCGCGCCAATGAGGCTGGCGCCGCTCTCTAGCAACGCCTCATTCCGATACTCGGCACGACGAAGAACGACGGGGCATACTTGCGAGCTGGAGAATCGCCCAACAGACGAAGGCGAGGCCGAGTGTGGAGACCAAGCCCAACAGTGAGCATGGTGGTGGCTCCATGGGGAAGGATGTACCAGTTGCGCCTTTCCACCACCACGGCGCAACTATGGACGAGACCGAAACGAGGGGCATTTGCCGCGCGAGCAATTCCGCCTCTGGAGGCGAGAAGCCGGCGCTCACGCGCTGCCGGACCTCCACACGGGGATGCCGAGCCGCTTCGCCTTGTCCGCGAGGTTGTCCTGGATTCCCGTGCCCGGGAAGTGCATGACGCCGATCGGCAGGAGTTCGAGCATGGCGTCGTTGCGCTTAAATGGCGCTGCATTGGCATGCTTCGTCCAGTCCGGCTTGAAAGCGATCTGTGGCACCTTGCGGGTAGTCGCCCATTTGGAGGCGATCAGTTCTGCACCCTTCGGGGAACCGCCATGGAGCAGCACCATGTCGGAATGCTTGGCGTAAACCTTGTCGAGGCGATCCCAGATCAAGTGGTGGTCGTTAAAGTCGAGCCCGCCAGTGAGTGCGATCTTCGGTCCTGCCGGCAACAGGACCTCGGTTTCGGCCCGGCGCTTAGCTGCGATGAAGTCGCGGGAGTCGATCATCGCTGCGGTCACCGTGCGGTGGTTCACCAGCGATCCTGATCGGGGGCGCCAGAATGAGCCGGTGTGCGTTTCAAAGCGCTCTACGGCCTGGTCGCGGAAGAGCTCCAGGCAGTTTCGGCGCTCGATCAACGTGATGCCTTCGGCCGTCAGGCGCTCGAGCTCGATCGATCGGACTTCGGAGCCGTTCTGCTCGCGCTGACTCTTCTGTTGCGCCTGTTCGTTGTCATCGAGTTGGCGACCGATCCGGTCGACGGCACGATGGAACAGGTTGACAGTCGACCAGAGCAGATCGTCGAGGTCCGGCTCGAGCCGCGTGTCACTCAACGTGGCGACCAGGGCATCGAAGATGTCCGCGACCGCGACGCCGATGATCTTGCCGTCGGGAAGCGGTCGTGGATCGGGCTGGTCGTCGAAGGGGCGATAACCGAAGAGCTGCAATTCGGTCAGAACTTGATCAGTTGGAGAAGAAACGTGCGGCGGTTCGATGTCTTCATGGTCGGTCATGAGAGCGGTCCTTGCCGGATCGGCCGCGCCCATCGCGGCCTTCGTGGCGATCACCCAGACGGCAGGCGGAACGGGCCAGAACCCGGAGCGACTTGTCCGCCGAAGCTCGGAGGGCGTAGGCGGAAGCCGAGGGCCGAAGCGGCAGCGGAGGATGGCGACAGGCCGGCTATTTTGCTTCGCGATGCAAAGCGCGCCGCTCAGAAGCTAATGTGTCTTCATCGCCAGCGCGCGGCGGAAAATAGCCGGTCGCAGCCATTGCCGGCCAGAGCCGCCTGCCGTCCGATCGCCCTCTAGAAGGCCCTGGTCGCGTGCTCTTCCGGAATTGGACGCGCCGCGAGCGACCTCTGACTATCGAACCACAGGCTATTCCGCAGCTACCGTTCATGAATGCAGAAAGCGGACGACGTCCTCTGGTACGAACTGAAGCCGCAACGCTGCCCGGAGGGCCTCAAGGCCGAAGATGTGCAGATCTTCGTTGAAGTCGCCTAGCCGAGGCGACAGCGGAATCGCTTCAACGCCGATCGCTTCAGCCCGCCGGGTCAGACTTTCCTGTACGGCATGTCCCGCGGCATCGTCGTCGCGTGCAATATAGAGCCGGCGCAGGCCAGCTGGCAGTAACATGGCTGCGAGGTGATTAGCCGAAAGCGCAGCCGCCATGGGCAACGTCGGCAGGGCGTAGCGTAATGACAGGATGGTCTCGATCCCCTCGCCGACAGCAAGTACGTCATCAACCACGCCGAAGCGAACTGCGTTGCCCAAAAGACAGCCCATGGCGCGCCGAGGCGTGTCAATCGGAGCCTTGCCGAGCCGCACGTCATCAAAGCCGTCTGGATCGAGCCAGGTGCGATGGGCACCGGTGATCTGCCCATCGAGGTCCGTGACGGGGGCTATCATTGCCGGCCATGTTTCTGTCGGCGAATGCTCGTCCGGCCGATAGTAGCAACGGGGGTGGAAGCGGAGGCTGTCACCATGGTGGATGCGAGTTATCCCGCGGCGCTGCAAGTACGTCTCAGCCAGCGTCCCTTCAATCGAGCTGGACATCGCAAAGAGCCGACGAGCCGCCTCTTGTGAACCGATCGGCGCCGGGGAACGAACCGATTTCGGTGCCGGCTGCTGCTCAGAACGAGGTAGATTGAGAAAGCGCCGCGCCTCCTCGGCGACCTCGTGGAAGTGTCGCAATCTCATGCTTTCCTGTATGATGTCGAGGAGATCACCATGCTCGCCCGTTGCGGCGTCGGTCCATTTGCCAGCAGGTCCCTTCGATGATTCCTGGAGCCGTACGAATAACGAGCGGCCCGGCGAGTTGTGGACGTCGCCGACCACCCAATATCGCCCCGCTCGCTTGCCGCGGGAGAGATAGTGTCTGCACACCGCCTCGGCCTCTCGCGCGAGGCGGCGTGCCAGTTCGGAGGCATCGCTTGACATTTATGCAGCCTCGCGTTCGCTGATGCGAGCCACCGGAGAGGTGTCATCGGGGAGAGCTGAATCCAGCGACGCGGGCTCAATGGACTGCGGAATGAAGCCGAGCAGATAGTCCGCAGCCTTGCTCGCCTGCGAGGCGGCGCGCACGATGGCCCTGACGTCTTCGCGCAGGACTTCAAGCCAGGAGCCGATATAGTCGGCGTGACGCACCGTCGGGACGATGCCGAGCGCCGCGCAGCTGAACGCGGAACTGAGCTCGGCGATCAGTTCTTCGAAAGCATATTTCTTTGTACCGTAGGATCCGCTTTGGTCGCGGTTGAGACGCGAGGGATGCCCGGTCGCATGACCGAGTTCATGCAGCGCCGTGCGATGCCAGTTGATAGGTTCGAAATAGGCCTGCGGCGCCGGCACCTGAACGAAGTCTTCGCTTGTTGCATAGAATGCGCGATCTCCACCAATCCGAAATGGAATTCCGCTGGCTTTGATTAGGGCGTCGACCGTGGGTTCGATGAGGCCTGCCAGTGGGGGCGGCGCAGCGCTGGCAATGCGATCGGGCAGATCTTCGCACTGATCGGTGTTGAAGACGGTAAACCGTTTGAGAAATGGAATCGCTTGCGCCTCTTGGCCGGTTTCCGCGGCGCGTCGCTTCTCTTCGTTCGGCACGAACCGATCCGCGTAGACAACAGTGGTGCCGCGCTCTTTCTTGCGAACGTGGCCGCCAAGGGAGAGCGCCTGACGAAATGTCAGCCAGCTTTGACCGGTGAACCCGTGTTCGATCACAGCTCCCCAAAGGATGAGGATGTTGACCCCGCTGTATTGCCGGTTGGTCGAGGCGTTGGTCGGCATGGCCAGCGGCGCTTTCGCCGCGGCCGAGCCCCAGGGCTGAACCCAGGGGACACGTCCTGCCTCAAGCTCGGCAATGATCTTCTCGGTGATTTCCTGATAGAGGTTCGCCCGGTCCTGGCCGGCGCGCGCGCAAGCTTTAGGGTTTGACATCGCGGGTCTCCGCGACGGGCACCGCGAGCCTCTCTCGCAACTTGTAACCCGTCACGGAAAAACCAGCCCGCACTCTTACTCTCAGCCCCTTGTTCAATCTGCCAGGCCACGGGCCTGATCCGGCGTGCGCCACGGCGCATCGCCATCGGGAATGGCACCCACAGGAGCGTGAGCATAGCGACGCCGAAGGCAGCACGCGGGACCGAGTGCAGCGACGAGACCGGTTCAATCGC
>NZ_JADFUE010000121.1:0-9487 GCF_054967145.1 Bradyrhizobium sp. UFLA06-24
GCCCGATACCGAGCGTGAACATTGTCGCAAGCGGGCTGATTGCGTTGGGGAGGATATGCTTGAACAGGATGCCCCTGGGCGAGTGGCCTAACGCCTTTGCCGCCTCAACATAACCAGTAGCTTTGACCCTCAGAACCTGCACCCTCACCATGCGTGCATATCCTGGCGATGTTCCAAGGCCGACCGCGATAATCAGTGTCGAGACCGAGGTGCCCAACAACGAAACGAAGAGAAGCGCAAGGAACAGAGTGGGGAGAGCGAACAGGGCGTCGAAGAGCCGGCTGAGCACGTTGTCGATCCAGCCGCCAGACAGGCCCGCCGTCACGCCGAGTATGAGCGCGATGGCAAGGCTGAGCGCAGTCGCACCCAGCCCAATGGAGAGAGACTGACCTGTCCCCGCCACGATGCGGGAATAGAGATCCCGTCCGGACTGGTCCGTCCCCAGCCAATGCGTCAATGAAGGGGCCTTGAGAGGTGACATCAAGCTCAGCGCCAACGGATCATGCGTCTGAAGCAGTTTCGGCGCAATCGCCGCGATGAGGAAAAAGGCGGTGAAGACAGTCGCGATATAGACCGGAACCGGAAACATACGGGCGCCCGTCAGCACTCTTGCAGTTATGAACGCTTTTGTATGTCCCGCGGAGCCATTGGCGAAACTCATGCCTCTTTCATCCTCGGGTCGACGAGTTGTATCGTGAGATCCACGATCAAGCTGGCGGCGACAAACAGCGCAGCTGAAACCAGGATCACCCCTGACACGACCGGGACATCGCGTGTGGACGATGCTGCGACAAGGACGCCGCCGAGCCCCTGACGGCCGAAGACCGCTTCAATCAATACGGCGCCCGACAGCAGCTTGCCTATGATCCAGCCGGAAAGGGTGATCCCCGGCAAGGCCGCATGGCGCAGAGCGTGACGTAGACGGAGGCTGAGATCACCTGTGCCGCGCATTCTCGATGAGGTGATGAAAGGCTGATCAAGAACCCGCGTGAATCCGCTCAAGACCGCTTGACCAAGGAAGCCGTAGATTTCCAGGGCCAGGGCCATCGTAGGCAGAACGACGCCCATGAGGGTGTTGCCGCCCACGACAGGAAACAAGCGAAGCTGGATCGCGAAAACGACCAGCAGGATTGTCGCCAGCCAATAGGGCGGCAGGGTTGCCAGGAAGACCTGAAACCCGCCTAGCGCCTTGGACCATATGTTGTTACGCCCGGCGAAAAGAACCGTGGTCGTGATGGTGATGATCCAGGCGGTCAACATGGCGGCAAAAGCGAGCGCAATCGTTGGTCCGATCTGGCGCGCAATCAGGTCTGTGACAGGTTGATATTGGACGTAGGACTGCCCAAGGTCTCCGTGCATCACGTCCCTTACATACTTTCCGTATTGCACGAAGACGGGTTGATCGAAGCCATATTTGGCATTGATGGCGAGTAGCTGGTCCCGAGGAATCTCTCCCACGTTTCCGCTATTTGCATTGAAGATGATCTGGGCCCGTTCCCCGGGCATCAGAAACTGCACAAAGAAGGTGAATGTCGCCGCGGCCCAAACCACGATCAGGCCGGACAAGAGCCGGCGCGCTAGCCAAAGGCTTTGATGGCCTATCGTCTTCACCGCATTCATTTCTTGTCGGTGAAATATGCGTCCGAGAAAACGGGCTCGCCCACCGACCCGCTGTCGAGCCAGATGTCCTTCACATTATCGGCTAAAGCGAGGGTGACGTCCAAAACCGTGTAACTCAGGGACGGCGCGTTCTCGATAATCCGCCGTTCCGCCTGCTGATAAAGCGCGGTCCGTTGCGCCTTGTCACCAGCCTGTTCAGCCTTCTGAATGATGTCCCACAGGGGCAGATCCTGATAGCGGGATGGATTGAAGGGATTGCGGACACCATTCAGGTCAGGCTTGTACGAAATACGATAGATCTCGGCGCCAGGCGCAACCCAATACAGTGGAACGACCTCATAGTCATTTGGACCAAGATTCTTTCCTGCCCAGAAATCAGCCTGGTTGGTCGGCTGGAGCCGCACGTCGAACCCTGCGGCCTTCGCTTGCTGCTGGATGATCTGCAGGACCTGATCGCCGTCGGGAGGCGAAAAGGCATTGGTGTAGGTGATGCGTATGATCAGCGCTTTGCCGTTCTTGCTGCGAATGCCGTTTGCATCGCGCTCTGTCCACCCAGCCTCATCGAGCAGCTTGTTCGCCTTCGCGAGGTCATAGGAATAGGATTTTGAGAGCTCGCTGACATATTCCGGCGAGCTTTGGCTCAAAGCGAAATTGCCCTCATAGGGCAGTGAGCCAAGAAACGCCGCTTGCACGGCAGCACGTCGGTCCGAGGCGTAAGCAAAAGCCTGCCGAACACGCACGTCGTCGAACGGCGGTCTCTCGGAGAACAACGCAAGCCGAAGCGGCGTTCCACCCGTGAGGTGGCGCACGATCTTGAACCGGGAATTGGCGTCCTGCCAGTTGACGGCAGGGATATGATAGACAACGTCGGATTCGCCGGTCAGAAGTGAGCCGTAGCGTATCGTGGGGTCAGCGAGAAAACGCCACTCAATTCCTTCGACATAGGCTGGGCCTTGATGCTTGGCAGTGGCCGGCGCCGAATTATAGTTTGGGTTTCGACGGAATATGACGTTCTTGCCGCGGTTCCATTTCTCTACGATGAACGGACCCGAACCAACTGGGCTTTCGCAGTTCACGGCCTTGCTACGCTTAAGCGCCGTCGGCGACAAGATGCCTTGCGAGGACTGCGCAAAGACATTCAGCAGCGGCTCGAACGGCGTCTTCAACGTGATTTTGAGCGTCAGCGGGTCGGCAACCGCCGCGGACTCGAAGATGCCCCTGAGATAAGGACCGGCTGTGGGGTTCTCGAGCTCCGGACTGTCGCTCAGCCATCCATTGATGTTATCGACGACCGCCTGGGCGTCCAGAGACGTCCCGTCCGTGAATTTGACATCGGGCTTGATCTGGAAGGTGTAAGTTTTGCGGTCATCCGAGATGGTCCAGGCGGTCGCAAGCCAAGGCAGGATCCTTCCGTCTTCAGCCCTGGCGACCAGATTGTCGCTGAATTGACGCTGAAGGTACCACTGCTGCACCCAACCACCATAGAGGCACGGCGGCTCCTGGAAGTGTCCGTACCGGATAATCCCACCCGATTGCGGCTTGCCAGCCGAAGCGCCCTCCGCGTGCACCGGATCCGCAATCGAAAGGCCAGACATCGCGATGGCGATGATTGCGGCGCGAGACTTCACACGACGATTCAGACTTTTGAGAAGAAACACCGCATGAACGGCAGCCGGCTTGGACATGATAAGCTCCGAATGTGATAAAGGAGAAGCACTCAGGCGGCGGAGACCTGGTCGGTGCGCTCGCCCTGCAGTGGGATGCCGAGGTGCTCGCGCAGCGTTTCGCCGCGATAATCCGAGCGGAACAAGCCGCGCCGCTGAAGAACGGGAACAACGTGATCGACGAACGCAGGCGTGCCGTCGGACAGAACATCAGGTATGACGTTGAACCCGTCGACTGCGCCAGCCCGGAACCATTCTTCGAAGGATGCGGCAATCTGTTCCGGCGATCCGACCAGCACCCGGTGGCCGTAAGCAGGCGCCTCTACGATGATCTGGCGGACTGTTTTGCCGGAGCGCACGAGAGCTTCCACAGTGCGATGTTGGCCAATGGAAAAAGCAGCGTCCGCATGTCCCGGCAGTAAGCTGAGGTCGATTGGCTCGTTGATCTTCAGCCTTTCGGCAGGAAAGCCGAAACGACTGGCCAGCGCATCAAGGGCAACGTCAAAGTTGATTAGATCGTCAAGCTCCGCCTTGCGCTTGATTGCTTCCTCTTCGGTTCCGCCGACGAACGTGACGATACCCGGCAGGACAAGGGGCGCCCGTCGTCCATGTTGAGAAGCAAACGACCTGAGGCGATCGGCCTCGCGCAGGGCGATTTCCAAATCGCCTGTCGATGAGAACACGGCATCGGCGCTTCGGGCCGCGAACCGGAGCCCTGGATCGGATCCGCCGGCCTGGAAAATAACCGGCTGCCCCTGTCTTGAGCCGGGATGTGTCAGTGGCCCGCTGATGTCGAAGAACTCGCCGGCATGCCTCGTCGTCCGCAGCCTGCTCGGATCACCAAACCGCCCCGAGGCCTGATCCAGGATAAGAGCGCCTTCTCCCCAGCTATGCCAAAGGGTTCGCACCGCCTCCACAAATTCTTCGGCTCGGCGATAGCGGTCATCACGTGACAGCACGTCGCCGCCAAAGCTCCTGGCCGTATAGACATTGGACGTCGTAACTGCGTTCCAGCCCGCACGGCCGCCACTGACAACGTCAAGCGACTGGAATCGGCGCGCGAGGTTATAGGGTTCGTTGTAGGTGGTGGATGCCGAGCCGATCAGGCCGACAAATTTTGTTTCTCGCGCAATGCTGGCAAGCGTGATCGTCGGCTCGATGCCGTTGAGCGGTGGGTGCTTCTCGATTGCTGGATCGAGCGCTGGCGTGTCGGCGAGGAAAACCGCGTCGAGCTTTCCACGCTCGGCGAGCTTCGCGGCTCGTACGTAATGCTCAATATCGTAAAATGCGCCGGGAGAATTTCCGGGCCACCGCCACGCTGCGGTATGTCCCCCAGCACCATGCAGGTTCAAGCCAAGGTGAAGCTCACGTTCAAGCACTGACGTCATCACGCGGCACATGCGGTTCGTGTAGAGGTGGACCGGAAGGTCAAAAACGGCATCGCACTCTTCTCAATTTTCGGTAGCCATGAACGCGTCATGGCACTCCAACATTGTAGAGTAGCCGACCAGCGTCAACCGCGGAGGAAAAATAAGAATGCCTGTTTCAATTCGTGCCGCCGGATAATTAATTTCTGTTGGGAATGCCTCATGGCGCGGAACGATAAACTCCGTGACTGAGAAGCCCCATCTATCTGGTTTGCATCACATCGACGGACCGACGCAGCGACCAACTCAGAGTCGCGTAGACACGAATGCGCCACAAGGCATTCCAGCGCCAGCGACAAGAGCGTTGCTTGCGTCTATGCATCATACTGCGCCCCGCGCACAAAGATTGAATCTCAGGGTGCACGGCTCGGAACAGAAGGGCGATCGCGCCGTAATCAAGCTTGCGCGTTCTGATGTTTCAGGACTGATAGCCCCATCGTCATAATCCGAGCCATCTCAAGGTAATGAGTTGCAATGGATCACTGATAGGCCGTCCTGTCTCGACCTTGCGCGCCAACATCTGCGGCGTGCGCCAGGGGCGCATCGCCTAAACGCAAAATGGCACCCGTAGGAGCGTGAGCATAGCCCCCCGAAGGGGCACGCGGGTCCGAGTGCAGTGACGACCGGTAGGGTGGTTGGCAATGATGGGACGCTGGAGCCATCTGCCTAAGTACGGGGATCAGTCATCGCAGTTTGTGGATTTCGATGAGATAGTCCGTACCTGAACGAGGATGCGAGAATACATGTCTTGCCTCTTTTTGACCGCCAGAAGCGGTTCGGCAGAGACGCGTCAATATGAGCCACTCTGAATGTTCAGCTCTTCAGAGAGCCCGCGTATCTCAGGCTGCGGGTCCATAGACCGACGAGCGCGATAGTGATGAGGATCGTCACTCCGGATGCCATATAAAGCGCGGCCTCAATTGCGTTTGGAAATAGGGTCGGAAGGAGGAAGATCAGCGCACCGAGCCCGGCCGTCAGCAGGGTCGTGAAGGCCTGGACGCGCCCAATCAGGGCCGAATCCACAACGGTCGAAAGATGTCCGTTGGCCGCGGCCCGTGACAGGCTCCACAGCATTCCAGCTATGGCATAGAGCACGATCGCCATCAGCGGGCTGGTCACAAAAGACAGCACAACCAATGAGGCCGGGCCCCTGCAAGAACCGCGGCGGTTGCTCGGGCCAGTTTCCTGGCGAGCGCAGGTATCCCGGCAAGAGCGAGAGCGGCCATGCCGGCGATCGCGGCGGTCATCTCGAGCATGCCGAAGAGATCGCTCCCGCCGCCAAGCGAATGAATAACGAAATCAGGCAACAATAGGTTTGTAATCTGGATCACCGCAAGGCCAGTCCCACCGTGACCGCGGCGGACAGGCTTTGCGGTTCGTTCAGAAGATAGCGGAACACTTCACGCGAAGCGGAAAGCGGAGTAAGGCCCTTTATCGAACTGCGACTGCTTTCGGTTCCCGTCGTCAGCCTCCCGAGCAAAGGCAGAATGGCCACAGCCATACCGGCCGATAGGCCGGCTGTGGTAGCGCCGCCGAGACGATCTATGGCATAGCCCGCCATACCTGTCCCGAGGGCAAGACCGGCCTGATTGAAGAAGGAGAGGCGGATGTTGAATGCCATGCGCTCGGTCTCGGGAACGATTGACTGGAGCAACCCACTCATCGCGCCGGCCAGCAGCGCTAACCGAACGCGCCGAGAATGGCCGAAGAACCAGGAGTGGTCGCGAGAGGTCCTCGGGGAGGAGCTGCACGAGGGCCAACACAAAAAGGCCGCAGGCCCTGATTGCTTGCCCCGTCGCGCTGACTGTGAGCCGACTATGTCGGTCGACGATGTACCCGCTGAGGGGCGCCAGAAACAATCCAGCGACGCTCGAGGTCAGCAGCAGAAGGCCAACCAGACTGGATCCGCCGGCGTGGAAGCCAATCCACGCCGGCAGGACGATGCCAACGCCAACAATAAAAAACGACGCTGAGGAAAACCTAACAAAGCAAAGTCGGTGTGTTGCTTGCATATCCAATTCGTTTCCTCCCGCTCTCCAGGAGGTTACCGCCCTCCCCTCAAGCTCGACCCGGGCGCGGCCGCTGCAAGGCGGAAAGGCCAGAATACGAAATCACAAATCCGGCCGTTCCCTGTCTCCGCGGAGATATCGGCGTGGACAATGGCACGGTCGCTATTACTCGCGGCCCTTAGAGTTGATCGTCGCCGCGCGCGTGGACGTGAATGGGATTTTTGATCTAAATTTTGATCTCAACGAACAGGGTCCCGGGCTGCGGCGTAGAGCGAAGAGGTCGCGGCTCGTCGCACGATCAGCAGCATTTTGAACGAGCGAACGGGCGCCTAACCAAGATCATCCGCCGGGACCGCCAATGGCACGAAGTCAAGGGAGCTTCGACCGGTGCCGACGGTTGCGCCGTCGGCGATTGAGGCCGGGGCGGTGCGAGAGGATGCCCGATCGAACGTGACGCCGATAAGGCATTGTGTCCGGTTCGCTGTTGCCTGGCGTCGCAATGCAACTGAGGACGCGAGCTTACTCGAATGTGGACGTCCAACCAGGCGGAAGCCCAACCCTTACCTGCACAGCGGGCGATTCGATTTAGATGAGCAAAGACTGATGTCTCGATCACGCTTGACGATCACATCAGCGCAATCGCCATCCTTGTCGCTGGAATGCGTAGATCGGATTCATCCCGCAATAGGCTGAGGTACCGGAGGCGGTGGCCATACACTGGTCATAAAACTGGCAATTGCCAGGATATCCCAAGGTACGTCCCTGCAGGCAATAAACGTCCTGCCGAGCCGGTGGGATGTGCTAACGCCCCCGCGGAGCGGCGGTCGAAGGCGATCCAAAGCCGACGAGCATCGGAAGTGCAAACACAGCGATGAAGAAAAGGTTGCGCATGATCTAGCCTCCGTTAAGTCTTGAGAGGATAGAAAATCCAGAAGTGATATTTTGATATTGGTAAAGGGCAAAACAATCCGTAGACGGTTTGGCCGATCGCCTTCGAAAGAACTCCAAGCGTCAGTCGCTCCGGCTTTCAAGCAGCATTCCTGCTATTTCTAAAAAGACGCGCATTTTTCAAGCGTGATGGCAACGTGTGCGGCGGAACACTCTACGGCAACAGCCGATCGGAGCTTGAGCACTCTCGCGCTTGCGCAATAAGTCAATTCGGGGACGGTCACAAATCGGCGCGCTTCAATGAGCTAAAGGAGTGGAAGATCGGCCATCAGGTACTCCGCGAGCGCGCATCGCTTGAGATGGGCGACTTGAGCGGGCCCGGCAGCGCCACATGACGATTCAGTGAGCTTGAGCTATCCTACGATTTCGTGACCCGCTCGATCCGGCGCAGCAGGGAATTGGCATACTCTTCACGCTCGCGCATGAAGCGCTCTTGCTGAGCTTTGAAGCTCTCGACCCGTTTTCTGATCTCATCGCGTTCACTGCCGCCATAGTCGGGCACGCTGAGGCAACCCGGCTCAACGACTTTTTTCGGCACAGAGCGGGGCCGCTCGATCTCTACCTTCAGCGATTCGGTGAAGGCCATCGTTTCAGCGACGAGCGCATCGAGCTCGCTCTTCCAATCGTGCATTGACGCAACCCCCACGAAATAATCCCGCCATGCTAGACGAGCCAATTCATCACAAGCCAGGCTGCGGCAATGGCGCAAACGCCGATTGCCAGATAGCGCAGTCCAACCCTCATGGTTCAAAGGAAGACCTCGATCCGTAGTGTCGCGCGTCGGGGCGACACTACATCAGCTACGCTCCGGTCACAGGCTGCCCATGCGAAAGACGGTTCTCGGATCCGGGCAACGGCCTCGAATGTCTTTCTAAAGTGGGGCAGCTCTGGGCTTGGCGATATCGCAACTTCCCACACTCGATGTGGTGAAATTCATCAAAAACGAGCTCCCGGACGCCGAATTCAAGCGCCATCGCAGGGTTGCACCTCGTGTGTTGCCGCCTACGAGCGCCTGTTCCCTGACCGATTGAGCGCGCGCTACTGTTTCGGCTAGCCGCGGTAGAGTCAAAGTCGAAGTTCTTTGTTTTCGGGCTTTCGATTCAGGAATTCTGCGTCCGACGGCGACAATACGCAACGCGGGATCAGGATCCTCGACCGGTCGGCGGCTCGCGAGCTTTGACCTGCAAAGCTGAATGCCGACTGCGAGCTAGTCCCTATTTCGCTTGAAGCGATATGGGATTGCCGGAATGCCGGCCAACCTGTAGACGATCCCGGCGCCGCCGCGCGGTCGCCTTTCAGCGGCGGGGCCTGTAGCTCAATGGTTAGAGCCGGCCGCTCATAACGGTCTGGTTGCAGGTTCGAGTCCTGCCGGGCCCACCGCCCTTAAAAAGGGCCCTTGATCTCTCAGCGCTTTTTGCCGATTAGACAAATTCAACCACCACAACTAGACAAATTCGTTTCTCAGTTTTCACCACGGTTTGTTCTGCGCCAGCGACTTCATCGCGTCCTCGTTTTCTGAGCCTCTTCGAGCTGCGCGATGGCGCGCTTCGCACGGCGCTTCCGGTCGGCGTTCTCAATGTAAACCTGAAGCTCGCGCAGATCCTTGTGACCGCTGATCGCTTGCAAGTCGCGCACGTCCAGCACCCGGCCATCGGGCCCCTCGTAATCAGCGAGCCGCGTCAGGCACAGCTTGCGCAGGCCGTGGCTTGAGCATTCCGGCAAGCCCGCCTCGTCGCACCACTCGCGCATCTTGTTGCCGAACCCGTTCGCCGTGAACGGCTTGCCGAACGATGTCACGAGGTAGGTCTCGGTGCCGGTC